>NZ_JAMZGH010000014.1:0-63984 GCF_024158805.1 Chromobacterium sp. S0633 | reverse complement strand
GGATTCGAACCCCCGTTAGGGTATTACCCTAAACACGCTTTCCAGGCGTGCGACTTAAACCACTCATCCACCTCTCCGGAGGTGTCTTGCTTGTTTGCGCCGGTCGGGCCGGAGCAATAAAAAAACCGCCAGGGCAGTTTTTGTCGATTCTGGCGGAGAGGGGGGGATTCGAACCCCCGTTAGGGTATTACCCTAAACACGCTTTCCAGGCGTGCGACTTAAACCACTCATCCACCTCTCCAGAATCCCCGTGAAACAAGGCGCTTGGCGTTTCGTTCACAGAGGCTGCGCAGTATATAAGCCCTATTCATCCGGCGCAAGTGTTTTGTAAGCGGAATGAGAAAAAAGGGCGTCGACATACTCGCCCACCCCTTCCCGCTCGCGCCGCAACCAGCCGGCAATCGCCGCGCGGAAACGCGGATCGGCAATGTAATGGGCGGACCAGGTGCGCTCCGGCTCAAAACCCCGCGCCAGCTTGTGCTCGCCCTGGGCGCCGCCCTCGAAGCATTGCAGGCCGGCGCGGATCGCGTACTCCAGGCCCTGGTAGTAGCACAGTTCGAAATGCAGGCAGGGAATATCGGCCACCGCGCCCCAGTATCGCCCGTACAGCACGCCGTCCTGCACCAGGCACAGGCTGGCCGCCAGCGGCGCGCCGTCGCGCTCGGCGACGAACATCAGGCAATGCGAACCCAGCCGCTCCGCCAGCAGCGCGAAGAAGGCCGGATTCAGATAGGGCGCGGAACGGCGTTCCAGATAGGTCTGCCGATAGCAACGGTAGAAAAACGCCCAGTCCTCGGCGGCGATGGCCTCCCCGCGCAATGCCCGCACGCTGACGCCGGCCTCGGCCACCTTGCGCCGCTCCTGGCGGATCTTCTTGCGCTTGTCGCGGCTCAGCGTGGCCAGGAAGGCGTCGAAGTCGGCATAGCCGCGGTTGCGCCAGTGAAACTGCACGCCTTCGCGCAGCAGCCAGCCGGCCTCGTCCAGGGCTTGCGCCTCCTCCCGCGCGGGAAACAGCACGTGGGCCGACGACAGGCCGTGCTCGTCCACCACCTGCTCCAGGCCGGCGATCAATTGCGGCCAGGCCGCCGCGTCGCCCAGCAGCCGCCGGCCGCCCACCGGGCTGAACGGCGAGGCCACCACCAGCTTGGGATAGTATTGCAGGCCCGCGCGGGCATAGGCTTCCGCCCAGGCCCAGTCGAACACGTATTCGCCGCGCGGATGCCGCTTCAAATAGGCCGGCGCCAGCGCCTGCAAGCGGCCGTCCCGCTCCAGACCCAGCGGCAAGGGCAGCCAGCCGCTGGCCTCGCCCACGCAAGCCGCCCGCTCCAGCGCCTCCAGCCACGGCCGGCCCACAAACAGATTGCCGCCTTCCCCCAGGCCCGCCCATTGTTCCGCGCTCCAGGCGCCCACTCTCTCGTGCAATTGCAAGGACACCATGATTCCTCTCGGGCGTTTGCGCCGTCTATCAGGTAAAATTCCATCTATCTCGAAACATTCGGTTCCCTATCAAGATGCGTATCGCGCTCGCCCAGTTCAACCCCGTTGTCGGCGATATCCCCGGCAACACCCGCAAAATCCTCGACCTCGCCCACGCGGCCATCGCCCAGGGCGCGGACGTGCTGGTCACGCCGGAGCTGGCCTTGACCGGCTACAGCCCGGAAGACCTGCTGCTGCGCGACAGTTTCTACCGCGCCTGCAGCCAGGCGCTGGACGAACTGCTGGAATTGGACGGCATCACCCTGGTGGTGGGCCATCCGGCCCGGATGGGCGCGGATCGCTTCAACGCCGCCACCGTGCTGCGCGACGGCAACCGTCTGGGCCAGTATCACAAGATGCTGCTGCCCAACGATGAAGTGTTCGACGAATGCCGCTACTTCACCCCGGGCGCCGCGCCGCTGGTGTTCCAGCAGGGCGAGGCCAAGGTGGGCGTGCTGATCTGCGAGGACGTCTGGTCCGTCGACCCGGCCGCCGAGGCCGCCGACGCCGGCGCCGACGTGGTGGTGGTGCTCAACGCCTCGCCCTTCCATCGCAACAAGATTGAAACCCGCCACGACGTGGTGCGCTTCCGCGCCGAGGAAACCGGCCTGCCCTTCGCCTACGTCAATCTGACCGGCGGCCAGGACGAACTGGTGTTCGACGGCGCCTCCTTCGCCGTCAACCGCGCCGGCGAGGTGGTGGCCCAGGCCGCCGCCTACGACGACGAACTGCTGATCGTCGATTTCGACGGCGGCGATCTGCTGCCCGGCGCCAAGGCGGCCCTGCCCGGCCCGCTGGAAAGCGTTTACCGCACCCTGGTGGCCGGCGTGCGCGACTACATCGGCAAAAACGGCTTCCCCGGCGCGCTGCTGGGCCTGTCCGGCGGCATAGACTCCGCGCTGACGCTGGCGGTGGCGGTGGACGCGCTGGGCGCGGACAAGGTGCACGCGGTGATGATGCCCTCGCGCTACACCGCGGACATCTCGGTGACCGATTCCCGCGACATGGTGCAGCGCCTGGGCGTGAAGTACGACGAGATCGAAATCTGGCCGATGTACGAAAGCTTCGTCCAGGCGCTGGCGCCCAGCTTCGCCGGCCTGGCCGAGGACACCACCGAGGAAAACCTGCAGGCCCGCATCCGCGGCACCCTGCTGATGGCGCTGTCCAACAAGAGCGGCAAGCTGGTGCTCACCACCGGCAACAAATCGGAAATGACCACCGGCTACTGCACCCTGTACGGCGACATGGCCGGCGGTTTCGCCGTGCTCAAGGACGTGGCCAAGACCCTGGTGTTCGAACTGTGCCGCTGGCGCAATCTGCAAGGCGAGATCATCCCGGAACGCATCATCACCCGGCCGCCGTCGGCGGAATTGCGCCCGGACCAGACCGACCAGGATAGCCTGCCGCCCTACGAGGTGCTGGACGCCATCATGGCGCGCTACGTGGAGGAAAACCTGTCCGCCGAGGCCATCATCGCCGAAGGCTACGCCGAGGCCGACGTGCGCCGCGTAGTGCGGCTGCTGAAGATCAATGAGTACAAACGCCGCCAGGCGCCGGTGGGCCCGCGCGTGACCCACCGCGGTTTCGGCAAGGACTGGCGCTACCCCATCACCAATAAATTCAGCTGATCCCCCTGCCGGGGCCGCCCCGCCCCGGCCCCGCGCATGACATAGGCGATGCCGGATGCGTTAAACTGTCCGGCTCGCGCCGGACCGACCCCACCCGCCCGGCGCAGAATCTCGCTCAAGGAAACAATAATGCGTCTAAAAAAACTGGGACTATGCGCCGCGCTGTGCGGCATCGCGCTGCTGACCGGCTGCGTCTCGCCGATCGCCAACAAAAGCGCCGACCAAGCCGCCCGCAAGATCATGCTGCAAAACTGGAACAGCAAGGGCTACAACCTGGACGCCGACATCGGCTTCGATGAACTGAGCGTCGCCGACGTCGACAAGGCCAAGGAAGACGGCAGCACGCTGGAACAGGCCGCCGCCTCCGCCGCCGATCAAATCGCCCGCAGCATGCGCCTCAACATCAAGGCCGCGCTGGACGTGCCGGGCGGCAAGCTGGAACTGATTCCGGCGCTGCGCCTGGAGCGCCGCAACCTGCTGACCAGCGTGCAACTGCCGCTGCAATTCCACGCCAAGGACCTGTCCTTGCTGGTGGACCCGTCCGCCGCCTATCTGTTCGTGCCGGAAATGCAAGCCTACGAAGGCAAGTTCCTGCGCGTGCGGCTGCCGCAGCGCGTGGCCGACAACTTCCCGCTGCAGGCCATGTACCAGGCAATGCCGAAACTGCTGGACGAAGCCTACGCCAAGGTGGACAAGCAGGCGTTCAGCTTCCAGCCGCTGGACTCGCGCGCCGCGGAACTGGGCGCGCGCTACCGGCTGCGCATCGCCATGAACCGCGCCCAGGAAAACCAGCTGGCTTCCCACATCATCGCCGGCCTGATCCAGGTCGCGCGTCAGGAAGCCGCGCGCAAGCCGCAGATCAAACCCGGCCCGCTGGGCAGCGAAAGCCTGCTGCAGATGATCGACAGCCTGATCAAGGCCTCCGAAGCCAATCCGCTGAACAGCAACACCGTCAGCGATCTTTACGTCAGCCGCGGCGGCGACCTGCTGGCCATCCGCCAGACCATACGCTTCAACAGCCCGGGCTTCCGCGGCCAGGCCCACGCCGACATCCGCTACAGCAACCAGGGCAAGCCGGTGTTCGCCTACCAGCCCGCCGAGGCCGACATCCTGGACCTGGAACGCCTGGACAAGCCGGAGTGGCTGAAATCGCTGGGCCTGGCGCTGCACGCGCTCAACCAGCCGCCGGCGGCCGACGAAGAGGCGACGGCCGCGGAAGAAACCGCCGCGCAATAATCGCTAACAAAACGGCGTCGCCGCCGACGCGCGCGCGGAAACCGCGCGCCGTCCCGGCGGTCCCATCTTGGTCACGCGGCCCAGGCCGCCCACCGCAAGGATTTCCCCGCATGAAGATGAAACTGATCTCAGCCGCAGTCGCCCTCTCCGCGCTGGCGCTGCCGGCCGCCTCCCACGCCGCCGCCATCGCCCAGCTCAAGGCCTTCGTCGCTGGCAACAAAACCCTGAGCGCCGACTTCAAGCAAGTGGTCAGCAACAAGAGCAAGCGCGAGGAAGCCAGCGGCCGGCTGGAAATCGCTCGTCCCGGCAAATTCCGCTGGGAGTACAGCAAGCCCTATGAACAATTGATCGTCGGCGACGGCAAGACGCTGTGGGTCTACGACAAGGATCTGGCGCAAGTCACCCGCAAGGCCCAGGGCGCGGCGCTGGGCTCCAGCCCGGCGGCCTTGCTGGCCGGCAACAACGCCATCGAGCGGAACTACCAGTTGCAGGAAGCCGGCAAAACCGGCGAAGTGGAGTGGCTGTCCGCCAGCCCCAAGCAGGCCGACAACAGCTTCAGCGCCATCCGCATGGGCTTCAAGGCCAATATGCTGGTGGAAATGGAGCTGACCGACAGCTTCGGCAACCACACCAAGGTCAGCTTCAGCGCGCCGCAGCAGAACCCGCCGCTGGCCGCCTCCCGCTTCGCCTTCGTGCCGCCCAAGGGCGTGGACGTGGTCAGCGGCGACTAAGCCGCCCCGCCGCCCTCCAGCCGCCTCCGGGCGGCTTTTCTTTTAGAACCTGTTCAAAGTCGCTGCGCTTCAGCGCTGCGGCCTTGAAAACGTCTTCGGAGCGCTCATGTGCTTCTTGCGCACTCCGCCTCCTCAGCCGCTTTCGCCTGGTCCCGCTCTTGCTCGCGAGACGTGGAGCGATGCGGGCATCGTGCCAAAAACGCCACAAATTCTCATCGCCCTTGTTGAGTCGGCTTGACTTTATCCTATCTAAAAACATATCTTAAGATATATTTTTTCAGGAGAGCCGCCATGCCTCACCGTCTCGACACCCTGCTGCGCCGCCTGGGCGGACGCAACGCGCATCATCGTCTCCACGCGATGGCCCGACACGGCCACGGCGGCGGCCATGGCCGACACGGAGGATTCGGCGGCTTTGGCGGCGGCGACGACGAAAGCATGACCCGCGGCCGCAAATTCAGCTCCGACGAATTGCAGCTGCTGTTGCTGGCCCTGCTGGAAGAACGCCCCAGCCACGGCTACGAACTGATCAAGGCGCTGCAAAGCCGCAGTAACGGCTTTTACAGCCCCAGCCCGGGCATGGTCTACCCGGCGCTGACCTATCTGGAAGAACTGGGCCATATCTCGGTGAGCGAGGAAGGCAAGCGCAAATGCTATGCGCTGACAGAGGCCGGCCGCGACTATCTGGAACAGAACCGCGAACAAGTGGAATGGATGATGGCGCGGCTGCAGCACATCGCGCGCAAGATGAACTCGATCCGCCGCGCGCTGACCGGGGAAATGCCGCCGCCGGACGACGCCGTCGGCAGCTGGATTCCGGAACTGACCCGGGCCCGCGGCGACTTGAAGCAAGCGCTGATGCGCACCGCCAACGTCGACGAGGACGAACAACGCCGCATCGCCGCCATCCTGAGGCAAGCCTGTGAGCAAATTCTGGGCGACACCGGCTAATAAGGTGCTGACGGCCAGTTACGCACCGGCGAGAGGGATTCAGCAAGGCCTTGAAACCCGCTTTGAAACGCTTATGCGCCGTACGCGCATTCCGCTTTCTCAGCCGCAAAGTCCCCCGCTCTTGCCCGCATGGCCGTAAACAGCGTCCAAGAAGCTGTTCACGCCCCCAAGCCGCCCAGCCATGATTTCAAGACAGGATTCTCTATGACCACACCCGATCTGACCGTGCAACGCCTGCGCCACCCGCTACGCTTCCGCCTGCTGCAAGTGCGCGCCATCCGCCCGCTCGGCCCCAAGCTGCTCCGCGTCACCCTGGGCGGCGAGGAACTGGCGGGCTTCGCCACCGCCTCCTTCGACGACCACCTCAAAGTGTTCTTCCCCGAGCATCCGGACGCCAAACCCGCGCTGCCGGCGCTGGTGGACGAAACCCTGATTTATCCGGAAGGCCAGCCGCGCCCCACCGCGCGCGACTACACCCCCTGCCGTTTCGACCCGGAGCGGCTGGAGCTGGACCTGGAGTTCGTGCTGCACGAGGCCGGCCCCGCCACCAGCTGGGCGGCTCAGGCCAAGCCCGGCCAATACCTGGGTATAGGCGGCCCGCGCGGCTCCTTGGTCATTCCGGCGGCTTTCGACTGGCACCTGCTGATCGGCGACGAGTCCGCCTTGCCGGCCATCCGCCGCCGCCTGGCCGAGCTGCCGCCCGCGGCCAAGGTCATCGCCCTGCTGCAAACCAGCGAGGCGGGTCAAAGCTGCGAACTGCCCGCCCATCCCAATGCAGACATCCGCTGGGTGCACCAAGGCGCCGACACCGAGCCCGCGCTGCTCTCCGCGCTCAAGCCGCTGACGCTGCCGGCGGGCGAAGGCTTTGTCTGGGCCGCCGGCGAATACCACGCCATCCGCGCGGTGCGTCAATACCTGCGCGAGGAACGCGGCATAGACAAGAGCCGCATCCGCGCCGCCAGCTACTGGCGGGAAGGCAAGGCCGCCAGCCACGAAACCCTGGAAGACTGACACGACAAAGCCCCCGAGATGGGGGCTTTGTTCATCCGCCGGACCCGCTTAACCCAGCGGCCAGTTCAATACCACGATGGAGTCGTTGTAGTCCTGGTCCGCGCCGTCTTCCGCGCCCACCAAGGCCAGGTTCAGACGATTGGCCAACACCACCTGGCTGGACACCAGGTCGGACTGCTTGCCGTTGACCGTCACCGCCACCCTCACCGCGCCGGAACCGGAGTTGATCACCCGCGTGCCCAGATTGCGGTCGTCCACGCCGCTGCCGCTAAACGTGGCGCGAGGCTCGTTGTCCACGTATACGGTGATGTTTTGCTGATAAGCCGCATTGGTCAACGCGGTCACGCCGAAGTTGATGCGCGGGGGAAGAGTGAATACGCCTTGCTGAGCCATCGTCGTTCTCCTGTAAGGGTTCAAACGCCAAACTTCTCAGAGCCTGTTTGAAGTCTCGCGGACTAGAGCGAGACAAGGCGTTGCGGCGGAAAAAGCGGCATGCACTCCTGGCACATGAGCGCTTCGAAACTGTTTTCAACGCCGTATCGCCGACGCGCAGCAGTCATTGAACAGGCTCCCAGGCCGGTTTCCGCGCGCCGACGCGCAGAAGAAGCCCTCCGTCTCAAGCTGCCACTACCTCCATTACCGTAGGCAAGCGCGCCCGCGTATTCACCGGACCCAAAGGTCAGGACAAATACAGACTATCCGAACCAGACCACGCTGAGCGGGCGCTCACAGCCCGGCATGCTATAGTTTGAAACCCTTTTGCAGCGCTTGCGCGGCCCGCTTCGGCTCCCTCTCCCACCCTCACAGATAGGACATTTGAGTTCAATAAAACAATAAATAATTAATATATTAAATTAAAAGGAAAAATGCATGTTAGATAGCACCCGCCCACTTCCCGTCAATCAAAACCCGTCCACGGATTCCGGCCTGGAAGTTCACCCCATCGGCTCCCTGGAAACCATAGGCATCATCGTCGGCACCAATATCGGCGCCGGCGTGCTGGGCATTGCTTTCGCCGCCCGCAAAACGGGTTACCTGCCCTTGCTGGCCTGCCTGATCCTCACGTGCGTCATCTGCATCATCACCATGCTCTACACCGCCGAGGCCTGTTTGCGCACCCGCGGCAATCACCAGCTCAGCGGCCTGGCGCAACGCTACCTGGGCAGCATCGGCGCTTGGCTGATTTTCATCGCCGTCGCCGCCAACAGCTATGGCGCGCTCACCGCTTATATGAGCGGCAGCGGCAACATCCTCGCCGATTTCTTCAATGAATACGGCCTAAGCCCGCAGCTGGGCAGCCTGTTGTTCTTCATTCCCTCCGCCTTGATTCTGTATCTGGGCCTGAAAGCCTTGGGCGCCGGCCAAAAACTGATCAGCGGCGCGATGATGACCATCGTCCTCGTCCTCATTTTCGCCACGATCTCCCATCCCTCGTCCAACGTCGCCTATCTGCTGCAAAGGGAATGGGAATACGTGATCCCGGTGTTCAATCTGGCGGTCTTCGTCTTTGGCGCGCAATTCCTGGTGCCGGAACTGGTGCGCGGCAATCAGCATCAAGCCCGTCAACTGCCGCGCCTGATCGTGGCCGGCATGCTGGCCACTTTACTGCTGGTGGCGGCCATTCCCGCTTCGGTGATCGCACTGGTCGGCAACGACAACGTCAGCCAGGTGGCCACGCTCAACTGGGGGCGCGCCCTGGGCAATTGGGCGTATTACACCGCCAATATCTTCGCGCTGCTGGCCATGATGACCTCTTACTGGGGGCTGGGCGGCTGCCTGCTCACCAATATCTTCGACCATTTCCGGCTGGGCCCGGAAGGCCACCCCGTCAAACGCTGCCTGGTGCTGGCGGCGGTCGCGCTGCCGCCGTTTCTGTTCGCCTATTCCGGCGCCTCCAGCTTTGTCGGCGCGCTGTACTTCGCCGGCACCTTCGGCAGCGTGCTGATGGGCATCATGCCCATCATCCTGCTGAATCGGGCGCGCCGCCACGGCGAAACCGTTCCCGCCTTCCGCTGCGGTTGGTATGCCCATCCGCTGATCCAGGCCTTGATCGCGGCGACCTTCGCCGGCAGCGGCCTGTACGCCATCGCCGCCGCCATGGGCTGGCTGCCGGCTAGTTGGTAACACCCCCAAGAAAGCCCGCATATGAAACGTTCTCTCTGGCTGCAAGAAGTCTCCGCCGACCTGACTGACGGCAATGCATTGGACCGCGACTTGCACGTGGACATCGCCATCATCGGCGGCGGCTTCGTCGGCCTGTGGACCGCGCTGCAGATACTGGAAAAACGCCCGGCCACGCAAATCGCCATTGTCGAGCAGGATGTCTGCGGCGGCGGCGCTTCCGGCCGCAACGGCGGCTTCGTCATGTCCTGGTGGCCCAAGATCCGTTCTCTGAGCGCCATCTGCGGCCCGGGCGAGGCGCTGCGCCTGGTTCAGGCCTCAGAACAGGCCATCGACGATATCGACGCCTTTTGCCGCCGACACGCCATCGATGCCCACTTCCGCCGCGCCGGCTGGCTGTGGACCGCCACCACCCCGGCGCAGCACGGCGCCTGGCTTGACGTGCAGCAATTGGCGGAGCGCCTGGGGCACCCCACTTTCGTGCCGCTGCCGGCGGAGGAAGTCGCCCGCCGCAGCGGCTCGCCGCAACACCTGCAAGGCGTGATCGAGACCGGCAACGCCACCGTGCAGCCGGCCCGGCTGGCGCGCGGCCTGCGCCGCGTCGCGCTGGAAAACGGCGTGCGCATCTTCGAACACAGTCCGGTGCGGCGGATAGAACGCGGACAGCCGGCCCGGCTGATCACGCCGGGCGGCACGCTGAGCGCGGACAAAGTCGTGATCGCGAGCAATGCCTGGGCCGTTTCCGTCCCGGAGTTGGCGCGCAGCGTCCTGCCCGTCACCAGCACCCTGCTGGCTACGCCGCCTATTCCCGAGCGGCTGACGGCGATAGGCTGGACCGGCGGCGAGGCCATCACCGATTCGCAACTGCTGGTCGATTATTACCGCACCACCCGCGACCACCGCATCGTCTTTGGCAAGGGCACCGGCCGCTTTGGCTTCAACAGCCGCATCGACGCGGGCTTCGACGATGATCCGGCGCTGAACGCCTTGACCGAGAGCGACTTCCGCCGCGTCTACCCGACGCTGGCCGACGTGGCCGTTGAGCACAGCTGGTCCGGCCCCATAGACCGCAGCTACGACAGCCTGCCGCTATTCGGCCGCCTGCCGGACGCGCCCCACCTCGTCTACGGCATAGGGTGGAGCGGCAACGGCGTAGGCCCCAGCCGCATCGGCGCGCAGATTCTCAGCAGCCTGGCGCTGGATCTGGACGATGCGTGGAGCCGCTGCCCGCTGGTGGGCCGCGCTGTGCGCCAATTCCCGCCGGAGCCTTTTCGTTATCTGGGCGGCAAGCTGGTCCGCGCCGCGGTGCTGCGCAAGGAGGCCGCTGAGGCCGAACGACGCCCCGCCGCCGGCCTGGACCGCCTGCTCAGCCGGCTGGCGCCGGCCGGCCTGGAGGACAAGGGCTAGACGCCCAAATAAAAACCGCAGCCTCCCTGGCTGCGGTTTTCATGACCGGCACCGCTCTGACCGCGCTCAGTTGCGCGTCACTGCGTCCCCGGGCGCGTAAGCGCCGGCGTCTATCGGCGAATGCGCGGCGATGTACTCGCGCAGCATTTCCGCATCGACAAAGCCGGTATTGACGAAGCCCGGGTGCTTGTTCATCAGCGGGTAACCGTCACCGCCGGCGGCGATGAAGCTGTTGATCGCCATCCGGTAGGTCTTGGCCGGATCGATGGGCTGGCCGCCGATCAGCGCCTGCCGCAGCTCGCCGCCGACGATGCTCAGCTTGACGCCGGCGAACTGGCCGAAGGCGCCGGCGCCGGGCGTCATCCGCGCGGCGGCCTTCAGATAATCCAGCGCTTCCCGGCCGTCCAGGTCCACATAAGCCAGGGTGCTGCCGAAGGGGAACACCTTCAGCACGTCGCGGTAGTTGATCGCGCCGGCCGGCAGCGAATCGCGGATGCCGCCGGAATTGGACACGGCGAAGTCCGCCTTGACCTTGTCCATCATCACCCGGCTGACGAAGACGCCCAGATTGGTGGGCTGGCTGCGCACCACGCCGCGGTCGCCGTCCAGCTTGGCGCTGGTCCGCCCCACCGGCACATCCAGCGCCGCCTGGCCCTTGTTCTGATAACTTTGCAGGAAGTTGCGCAGCTTGCCGTCTTCCTCGATCAGCTGGGTGTACGGCACTTTCTGATCCTTGCCGTCCGCGCCCTTGACGCTTTTCTTCAGATTGACCGGAATCAGCTGGTATTTGGAGAGCTTGAGCTTGCCGTTGCGGAACTCGAAATCGGCGCGGCCCACGTATTTGCCCCACTCGTGCGCCTGCACGATCCAGGCGCCGTTCTGGCGGTCCGGCGCGCAGGGCGCGCCCGGCACATAGGCGTCGTCGCGCTGGTTTTCCGCCTTCATGCACACCGGGTTCTGGCTGTGGCCGCCCACGATCAGGTCCAGCCCCTTCACCGCGCGGGCCATCTCCACGTCGCCCGGCGCGTTCACGCCGTGCTGGCCGTCGGTGTAATGGCCCATATGGGTGGCGGCGATGACGATGTCGGCCTGCTGGCGCAGCTCGGGCACCAGCTTGCCGGCCTCGGCGATGGGGCTGCGGAACTCGATGCCCTTGACCTGCTCCGGGTTCACCATCTTGGCGGTGTCGTCGGTGGTCAGGCCCAGCACCGCCACCCTCACCCCGCCCAGATTGAACATCGCGTACGGGTCGAACATGCGCTTGCCATCCTGGTAGATGTTGGCGGACAGCATGGGGAAGTTGATCCACTTGCGCTGTTTCATCAACACCGGCACCGGCTTGTCGAACTCGTGGTTGCCCACCGCCATCGCGTCGTAGCCTATGCGGCTCATGCCGCGGAAATCCGGCTCCGCGTCCTGCAGATCGGACTCCGGCACCCCGGTATTGATATCGCCGCCGGACAGCAGCAGCATATAGCCGCCATCGGCCTTGACCTCGGCGCGCACCTGGTCCACCAGGGTCTTCTGCGCGGCCAGGCCGTATTCGCCGTCGCTATTGGGCCAGAAACGGCCGTGGTGGTCGTTGGTGTGCAGGATGGTGATCTTGTAAGTCTTGTCTTCGACATAATTGCCCTTGCCGGGCGTGGCGGCGCAGGCGGAGAGCAGGCCGGCGGCCAACAGGGACAGGGCAAGCGGTTTCACGGATAGTTTCATCGTTGATCCTTGGTTTTTATTGGAATGCATGCACGCCGCAAAAATGGCGGACCCGCGGGCCCGCCATTGCTGAAAGTCATTCCCTCGCCGGACGCGCACAGCTTCCGGCCGGGCGTCCAAGCTTATTTGCTCCAGCTGTCCTTCAGGCCCACACTGCGGTTGAACACCGCCTTGACCCCCGGCTGATGCTCGTAACGGTCGGTGACGAAGTAACCCAGGCGTTCAAACTGGAAGCGGGATTCCGGCTCGGCCTGCAGCACCGAGGCCTCGACATAGGTCGGCACCAGCTTCAGCGATTCCGGGTTCAGGAACTGGCGGAAGTCCAGATATTCGCCGTCCTCGCCGCGCACCGCGTCCGGACGCGGCTCGGTGAACAGGCGCTCGTACCAGCGCACATCGGCCTCAATCGCGTGTTCGGCGGACACCCAGTGGATCACGCCCTTGACCTTGCGGCCTTCCGGGTTCTTGCCCAGCGTGTCGTGGTCGATGCTGCACTTGAGTTCCACCACCTTGCCGGCCGCGTCCTTGACCACTTCCTCGCACTTGATCACGTAGGAGTAGCGCAGGCGCACTTCGCCGCCAACGGTCAGGCGCTGCCACTTGGGCGGCGGCACTTCGGCGAAGTCGTCCTGCTCAATCCAAATCTCGCGGGCGATCGGCACTTCGCGCTCGCCGAACTCCGGATGATGCGGATGGAAGGGCGCGCTGCGGCTGGCGGTGACGGCGGCGTCGTAATTGCTCAGCGTCACTTTTAGCGGATTCACCACCGCCATCACGCGCGGCGAATCGTTTTCCAACGTCTCGCGCACCGCGCCTTCCAGAATGGTCATGTCGATGATGTTTTCGCTCTTGGACACGCCGATGCGTTGAGCGAACAGCTTGATGCCGGCCGGGCTGTAGCCGCGGCGGCGCATGCCGGCCACGGTGGGCATGCGCGGATCGTCCCAGCCGCTCACCGCGCCCTCGTTGACCAGCGCCAGCAGCTTGCGCTTGGAGGTCAGCGTATACAGCAGTTCCAGGCGCGACGATTCATACTGACGCGGATGGCAGCCGATGCTGATATTGTCCAGCACCCAGTCGTACAAGGGACGATGGTCTTCGAACTCCAGCGTGCACAAGGAGTGGGTGATGCCCTCGATGGCGTCCGAAATGCAATGGGTGTAGTCGTACATCGGGTAGATGCACCACTTGTCGCCGGTGCGGTGATGATGCGCGCGGCGGATGCGGTAGATGGCCGGATCGCGCAGATTGATGTTGCCGGAAGACATGTCTATCTTCAGGCGCAGCGTCTTGCTGCCGTCCGGAAACTCGCCGTTTTTCATGCGGGAGAACAGGTCCAGGTTCTCCTCCACGCTGCGCTCGCGGTAGGGGCTGTTCTTGCCCGGCTCGGTCAGGCTGCCGCGGTACTGGCGCATTTCCTCGGCGGACAGATCGTCCACATAGGCCTTGCCAGCCTGGATCAGCTCCACAGCATAACCGTACAGGCGGTCGAAGTAGTCGGAAGCGAAGCGCACGTCGCCGTCCCACTTGAAACCCATCCAGCTGATGTCGTCGATGAAGGACTGCACGTACTCCGGCGACTCTTTCTCCGGATTGGTGTCGTCCATGCGCAGATTGCACTTGCCCTGGTAGTCCTCGGCCAGGCCGAAGTTCAGGCAAATGGCCTTGGCGTGGCCGATATGGGCGAAGCCGTTGGGTTCCGGCGGAAAGCGGGTGACGATGCTGCTGTGCTTGCCGGAGGCCAGGTCCTCGTCAATGATGTTGCGGATGAAGTTGCTGACAACCGGCGCGTTGTTTTCCGTGCTCATTGTTTTGTGCGGTGCGAGTTTATGACTAATCGAAGATTGTAACCGATTTTTGCCCAATACTTGAGGCCCCTCGCACCAACCTTCCCGCATACTGGCAAAGCATCAATTTTGCCTGTCAGCAAACATTAAGTAATCGTAGTCGTCCAGACACAAACCGGAGGCATCTCCCAATACCGATCCACCCAAACCGCAGCCTGGGTTTGGACAGATCGCGGAACCACCATCATCCTGCCATCTCAACACTGCGGAGGGAGGAAATCGGGAGTAACAGGCAGTACAAATACACTCCCTGCTAGCCAACACTTCGTCCCGGTTGCCCCAGACATGATCATCCGCAGCCTCTCCCAAACAGCGCAGTCGCTCCTCGCTAAATCCTTTCGGATTCATTGACCGCTTTGCAGGCACCTCGCGAGCAGCCTCTCCCCGCCCACTCAATCGTTTTTTCAACCAAAAAAACATAGATATCTCGTTAAACCAAAGACTTGCCAGCAATATTTTCCAACAACCTTAGTGGGGAACGCTTCGGATCATGCATCTCCGCCACCGGCAACCAGAAAGTCTGCTCCAGCATGAACTGGCCTGACATCACCGCGTGCGACGCGTGATCCGAGAAACAGACCCAGGCGCAACCGGGCGGGAACGGCATGGTTTCCTGCGGACATTGGCGCTGATAATCCAGGTCCGCCTTCATCGCGTCGTGCAGATGCAGCATGATGTGATCGTAAGCGCTGCGCTTGCGCTTGGTGATCCTCAAGCCCGCCAGCAAGGCCGCCGAACCCGGCCACTGCCGCGGCACCCGCGGCAACATGCGCCGCGCCATATCGGTGAACGGTTCGCCCACCCGCCACACCCGGGGCTCGCCATCGGGGTTGATATTGCAGAACACCCGCAGAATGCGTTCGCCGTAATTGGGACGGGACGGAAACGCGTCAACATGCAGCCGGCTGTCGTCCTTGCGCCAGGACGTCCGACGGTCCTCCACCCGCATCAGCCGCAGGCTGGTGGGCGCCGCGCGCAGCTTGCCCTGGTATTCCGGCAACAAGCGCGCGGCCAGATCCGCGGCGGCCCGCTGGTAACGCGCGATCAAGCCGCGCACCTCCGCCTCCCGTTCCGCGCCGCCCACCACGCCGTGCAAGGCGCCGTTGTCCGGCTCCAGGCTGATGTTCTTGCGTTTGGGATCGGCGACGGCCGGGTCCAGCAAGCGGCCCTCCTCGGCCAGCAGCTTGAAATCGAAGCTGGGCAGATACAAGACCTTGCCCTGCTCCAACTCATCCACATAGCGGCCTTGCGCCGCGCCGTCCACCCATACGATCTGGCTCGTCATCTGAGCTCCTAGCTGAAACAATGATTTCCACGCGGCAAGGAGCGGCTGACAAAGCCGACTGGCCCGAGGCCAGACCCGCTTTACAAGTCGCTCACCCTCGGCCGCGTCTATAGAACCTGTCCATCAAAGTCCCGCGAGCACGCGCGAGACATAACTTGGCGAAAATCGCTGAGAACCCGGCATGCGCTCGTGACACGGGAGCATGTCGCATGCGGCGCACACCGTGCCGCGTCTCACGGAAGCGCAGCAGACTTTGAACAGGCCCTAAGCGGCCGCCCCGCCCCGCCAAGCCGTTTACCGGCCCTGCAAGCGGGCCGCTAGGATACGCCTGCGGCCGGGGAATGTCATGCGGGAACCCCGGCTTCCCGTTCCTGCGGCCAGGGCGCGCAGCGCCTTGATTTTGATGGGCAAAACCGCCCTTGCGGCAAAACCCTACTGCAACCAAGGCAATTTCCAATAAAAAACAAGCGCTTAATCCACAAGCAAGCGGCAACTATGGCATAATAGCGGGTTGTCTGAACTTCAGCCTTTTGCCAGCATGACGACCGCACACGCCGCCAAACCGATCACCTCCTACCGCAAGTACTGGGCCAGCCGCTTCGGCGCCGCCCCGTTCCTGCCGATGACCCGCGCCGAAATGGAGCAGCTGGGTTGGGACTCCTGTGACATCATCCTGATCACCGGCGACGGTTATATCGACCACCCCAGCTTCGGCATGGCGCTGGTGGGCCGGCTGCTGGAAGACCAGGGCTTCCGCGTGGGCATCATCGCCCAGCCGGATTGGCACTCGGCGGACGCCTTCCGCGAGCTGGGCAAGCCCAATCTGTTCTTCGGCGTCACCGCCGGCAATATGGACTCCATGATCAACCGCTACACCGCGGACCGCCGCCCGCGCTCGGACGACGCCTACACCCCGCACGCCGCGGCCAACAAGCGCCCGGACCGCGCCGTCACCGTCTACGCCCAGCGCTGCCGCGAAGCCTATCCCGGCGTGGGCGTGATGGTGGGCAGCATCGAGGCCAGCCTGCGCCGCATCGCCCACTACGACTACTGGAGCGAGAAAGTGCGCCCGTCGGTGCTGATCAACTCCAAGGCCGATCTGCTGCTGTACGGCAACGCCGAACGCGCGCTGGTGGAAGTGGCGCACCGCGCCGCCAGGGGCGAGAAGCTCAGCGAGATCCGCGACGTGCGCGGCACCGCCTTCATCGTGCAGCACGGCTGGCGCCCGGATGAAGAATGGCAGGAAATGGACTCCAGCGTGGTGGACCTGCCGGGCAAGGTGGACGTCCACCTCAACCCCTACCAGGAAATCCCGGAACAGGCGGCCGAAGCCACCAAGGACCAGGACCCGTCCAAGCCGCAGGTGATCCGCATCGAATCCCGCGAAGAGCGCCTGGCCAAGCGCCGCGCCGAACGCGCCAAGACCGTGATCCGCATCCCGGCCTACGAGGCCGTGGCCCACGACCCGGTGCTGTACGCCCACGCCAGCCGCACCCTGCACCTGGAATCCAACCCCGGCAACGCCCGCGCGCTGGTGCAGATGCACGGCGAGCGCGACGTGTGGCTGACCCCGCCGCCCATTCCGCTCTCCACCGAGGAAATGGACCACGTCTACGGCCTGCCCTACGCCCGCAACCCGCACCCCAGCTACGGCGACGCCAATATCCCGGCCTGGGAAATGATCAAGTACTCGGTCAACATCATGCGCGGCTGTTTCGGCGGCTGTACCTTCTGCTCCATCACCGAGCACGAAGGCCGCATCATCCAGAGCCGTTCCGAGGAGTCCATCCTCAAGGAAATCGAGGAAATCCGCGACAAGACCCCGGGCTTCACCGGCCATATCTCGGACCTGGGCGGCCCGACCGCGAATATGTACCGCCTCTCCTGCAAGGACCCGAAGATCGAGCGCTCCTGTAGGAAGCTGTCCTGCGTGTTCCCGGACATCTGCGAAAACCTGAACACCGACCACAGCCACCTGATCCAGCTTTACCGCAAGGCGCGCGCGCTGCCGGGCGTGAAGAAGATCAACATCCAGTCCGGCCTGCGCTACGACCTGGCCGTGCGTTCGCCCGAGTACATCAAGGAATTGGTGCAGCACCATGTGGGCGGCTATCTGAAGATCGCCCCGGAACACACCGAGGACGGTCCGCTCTCCATGATGATGAAGCCGGGCATGGGCGCGTACGACAAGTTCAAGGAACTGTTCGAACGCTTCAGCCGTCAGGCCGGCAAGGAACAGTATCTGATTCCCTACTTCATCGCCGCCCACCCCGGCACCAGCGACGAAGACATGATGAACCTGGCGCTGTGGCTGAAGAAGAACAACTTCCGCCTGGACCAGGTGCAAACCTTCACCCCCACGCCGATGGCGATGGCCACCACCATGTGGCACACCCGCCGCAATCCGCTCAAGCGCCTGTCGCGCAGCTCGGAAAAAGTGGACGTGGTGCGCGACGGCTACCGCCGCAAACTGCACAAGGCCTTCCTGCGCTACCACCACCCGGACAACTGGCAGATCCTCCACGACGCGCTGATTCAGATGGGCCGAAGCGACCTGATCGGCCACAGCAAGCACTGCCTGATTCCGCCGACGCCGCCGGGCGACAAGGCCGCCGCCGTGCGCCACCGCATGGGTGCGCCGCTGTCGCGCAACAAGGCCCCAGGCCAGCGCGCCGCCGCCCCCGCCGGTCACGGACAGCGCGGCAAGCCCGCGCAGGCCAAAGCCATGTCCAAGCCCGGCGCCGGCCAAGCGCCGGCCGGACGCGGCAAGCCCGTGAAACCCGGCAGCAAACCGGCCGGCAAGGGCCGCAGTCGTTAAATCCAGCCGCCCACGGGCGGCTTTTTGCCGGCCGGCGGCCGGGCACTTTGCCCCGCTGCCGGCGTCTCAATCCCATACTCCGCCCAGCGAGCCCGCCATGATCCACATCGACTTCGACCACAGCTACGCCCGCGACCTGCCCGACGCCTACGCGCCGGTGCAGCCAGAACGCCCGCCCGCGCCGGCCCTGCTGTACTGGAACACCGAACTGGCGCAAGAGCTGGGCCTGGACAGCGCCCAGGCCGACACCGCCGAGCTGGCCGCCGCCTTCTCCGGCGCCGCCTTGCCGGCCGGCGCCAAGCCGGTGGCCCAAGCCTATGCCGGCCACCAGTTCGGCGGCCTGTCGCCGTCGCTGGGCGACGGCCGCGCGTTGCTGCTGGGCGAAATCATCGACTGCAACGGCCAACGCCGCGACATCGCCTTCAAGGGCAGCGGCCGCACTCCGTTCTCGCGCCGCGGCGACGGCAAGGCCGCAGTGGGGCCGATGCTGCGCGAACTGATCATCGGCGAAGCCATGCACGCGCTCGTCATCCCCAGCACCCGCGCGCTGGCCGTGACCGCCACCGGCGAAACCGTCTACCGCGAACAAGCGCTGCCCGGCGCGGTGCTGACCCGCGTCGCCGCCAGCCATCTGCGCGTCGGCACCTTCCAGTACTTCGCCCTCCGCGGCGAACGCGACATGCTGCGCCGGCTGGCCGACTACACCCTGGCGCGCCACTACCCCGAACTGGCCGATGCCGAGCAGCCCTATCTGGCGCTGCTGCAAGCGGTGGCGGAACGCCAGGCGGAACTGATCGCCCGCTGGATGCACGCCGGCTTCATCCACGGCGTGATGAACACCGACAATATGGCGCTCAGCGGCGAAACCATAGACTACGGCCCCTGCGCCTTCATGGACGTCCATCATCCGTCCACCGTATTCAGCTCCATCGACAGCGGCGGCCGCTACGCCTACGGCAACCAGCCGGCCATCGCCCAATGGAACCTGGCCCGGCTGGCGGAAACCCTGCTGCCGCTGCTGGACCCGGACGAGCCCAAGAACGCGGTGCCGGCGGCCACCACCGTCATCGAAGACTTCGCCGAGCGCTACCAGGCCCACTGGCTGCGACAGGCGCGCCGCAAGCTGGGCCTGAGCCAGGCGCAGGACATCGACCAGGAGCTGGCCGAAGACTGGCTGGCGCTGCTGGCGCGCCAGGACGCCGACCACACCCTGGCCTGGCGCCGGCTGGCCGACGCCGCCGAAGGCCAAGACCAGGCACTGACTCAGCTCTTCAACAACCCTGCCGCCGCCGCGCCCTGGCTGGCGCGCTGGCGCCAGCGGCTGGACGCCGAACCGCAAGCCGCCGCCGAACGCGCCGCCGCGCTGCGCCAGGCCAACCCGCTCTACATCCCGCGCAACCACTTGGTGGAAGAAGCGCTGGCCGCCGCCAGCGACCACGGCAACATGGGCCCGACGCTGGCGCTGCTGGACGTGTTGCGTCAACCGTTCACCGAACGCGCCGGCCTGGAGCGCTACACGCTGCCGGCCGCGCCGGAAGTGGCGCAGGGGTATCGGACCTTCTGTGGCACCTGAGCAACTCCCTAGAACCTATTCCCGATCTTTGCGGCCCGAGGGTATTGCTCAAGGCAAGACATCGAATCCGCTACGCGGATGATGGTTTTCATTGCCAGGGCTGCCCGGCAAGCAGGAAGAGGGTATTTGCTTGGCCAAATATCCTCTTCACTTAAAGGCCACCCTGCAAGCCTGGCCTACGGCTACCCGCCGGGACCCGTCAGGTCCGAAGCGAGGCTGGACGCGCGATTTGCTAACGTCAAATCGCTCAAACAAAACAGCCGCTTAAAACCTCGGACCTGCCACCCGTCAGCAGGCATGAAGGGAGTTGGGCCACATCGAAAGCATGCCTTCCTTTGCGTTTAGCCTAGTTCATCAACCATGCAGCTGATCACCCACCTCTAAAAAACGTGAGCGGGATGAACTTTCCGACCATCAAAATATGACAAAAAGCTTACCAAAGAGGTACCCTACCTCTAAGTGCACCACACTTTAAAACCAGCCTACTTAAACTTAGCCTCGTAAAAAATGGAGATGGTTTATGGCTCATCAAGTACTTTTAAACCTGAGTGAAAAAATTATCCTTCACAAAGACGTTGAGATCGAAGTTAAGGTTGATAGCACAAGACTTGGCAAGCTATTGATCAGCAAAGGCAACATCGAATGGCTTCCCTCAGGTAACTCGGTTAACAAACATCGTCTCTCGTGGACAAAATTTGCTCAACTAATGGAAACTCAGGGCAAGCCAACCAAGGTGAAATAGCTGCACCTGATGGAGGCGATAAAATATTGCCTCCCATCGCTTTACCCATTCCTATTCATTCTGCTAGATTCCCTCTTGGTGCTGAACACACCTGTCAGGCGAAACCCGCGCTCGTCAGTCGCGGCTTCTCAGCCCTATTCCGAACGCACCGCTAAAGTGACCTCGGAACGCCATGTCAGGAGTTCATCATGGATAAACATCCCCTCCCCGCAGCCCCCCTCTCCAAACTAGAAACCGCGGACGCGCTGGCCAACGGCCTGGAAGCGTTGGATTTACTGCGCCCGCTGCTGGTCAGCATGCACCAGCAGATCGCGCTGCCGCGCCCGGATCTAGTACAACTTAAAGGCCTGTGTCACGCCGCCGGCTGGATTGCCAATGAGTACCACAGCTAGCTGGAGGCGATGTGGCAGGAGGAGACCCGTGACAGAACCCTAAGGTTCTGAATCCGGCTCCTAAACGGAAAAGGCGCAAGGCATTCCGCCTTGCGCCCTTCAGTTGGCCACTCTTGAAGACTACGCAGCGGCCTTCAAGCCAAGCGCTTCTCCATCACGTCGTCGTCCATCACAAAGCCGTTGCCGATGTCGAACACCGCCTGCTCCCGCAAGGTGAAACCACGCTGCTTGTACACCGCGATGGCGCCGGCGTTGTGCTTATTCACCGTCAAGACCAGGGTATGGCAGCCGCGCTGCCGCGCCGCCCGTTCCACCGCGTCCAGCATATAAGCGCCCAGGCCGCGGCCGCGCGTCTCCGCCAATAGATACAACTGCTCCAGCTTCATCTCCCCCGGCGTCGCCGTCAGCGCGTAACTGCAATAACCCACCAGCCTGCCGTCCAGCCTCAACAGGCCAAACCAGCGGTCCGGCGCGTCCAGATAGGCGGACAGCTTTTCCGGCACATAACGGCCGGCCAGCATGTATTCGATCTGCTCGCGGCTAATCATGCTGATGAAATGCTGATGCCAGATCTCGCCGGCCAGTTCGGCCAGGGCGGAAAAATCGGCGGCGGTCAACGGGTCCAAACAAACGTTTTGGCTCATGCGCGGCACTCTCCAGGTTGAACAGTCATAAAAGGAAAATGTGGGCGATACCGCTCGCCGACAAGTCCGGAGGCATTCGATTCAGCGCGGCGGCTTCACCCGAGTTGCCAAGACAGTTAGAATACAAACATCATAAAACGACGCTAAAAACCCGCCGTCGCCACCTTCCCGCAGCGAGACCCCATGCACTTCATCTTTGATATCGACGGCACCATTTGCTTCAACGGCAGGACCATCAGCCCGGCCATCCAGGACGCGCTGGACAGCCTGCGCCGGCACGGCCACCAGTTGGGCTTCGCTTCCGCCCGCCCCTACCGCGACATCCTGCCCTTGCTGGATGCCCGCTTCCACGATGTGCTGATCATCGGCGCCAACGGCGCGATGAGCCATCGGCAAGGCCAGTTGCACCGGCTGAACCCCATCCCGGACCCGGTGTTCGCCGACGTCACCCAACTGGCGCAACGCTTCGCCGCGTCCTATCTGGTGGACCTGAGCTGGAACTACCACTACAACGGCGACGCCAGCCACCCCTTCCTCAACAAGGTGGACCCCGGCAAACTGGCCAGCCATGTCGGCGCCGAAGACATCCGCCAGCCGGCCAAGCTGCTGATCACCGCCTGCGCCGACGTCCCCGGCCTGCGCCGGGAACTGGACGCCCACGCCGGCGTGGAGCTGCACCACCATTCCGACGAACAGATCTTCGACATCACCGCCGCCGGCGTCAGCAAGATGGCCGCGCTGCGCCAATGCGGCATCGCCGCCGAGGAGCTGATCTGCTTCGGCAACGACAGCAACGACGTCAGCATGTTCCTGGACGCCGGCCACTCGGTGCAGGTGGGCGCCCATCCGCGGCTGGCGGAACTGGCCAGCGAGCGCTTGCCGCTGGACCAGGACATTGAAGCGCGGCTGGTGGACGCCATCGCGCGGCTGAGCCGCGAGCACGCGCCGGCGTGGCGGGATTGAAAAAACGCGCTCCGCCGAGGATAAAGAAGGTAAGAGCCGCTCACAAAAACCCTGATGCCGCGTTGTACCGACTTGCCTCAGGTGCTCTGCGAAATTTTGTGAGCGGCTCCAAATAGGTTCCCGCAGTCTCCCTGCCCGCCTCAACCCCGTGGAGCGCCCATGGCCGCCACCTTGAAGCTGTCCGAACTGATCAGCTCGCTCAGCTACGCGCTGGACATCACCGAAGGCCAGCCCGAGGGCCACTGCATCCGCAGCTGCTGGATAGGCATGCATATCGGCCAATACATCGATCTGCCGCCGCAGCGGCTATGGGATTTGTACTACGCCATCCTGCTCAAGGACCTGGGCTGCAGCAGCAATGCGGCGCGCATTTGCGAGCTGTACCAAACCGACGATCGCAGCTTCAAACAGGACTTCAAGCAAGTGGGTGCCGGCCTGCCGCAGCTACTGGGCTTTGTGTTCAAGAACACCGGCACCCACAGCGAGGGCTGGGCGCGGCGCGCGGCCTCCGTTCTCAAAGTGCTGCGCCACGGCAGGACGATGGCGGACGAACTGATCAACACCCGCTGCCACCGCGGCGCCGACATCGCCCGCCAGCTGCGTTTCAATGAAAACGTGGCGCGCGGCATTCAATCGCTGGACGAACACTGGGACGGCTCCGGCCGGCCGCTGGGGCTGCGCGGCGACGCCATTCCGCTGAATTCGCGCATCGCGCTGCTGGCCCAGGTGATAGACGTGTTCCACATCACCCACGGCCGCCAGGCGGCTCTGGAGCAGGCGCTGCGCCGCGCCGGCGGCTGGTTCGATCCGGAACTGGTGGCCGCCTTCCGCCGCGTAGGCGCCCGGCCGGACTTCTGGCGGCAGCTGGAGGCCGACGACATCGACCAGGCGGTGCTGAGGCTGGAGCCGGCCCAATACGCGGTGCCGCTGGACGAGGACTATCTGGACGAGATCGCCGAGGGTTTCGGCCAGGTGGTGGATTCCAAAAGCCCGTTCACCGCCGGCCACAGCCAAAGAGTGGGCCATTACGCCGACCAGATCGCCGCGGAACTGGAACTGGGCCAGGAACGGCGACGCTGGCTGAAACGCGGCGCGCTCCTGCACGACGTGGGCAAGCTGGGCGTCAGCAACACCATACTGGACAAGCCCGGCAAGCTGGAGGCGGACGAATGGGAGGCGGTCAAACGCCACGCCGCTTACACCGAAGCCATCCTGGGCCGCATCGAACACTTCGCCGAACTGGCCTGGGTGGCCGGCGCCCACCATGAGCGCCCGGACGGCGGCGGCTACCCGCGCGGCCTGTCCGGCGACGCCATCGCGCTGGAAACCCGCATCATCACCGCCGCGGACATCTTCGACGCCATCAACGCGGAACGCCCCTACCACCCGGCCACCCCCGCGCCGCAAACGCTGGACATCATGCGCCGGCACCTGGGCAGCGCCATCGACCCCGCCTGCTTCGCCGCGCTGGAACAAGTGCTGCGCCAGGAGGGCGCGCTGTCTTGAGCGCATAAAAAACCGCCGGCGCAAGACCGGCGGTTTTAGTTGCGGATGACGGTTGTCACTCCAGCTGTTCGTTCAGCTTGAGCTTGCCCACCAGCCAGGTGTGATCGTAGCTGACGATCTCGAACGGATTACCGAAGGGATCGACAAAGGACAGCGAGCAGAAAAAGCGATGGTCGCGCACGGAGTCCCGGGCGATGGTCTGGCCGTCGCGATTGGTGACGCGCTCGCCGGCCAGCTGGTCTATCCACTCCAGAAAATCCTGGCCGCTCACCACAAAGGCGATATCGCCCTGATGATTGGCCGCCCCGCTCTTGTCTTCGCTCACCGCCAGGCGCACCGCGCCGTTGGCGTTGGCCAACATCACCGCTCCGTGCGGGCCTTCGCGCATGTGCTTGTAGCGCGGGTCCGGGGCCATGGCCAGCACGCGCTGATACCATTTCAGGGCCTTGGGCACGTCAGTCACACGAATGTGGATGTGATCGATCTTGCCTAAAGTCAGCATGACTTCCTCATATTGTTTTTGATGCGATGGCCCTTGGGCGACGCGCCGTCCAGCTGGGCTGGCGACGCCGTTCGCCCCTTGCCGCCGCCGGTATTTCTTTATAACAGCAAGCTGTCTATCCGCGCATTGTACTTGATTGCCATCAGCCTTGCTCGCGCTGCAACAAAGGCTGCAGGTAGCGCCCGGTATGGCTGACCGGATTGGCCGCCACTTGTTCCGGCGTGCCGGTGGCGATGATCTGACCGCCGCCGGCGCCGCCTTCCGGCCCCAAATCTATCAGCCAGTCCGCGGTTTTGACCACGTCCAGATTATGCTCGATCACCACGACGGTGTTGCCGCTTTCGCGCAGGCGGTGCAGCACTTGCAACAGCAGGTCGATGTCATGGAAATGCAGGCCGGTGGTGGGCTCGTCCAGGATGTACAGGGTGCGGCCGGTGTCGCGCTTGGACAATTCCAGCCCCAGCTTGACGCGCTGGGCCTCGCCGCCGGACAGGGTGGTGGCGCTCTGCCCCAGGCGGATATAGCCCAGGCCCACGTCCATCAGCGTTTTCAGCTTGCGCGCCACGGTGGGCACCACGCTGAAGAAGTCCAGCGCCTGTTCCACCGTCATTTCCAGCACTTCGTGAATGCTCTTGCCCTTGTATTGCACTTCCAGGGTTTCGCGGTTGTAGCGCTTGCCGTGGCATACGTCGCAAGGCACGTAGACATCCGGCAGGAAGTGCATTTCCACCTTGATCACGCCGTCGCCCTGGCAGGCCTCGCAGCGGCCGCCCTTGACGTTGAAGGAGAAGCGCCCCGGCCCGTAGCCGCGCTCGCGCGACAGCGGCACGCCGGCGAACAGTTCGCGGATGGGGGTGAACAGCCCGGTATAGGTGGCCGGGTTGGAGCGCGGGGTGCGGCCGATCGGGCTCTGGTCTACGTTGATCACCTTGTCCAGCTGCTTCAGGCCCTGGATGTCCTGATAGGCCGCCGGTTCTTCGCTGGCGCCGTTGAGTTCGCGCGCGGTGATCTTGTACAGGGTGTCGTTGATCAATGTGGACTTGCCGGAGCCGGATACGCCGGTAATGCATACCAGCATGCCCAAGGGCAGGTCCAGGGTGACGTCCTTGAGGTTGTTGCCGCTGGCGCCGATCAGGCGCAGCATGCGCTCCGGATCCACCTCGCGGCGCTCGCCGCCCAGCGCGATGCGGCGGCGGCCGGACAAATAATCGCCGGTGACGGAATGGGCGCAGGCGGCCACTTCCGCCGGGGTGCCGGCCACCAGCACTTCGCCGCCGTGCTCGCCGGCGCCCGGCCCCATGTCCACCAGGTAGTCCGCGGCGCGGATGGCGTCTTCGTCGTGCTCGACCACGATCACGCTATTGCCCAGATCGCGCAGCCGCATCAAGGTGGCCAGCAGGCGGTCGTTGTCGCGCTGATGCAGGCCGATGGACGGCTCGTCCAGCACATACATCACCCCGGTCAGGCCGGAGCCGATCTGGCTGGCCAGGCGGATGCGCTGCGCCTCGCCGCCGGACAGGGTGTCCGCGGAACGGGACAGGTTCAAGTAGTCCAGGCCCACATTATTGAGGAAGGACACCCGCTCGCTGATTTCCTTGACGATTTTCTCCGCCACCGCCTGTTTCTGGCCGCTGAAAGCCAGTTGGGCGAAGAAGCCGGCGGTATCCTTCAGCGGCATCTGGTTGATCTCGTACAGCGTCTTGTCGCCGACGAAGACATGGCGCGCCTCCAGGCGCAGCCGCGAGCCCTGACAGTGCGGGCAGGGCTGGTTGTTCTGGTACTTGGCCAGTTCCTCCCGCACCGCGGAGGAGTCGGTTTCGCGGTAGCGGCGCTCCAGATTGGGGATGATGCCCTCAAACGGATGCGCGCGGCTGAATTTGGTGCCCTTCTCCGACATATAGCTGAACTCGATGCTGTCGCGGCCGGAGCCGTGCAGCACCACGTTGCGCACTTTTTCCGGCAGGTCTTCAAAGGCGAGTTCGGCCACGGAAAAACCGTAATGCTCGCCCAGCGCCATCAGCATCTGGAAATAGAACTGGTTGCGCTTGTCCCAGCCCTTGATCGCGCCGGCGGCCAGGCTCAGTTCCGGATGCGCCACCACGCGGCGCGGATCGAAGAAGGTGATTTCGCCCAGGCCGTCGCACTTGGGGCAGGCGCCCATGGGGTTGTTGAAGGAGAACAGCCGCGGCTCCAGCTCCGGCAAGCTGTAGGAGCACACCGGGCAGGCGAACTTGGCGGAAAACCAGTGTTCCTTGGCGCTGTCCATTTCCACGGCGATGGCGCGGCCCTCGGCGTGGCGCAGCGCGGTTTCAAAGCTTTCCGCCAGCCGCTGTTTCATGTCCTCGCGCACTTTCAGGCGGTCTATCACCACTTCTATGGTGTGCTTCTTGTTCTTGTCCAGCTTGGGCACGGCGTCGAGTTCAAACACTTCGCCGTCCACCCGCACCCGCACGAAGCCCTGGGCGCGCAGGTCTTCGAACAAGTCCAGATTCTCCCCCTTGCGGCCGACGATGACCGGGGCCAGGATCATCACCCGGCTTTCCTCCGGCAAGGCCAGCACATGGTCCACCATCTGGCTGACGGTTTGCGAGGACAGCGGCACGCCGTGCTCCGGGCAGTGCGGCTCGCCGACGCGCGCGTACAGCAGGCGCAGGTAGTCGTGGATTTCGGTGACGGTGCCCACGGTGGAACGCGGGTTGTGGCTGGTGGCCTTCTGTTCGATGGAGATCGCCGGCGACAGGCCTTCGATCAGGTCCACGTCCGGCTTTTCCATCAATTGCAGGAACTGGCGCGCATAGGCGGACAAGCTTTCCACGTAACGGCGCTGCCCTTCCGCGTACAGGGTGTCGAAGGCCAGCGAGGATTTGCCGGAGCCGGACAGGCCGGTAATCACGATCAATTGGTGGCGGGGCAAATCCAGGTTGATGTTCTTCAGATTGTGCGTGCGTGCGCCGCGAATGCGAATGCTGTCCATATTGGAGCGTAACTCACCGTCGGTCAGGGAACCTGTTAATATACCTGACTTGGCAAGTCTGACTCCACCAGTCTTTAACGCGCGGCGTCATCCGGAACGGCGCCGGACCGTTACTAGAACCATGGGGCGCGGCCCGCAGGCCGCAGCCCGCCAGCAACACAAACGACGCACACAAGAATGAACGCAACAGAACTCCGGGCCAGCCTTGGCCTCGCCGGCATCTACGCCCTGCGCATGCTGGGCATGTTCCTGATCCTGCCGGTATTCGCCCTGTACGCCCAAACCCTGGAAGGCGCGGACAATCACACGCTGATCGGCATCGCGCTGGGCAGTTACGGCCTGACCCAGGCCCTGCTGCAACTGCCGCTGGGCATGCTCTCCGACAAGATAGGCCGCAAAAAGGTGATTTACGGCGGCTTGCTGCTGTTCGCGCTGGGCAGCTTCGTCGCCGCCGGCGCGCACGACATCGCCACCCTGACCGTGGGCCGGGTCATCCAGGGCGCCGGCGCCATTTCCGCCGCCATCACTGCGCTGCTGGCGGACCTGACCCGCGAGGAAAACCGCACCAAGGCGATGGCGATGATAGGCATGTCCATCGGCACCACCTTCGCCGCCAGCCTGGTGCTGGGGCCGCTCTTGGCCAAATACATCGGGGTCAACGGCATTTTCGCGCTCACCGGCGTGCTGTCGCTGGCGGCGCTGATCGGCGTCTGGCTGATCATTCCGGACCCGGTCAGCTCCCGCTTCCATTCCGACACCGAGGCCAACGCCAAACGGCTGCCGGCGGTGCTGAAAGACCCGCAGCTGCTGCAGCTCAATTACGGCATCTTCGCCTTGCACGCAGCGCAGATGGCGATGTTCGTCACCATCCCCTTCGCGCTGATCAAGACCGCGCATCTGGACAAGACCCAACACTGGCAGGTGTATCTGCCGGTGACGGTGATCGGTTTCCTGCTGATGGTGCCGGCCATCATCTACGGCGAGAAAAAGGCCAGGCTCAAGCAGGTGTTCGTCGGCGCCATCGCGCTGATGGCCGCCGCCCAACTGGGCATGGCGATGGCGCTGGACAGCTTCTGGCAGATCGTGGCCTGGCTGGGCCTGTATTTCATCGCCTTCAATATTCTTGAAGCCACGCTGCCGTCCTTGATTTCCAAGATCGCCCCGGCGGATGCCAAGGGAACCGCGATTGGCGTGTATAATACCGCCCAATCCCTTGGCCTGTTCCTGGGCGCGGCCGTCGGCGGCTGGCTGTACACCCGCTATGGTCCGGCCGGCGTGTTCGGCTTCACCAGCCTGCTGATGCTCACCTGGCTGCTGTGGTCGCTGGCCATGCGGCCGCCCAAGCCGGTGCGCTCGGTGATGTATCACATCGGCGAGGACTGGCGTGGCGACGCCGGCGATCTGTCCCGCCAATTGGCCGGCGTGACCGGCGTGCATGAAGCCGTGGTCGTGTTGGAAGACCGCGTGGCCTACCTGAAGGTATCGCAGCGGCAGTGGGACGAGGCGACGGTGCAGCGCCTGATCGGAGCCACGTTCTGAGCTGCGGCGACAGGCCAAATATTTAGATTTTTATTCGGAGACATCTGATGAACAGCATCACCTTTGACGGCCGTCTGGCCGCCGACGCCGAACTGCGCTACACCCCCAGCGGTGAGCCGGTACTGTCGTTCCGCGTAGCCAGCGACATCGGCTTTGGCGAGCGCAAGAGCACCAACTGGTTCAGCTGCCAGGTATGGGGCAAGCGCGGTGAATCGCTGAAGAACTACCTGGCCAAAGGCCAGCAAGTAACCGTTTACGGCCAATTGACCCTGCGCGAATGGCAGGACAAAGAAGGCAATAAACGCCTGTCCCCGGACGTGCGCGTCAATGAACTGAGCCTGCAGGGCGGCCGCAATGAAATGGGCGGTTCCGGCGGCGGCATGAGCGGCGGCGGCATGGACGATGGTTACGGCTACAACGCCCCGGCCCCGCGCCAGGAAGCCCCGCCCGCGCCGCGCCGCCAGGAGCAGCGCCCGGCGCCCAAGCAACTGGACGACATGGACGACGACATTCCGTTCTAAACACCGGATCGTCACTGTCAAACAAGACCGAAATACAGGGCGCCGTCAGCGGATGGCGCCGGGTTTCGGTCTTTTTCTTTGCTGTTTCGCCTAACCCCCGCCCGCCCCGCTTATCCGGACCGGAGGCAAGCCGGACTTGAACGCCGCGCTGGCAAGCGCGTCAGCGTCCTCCTCTGTTCGCCAATCGGCATGCATCGCCCTCCCGCCGCCCCAGTCCGCCGCCAAGCCAAGGCGCAGCGTGCTGCGCCGCATCGTACTATCTCGGAACATTAAGCGCCTGCCGTGTCTAGCTTTGGCTGTACTTGAGCCGATATCGACGCTCTCAAAATGTGCGTTTGCACAAATGAGACAAATCCACTTCGCCGACATATGTCGAGTGAATTTTACTGTGTCAATTTCATGCCATATTGATATAATTTCCACGTATTATCAAAACGACATATTCGGCCTGTCTTATACGACATGTGCAGGGCACCCATGAAAAACGCCGCATCGCGCACCGTACTCCGTCAGCCACGCCAATCCACGGCGTCGCCAACCGACCCGCCCCTCTCCGGGCCTTTCCGCCGCCCGTAAAACCCATCCCGTACTAAAGCCGCAACGATAGCGGCGACGCGTCCTTCTTTTTTGTCGCGCCTTCATTCGCCCTTAACTTTATTTTAAATAAATATCAACAACTGTAAAAACTATATTGGAAACATTATGCTAGACGATAAATCGATCTGCCCGCTGAGCGCCGCCCAGCAGGAAGTCTGCCTGGCCATCGGCCAGGAAGGCCGTAATCTCCATTATCACCTGTGCGATGTGATCGAATTCACCGGCGACTTGCAGGCCCCGCTGCTGGAACAGGCCATCAAGACCGTGTGCAGACAAGTGGAAACCCTGCGCGCCGCCTTCGAAACGGACGCGGTCACCGGCCAATACCGGCAGCACCTGCGCCCCGAATTGCACGACGCCTATTTCTCCTGGCGCGACCTATCGGCCGAAGCGGACCCCGAGCAGGCCTACGCCGCCATGCTGAACGGCTTGCTGGCCGACGATATGGACCTGGCCCGACAACCGCTGATCCGCTATCTGATCGTCAAACTGAGCGACCGTCGCCACCGCATGATAGAGCTGGGCTCCCATCTGGTGGTGGACGGTTTCGGCCACGCCATCCTGTTCAAGCACATCACCGATTGCTATGTCCGGCTGGCGCGCGGCGAAGCCATCGAAGCGCTGCCGGCGCAGCCGCTGAGCCAGGTGTTCGAGGCGGAGCAGGCCTATCGCCAGAGCGAGTCCTATCTCAAGGACCAGTCTTACTGGCGCCAATACTGCCTGGACCTGCCCGACGCCACTCAACTGGTCCCCGGCGACGCGCCCCTGCGCAAGCTGAACCGCCTGCGCAAGGCCTTCTCCGGCGCGGCGGTGGACGGGCTGCGGGAAACCGCCGGCCAACACCGCCTGCGTCTGTCCAGCCTGCTGCTGGCGGCCTGCGCCACCTATCTGCACCGCATGACCGGCCAGAGCGAACTGGCGGTGGGCATGCCGGTGGCGGCCCGTCAGCTGAAAGCCCTGCGCGAGATTCCGGCCATGGTGGCCAACATCCTGCCGCTGCGCATCTCCTTCGCGCCGGACGCCACGGTGCTGTCGGTTGCGGCGGACATCCAGCGCCAGCTGCGCCGCCATCTGCTGCATCAGGGCTACCGCTCGGAGGCCATGATCCGCGACCTGTACGCGGAACGCGGTCACAAGCCGCTGTTCAACACCCTGCTCAATATCGTGGCTTATGACCAGGAAGTGAGCTTCGACGGCTGCGAAGCCACGGTGCAGAATGTCGCCAACGGTCCGGCCAATCATCTCGGCATCGACATTTTCGACCGTAACGCCGACGGGCGGCTGGAGATAGGCTTCAACGCCAACGCCGATCTCTACCCGCTAGAGGCGCTGGAACTGCACTATCAGCGGATGATCCTGCTGCTCGAGCATTTCGTCGCCAACCCGGAAACCCTCGCCGCGGATTACCAACTGCTGCTGCCGGGCGAACGAGAACGCCGCTATCTGCTGCCGGCGCGCGCCGACGCGCAACCGGTCTTCGCCGACGCCTTCGCCGCCTCTGCGCTAAGCCACGCCCATCGGCCGGCGCTGCGCCAGGGAGAGCGCGAACTCAGCTACGCCGAGCTGGACGAGCGCGCCAACCGCCTGGCCAGCCTGCTGCTGACGCGCGGCGTGCGGCCCGGGGACGATGTCGCCGTCATCGTATCGCGCAACATAGAGTGGGCGGTCGCGGCCGTTGCGCTGTTCAAGCTGGGCGCCGGCTATGTGCCGGTGGACCCCGACCTGCCGGAAGCCCGCATCGAATACATTCTGGCCGACGCCTCGCCGGCTGCGGTCATCGTCGCCGGCGGCGGCGCCGTCAAGGCAGGGATCGCGCCGGAAAAACAGCTGCTCCTGGACGCCGCGGCGTTGGACGCGCTGCCGCCGGCCGCCCTACCGCTTCCCCGCGTAGACCCCGCCGCGCCCGGCTATTTGATCTACACCTCCGGCTCCACCGGCAAGCCCAAGGGCGTGGAAGTGAGCCACCGCAACCTGGTGCCCATCGCCGACACCGCCATCCGGGCGGCGGGGCTGCAAGCCGGCCAGCGCGTGCTGCAATTCATCGCCGCCGGCTTCGACATGTCAGTGCTGGAAATCATGATGACGCTGCTGGCCGGCGCCACCCTGGTCATCTGCGACAAAGTCGCCAGCGCGCCCGGCAAACCGCTGGCCGCGCTGGTCAAACGGGAAAACATCAAGCTCGTGGTCATGACGCCCAGCCTGCTGGCCTACCACCAGACCGAGGACTTCCCGCAAGACACCGTCCTGATGCTGGGCGGCGAGCCTTGCACGCCGGCGCTGCTGGCGCGCTTCTCCCACTGCCGCCTGCTCAATGTCTACGGACCGACCGAAACCTCCTTCGCCACCTCGATCAACGCCGACTACGGCGACGGCGACCTGTCCATCGGGCCCGCCACCGCCAATACCCGGCTCTATGTGGTGGACCCGCGGCAGCGGCTGCTGCCGCCCGGCGCCTGGGGCGATCTGTTCATCGGCGGCCCCGGCGTGGCCCGGGGTTACCGCAACAGTCCGGAGCTGACGGCCAAAGGCTTCGTTCCCGATTTGCTGGACCCAGCCGACACCATGTACCGGGCCGGCGATCGCGTGTTCTTCGACCACGCCGGCCGCATCCACTATCAGGGCCGCCAGGACAATCAAATCAAGCTGCGCGGGCTGCGCATCGAGCTGGACGAAATCAAGAACGCCCTGCTGGGCTGCGGCGGCGTAGAGGACGCCGTCGCCTTGCTGCGGAACCTGCCCCACGGTCCGGCCATCGTCGGCTATGTGGCCAACCAACAGCTGGACCTGGACAGCGAAGGCCTGAAACAGGCACTGAGCCGGCAATTGCCTCATCATATGATCCCCAGCGTCATCATGGTGGTGCCCGTCTTCCCGCTGACGCCCAACGGCAAGCTGGCCACCGGCGAGCTGCCGACGCCGACGCTGCTGGACGACGGCGAACAGGCTCCGCCGCGCACGCCTGAAGAGGAAATCATGTGCCGCTTGTTCGCAACGGCGCTGGAATGCGGCGAGGTCTACGCCAATCAGAACTTCTTCGCGCTGGGCGGCCATTCGCTGCTGGGGCTGCAACTGATCAACCGGGTCAGGGAAACCTTCGGCGTCTCGCTGGGCATCGCCGACTTCCTGGCCGCCCCCACGCCGCGCCAGCTGGCCCTGCGCCTGCAACGGCCCGCCGCTTTCAGCGATCCTTTCGACGCCATGTTGCCGCTGCGCGCCCAGGGCGGCCGCCCGCCGCTGTTCTGCATTCACCCGGGCGGCGGCATCGCCTGGCCCTATGCCGGCCTGCTGCCCTTCCTGCCCGAGGACCAGCCGCTGTACGCCATCCAGTCGCCGATACTGCGCGACCCGGAACGCGTCGTCGAATCGCTGGACGAACTGGCGGAGGAGTACCGGCAACGCATCCAGGCGGTGCAGCCGCAGGGGCCGTATCAGCTGGCGGGCTGGTCGGTGGGCGGCAATCTGGCGCTGCGCCTGGCCGCCATGCTGCAGGCCGACGGCCACGAAGTCAGCTTCCTGTGCATGTTCGACAGCTATCCGCTGCAGGGCGGGCCGGCCTCGCTGAAACTGGACGACGCCACCATCATCACCCGCATGACCCGGGCCATCGTCGGCGCGCCGCGCGCCGGCATCAAGGGGCTGAAGAGCGCAATGGAAGAAGCGCTGGGCGGCAGCCAGGTCGGCGAGGAGTTTCTGACCCGGCTGGTGAACGACTCCAAGCTGATGCTGGAGCTGCTCGCCCGCTGCCGCTACCAGCGTTACGACGGCGACCTGATCTTCATCCGCGCCACCACCGACATCCTGCGCCCCGAAGACCAGCAACCGTCGCTCTGGCAGCCTTACGTCTCCGGCAAGCTGATTGAGTACGAGGTGAACGCGCCGCATGAATGCCTGCTGCAACGCCAATATCTGGAACAATTCGGCGCGCAATTCGCCGCCGAGCTGCAGCGACGGACGCCGCTCAGCCCCAGCCCGCAGCGGCAGGCGCAGCCGGCCTAAGCCCCATCGCCCCGCCCCGCCCGCGGCACGCCGCGGGCTTTTTCATTCCGGCTCAATCCCAAGCCGCTGTTCCAAAACCTCGCAAGCCAGCGCGAGACAAGGCCCTGCCGCTGAAAAAGCGGCAGGGCCGTACGGTGATGAACATTTCAAAAACATGCCCGCCGCCTCGTCTCCGACAAGGCGCTACAGGCTTTGGAGCGCGTCTAGCCGCCGGCGCGCTTCACCGTCCAGCCGCGCTGCTTGAGCAAACCCTGCACCTGCTCGCAATGATCGCCCTGGATCTCGATGACGCCGTCCTTGACCGTGCCGCCGCTGCCGCAGGCGTTTTTCAGCTGTTTGCCCAGCTGCGCCAGTTCCAGCGCGTTCAACGGCGCGCCCTGAATCACGGTGACCGCCTTGCCGTTGCGGCCCTTGGTTTCCCTGCGCACCCGCACCACGCCGTCGCCGGCCGGCGCCTCCTGCTTGCCGCATTGGCATTGGGCGACGGCAAAGCCGCACTGCGGACACATGCGGCCGTGTTCGGTGGAATACACCAAGCCGCCGGAAACATTGCGCGATTTCATGAGTTCAAACCCCGAGCCATTGATGAAACGGCCTGCATCGTCGCGGTTTTGCCCGGCTTTGGCAAGCCCGCCCCGCCAGCCCTCTCATCACGGCGCTGGCAAATACGCAAGTCCTTTGGCATATTTAAAATCCACCCTTGCCCCAGCCTGACCATGGACAAGCTTTATCGCGACCCGGCGCCGGAACGCGCCGAACTGGATGCCCAGCCCGGCGTCACCGTGCTGGAATTCGGCGCGCCCTGGTGCGGCCACTGCCAGGCGGCTCAGCCTCTGATTCGACAAGCCTTGGCGGCCTATCCCGACGTCCGTCATTTGCAAATCGAAGACGGGCCGGGCCGCCGCCTGGGACGCAGCTACCGCGTCAAGCTGTGGCCTACGCTGATTTTCCTGCGCCACGGCCAGGAAACCGCTCGCCTGACCCGGCCGGCAACGGTGGAAGCCGTCAACAATGCGCTGCGGCAATGCCTGCAAGCCTGAAACACGGCCGCCCCTCCCCACCCACCAGGAGTCTCCCTGATGAAAACCCTGCTGCCCTACATCAACTTCCACGGCCAGTGCGAACAGGCGCTGGCCTTCTACCGCCAATGCTTCAACGGAGAAATCGTGGCGCTGATGCGCTTCGGCGACGCGGACTTCCCCAGCCCGGACGAGGCCAAGAACAAGATTCTGCACGCCGAGTTCAAAGCCGAAGGCGTTCATTTCATGGCCTCCGACGGCATGCCGGGCCGCACGCCCGCCATCGGTGAAAACATCACGCTGAATTTCATGCTGGACAGCGAGGCGGAGCAGACCGCGATCTTTGAAGCCCTGGCCCAGGGCGGCCAGATCAACGAGCCGCTGCACGACGCCTTCTGGGGCGCCCGCTTCGGCATGCTGGTGGACCGCTTCGGCATACGCTGGATGAGCAACTGTCAGAAACAAGGCTAGAGCCGGCCTCGGCGTCGCTGGCGGCGCCGTTTTCTCGCCGATTTATCTATACAAACATAGCTATGTTAAAATAGAAAAATGCCTAACTCATCGATCCCGGCGGAGGCCGTGTCCCGGCTGCGCCTGCAACTGATGGCCTTGACGCGCCGCTTGCGCCAGGAGGCCCAGGACGACGAACTGCCGTTTGCCCAGCTTTCGCTGCTGGCCAGCATCGAACGCGCGGACGGCGCCGCAACGCCGTCTGCGCTGGCCCGCGCGGAAAAGCTGCGCAGTTCCAACCTGGCCAGCCTGCTGCGCGAACTCGACGCCGGCGGCCTGATTCTGCGCGCCGGCGACCCCGAAGACGGCCGCAAAGTCCGGATTCGCCTGAGCGGCGCCGGCCGCCAGGTCCTTGACGCTCACCGCCTGCGCAAAGACGACTGGCTGCGCGCCGCGCTGGCCGGACTGCCGCCGCAGCGCCTGGAACTGCTGCTCGCCGCCGGCGAGCTGCTGGCGGAACTGGCCGCAACAGAAACGCCGGCCGTTCGCCGGTCTTGATCAATACGCCATAAGGAACTCAGCGATGAACACCGCTTTTATCGGACTGGACTATATCCGCGACATCATGATGGACGGTGGCAAGGTCGCCCGCTGCGCCGAGCACGCGCGTCAACGCGGCGTCATCGCCGCCGCCAACCAGGCTATCGCCGAGGCGCGCCGCCGCCGCTGGCTGGTGGCGCAGGTGAAAGTGGGCTTCGCGCCCTCCTATGTGGAACAACCCAAGGCCTCGCCGCTGTTCGGCCGCGCTCACGAATTCGGCGCGCTGGATCTGTCCGGCCCCGGCACCGCCTTCCACCCGGAGCTGGACGTAAGGCCGGAAGACGCCATCGTGATCAAGCCGCGCGTCAGCGCCTTCTACGCCACCTCGCTGGAAGCGGTGCTGCGCGCCCATCGCATCGAACGCCTGATCCTGTCCGGCGTCAGCAGCACTTGGGCGGTGCAGGCCGCCGCGCGCGACGCTCACGACCGCGATTACCAGGTGCTGGTGCTGGAGGACGGCTGCGCCGCCGTCAGCGAGGAAGAGCATCAGATCTCGATGCGCCAGCTGGCGACGATAGCCCGCATCATCAGCCTGGACGAGCTGGCCGCGCTGTAAGAACCTGTTTACGACCTGCTGCGCTTCGTGAGATGCGGCACGATGAGTACGCCTTGCCCCGCCTTAGCCCGCTAGATCGTAAACAGGTTCTAAGCTATGCGGCTCGATGGCTCAATACAGATAAATGCCCTGCTGCGAAGGCGCCGGAGCCGCCACTTCCTCGCCCTGCATCTCGCGCAAGGAGGCTTCGATGCCGTGGCAGAGCGCGGACAGCGGCAGATCGTTGCCCTCCTTGCCAAACGGCTCCTCCAGCTCCTCGCCTATCACTTCCAGCGCCAGATAGGTGTAGGCGATGAAGACCGCGATCGCCGGCGTCAGCCAGCCTATGCTGGTAACCAGGCCGGCCGGCAACAGCAGGCTGTACACCGTGACGGTGCGGTTGAGCAGCACCCGGTACGTGAAGGGAATGGGCGTGGAGGCGATGCGCTCGCAGCCGCCCAGCACTTCCGACAGCGAGTTCAGATTACGGTCCAGCGCATGCCATTGCATATCGCCCAACACGCCGTCGCCGCGCATGCGCGCGGCCAATTGCCCTAGCCAGGACAGGATCAGCGCCGGCTTGAAGCGCGCCGCCAACGCCTTGTCCAGAATCTCCTCCGGCAGCAAACGGCGCAGATGGGCGTCGGCGTCGTCGCCGCGCAACTGCGCCTTGAGCGCGTAGGCGAAGGCGCAACAGCCGTCTATCAGACGCCGCGCGTCCGCATTGTCCGGCGCCAGCGACAGAACCTGCCGCGCCAGCGAGCGGTTGACGATCAGCAAGCTGCCCCACAGCTTGCGCGCCTCCCAAAAGCGCTCGTAGCTGACCGAGTTGCGAAAACCCAGGAAGATGGCCAGCGACACCCCCATCAAGGTAAAGGCGGGAATGCTGAGCGCGGAGTCCGCGTGTTCGCTCAGCCACCAGCCGCGCACGGCGGCGGCGGCGATGGAAATGAAGAAGACCAGCAGCAGGCGCGGCATGATGCGCGGCAGCACCGAACCGTGCCAGACAAACAACAGGCGCAGCCAGGAAGAAGTGGATCTAACAATCATGGCGGGAATATGACGAAGTAAGAACGTGTTTACGATCTCGCGAGCTAAGGCGAGACAAGGCGAAAACCGCTGAGAAAGCGGAATGTACACACGGTACATGAGCATTTCGAAGGGGTTTTCAACGCCGTATCGCCAACGCGCAGCTGATCGTAAACAGGTTCTAAAATGGTTGACCGGCCTCCATGATAGGGCAGCTTGCCCCTGCGCCGCCATGTTTGCGCCCGATTCACACAAGATGCGGCGCCAGCGCCTCCGCCAGCCAATCCATGAAAACCTGCGCCCGGCGCGGCAGGTTGCGGCGGTGGGCGTACAACAGCGTGACCGGCATCGGCGTGGCGCGGTAGTCCGGCAGCACTTCCACCAGTTCGCCGCTGTCCAGCAAATGACGCACGCCGGACTCCGGCGCCTGAATCAGGCCCAGCCCGGCCAGACAGGCGGCCTGGTAGGCGTCGGCGTTGTTGACGATGACGCTGCCGGCCATGGCCAGCCAATGGCTGCCGTTGCCGTCCCGCCACTCCCAGCCGGCCGGGCGCGCGCCCAGGGTGGAAACGTAGTGAACCAGCCGGTGCCGCGCCAGGTCCTCCAGGCCGGCCGGCGCGCCGTAACGCGCCAGATAGCCGGGGCTGGCGCAATTGAGCTGCCGAAAACGTCCCAGCGGCCGCGCCACCAGGCTGGAGTCGCCAAGCTCCCCCACGCGCAGCACGCAATCGAAACCTTCTCGCACGATGTCCACCTTGCGGTCGGTGCTGCTCAGCTCCAGCTCCAAACGCGGGTGGCGCTGCAGGAATTCGTCCAGCCGCGGCAATACCTGATAGCGCGCCACGCCGCTGGGCATGTCCACCCTCAGCCGCCCGCCCAGCGCCTCCTCGCCGCGCTGGAACATGCTTTGCAACTCGTCCATGTCCGCCAGCACGTCCTTGCAACGCTCGTAAAAAGCCTGCCCGTCCTGGGTCATCTGCACTTTGCGCGTGGTCCGGTGCAGCAGGCGCGCGCCCAGCCAGGATTCGGTCTGCTTGACCGCCACCGAGATGCTGGCCTTGGGCAGGCCCAAGCTGTCCGCCGCCTGGGTGAAGCTGGACAACTCGGCCACCCGGACAAAAATCTGCATCGCTTCCAGCTTGTTCATGCCGCCGCCAATTGTTATCAATATACGAACACTATAATTTAAATAATCATATTTGTTTATCAAAAACCATACAATAAACTGAGCTCATCGGGTCCAAGCCTGCACCCGCCCCCTACAGGAGATTCCCATGAGCAAGAAAATCGCAGTCATCACCGGCGGCAGCCGCGGCCTGGGCAAAAGCGCGGCCCTGCACCTGGCGCGCCAGGGCGTGGACGTGGTCATCACTTACCAAAGCCGCGCCGCCGACGCCGAGGCGGTGGTCGCCGAGATCCAAGCACTGGGCGGCCAGGCCGCCGCGCTGGCGCTGGACGTCGGCCAGAGCGCCGGCTTCCCCGCCTTCGCCGAGCGGCTGCGCCAGACGCTGGCCGAGCAATGGCGACGCGCCGACTTCGATTTTCTGGTCAACAACGCCGGCATCGGCATCCACGCCGCCTTCGCCGACACCAGCGAGGCGCAGTTCGACCAACTGATGAACATCCAGCTCAAAGGCCCGTTCTTCCTGACTCAGACGCTGCTGCCGCTGATCGCCGACGGCGGCCGCATTCTCAACGTCTCCACCGGTCTGACCCGCTTCGCCCTGCCCGGCTACGCCGCCTACGCGGCGATGAAGGGCGGCGTGGAGGTGCTGACCCGCTACCTGGCCAAGGAGCTGGGGCCGCGCGGCATCGCGGTCAACGTCATCGCCCCCGGCGCGATTGAAACCGACTTCGGCGGCGGCCTGGTGCGCGACAACGAACAGGTCAACGCCCATATCGCCGCGCAAACCGCGCTGGGCCGCGTCGGCCGCCCCGACGACATCGGCGGCGCCATCGCCACCCTGCTCAGCGACGGCGCCGCCTGGGTCAACGGTCAGCGCGTGGAAGCCTCCGGCGGCATGTTCCTTTAAAAGAAGCAACAATCTCTGCGGCTCGGGACCATTGCCCAAGATATTGAATCCGCTTAAGCGGATAGGGATCTGGATTATCGGGACGGTCCTGAGCAGCAGGACGAACGCTGCGCCGAAAATCAGAGTGGGGAGGGACGTGCTCGCAGACTAAGAACCTGTTCAATGCCTGTTGTGCTCCGAAAGACGCGACAAGGTGAATATCGTATCGAAACGCTCATGCACCACGTTTGCATTCCGCTTCTTCAGCCGTTTTCGCCTTGTCTCGTTCTTGCCCGCGACGCTTTGAACAGGTTCTCAGACTTCCCAATACTCCTTCTGACGCCCCTGCGAGCCGGGGTTCAACTGCTCGCGCAGGCTGCGCAGCTTGTCCGGCTCGCCGCGCACGCGGAACCAGCTGCCCTCTTCCTCCGCGCGTTCTTCCAACACCTGGCAGTGGCTGTAGATTTCGCCGCGCAGTTGCTGAGCGGACCATGGCAGCAGCAGTTCGCCTTCCTCCAGATCTCGCTGGAAGAAGGCCACAATCAGCGCGCGCAGCGCCGCCACTTCCTCGGGGTGGCGCGCGCTCATCACCACGCAGTCCGGATAGCGTTGCCGCAGCTCGGCGGCCCAGGCCGCCTGCTCGGCCGCGTCGCCGACATGGTCTATCTTGTTGAACACCCGGATGCGCGGCACTTCGTCGGCGCCGATTTCCTTCAAGACCTCATCGGTCACTTCCAACTGACGCTGGAAGCCCGGGTCGCTGGCGTCGATCACATGCAGCAGCAGGGCCGCGTCCAGCGCTTCTTCCAGCGTGGACTTGAACGAGGCCACCAGACCGTGAGGCAGGTTCTTGATGAAGCCCACGGTATCGCTGACCAGCACCCGCGGCACGCTTTCCGGGTAGATGGCGCGCACCGTGGTGTCCAGGGTGGCGAACAGCTTATTGGCCACCAGCACTTCGCTGCCGGTCAAGGCGCGCATCAGCGTGGACTTGCCTGCATTGGTGTAGCCCACCAGCGACACCCCGCCCAGGCCCTGACCCTGGCGCTCCAGCCGGCGCGCGCGCTGGGTCTTGCGCTCCAGCTCCATCGCGACGATTTCGCGCTGCAGCTCGGCGATGCGGTCGCGCACCTTGCGGCGATCCAGCTCGGTATGCGATTCACCGGCGCCGCGCCCGCCCATGCCGCTGCGCTGCCGGCCTTGCGGCCCGGCCAGCTTGGCCGCCTCGCGCAAGCGCGGCGCCATATAACCGAGACGGGCGATTTCCACCTGGGCGCGCGCCGCGCGCGAGCGGGCGTTGCGGTGGAAGATCTCCAGAATCACCATGGTGCGGTCCATCACCTCGCAGCCGACGGCCAGCTCCAGATTGCGCGCCTGCGACGGCGAGATTTCGTGGTCCACCAGCAAGGCGTCGATCTCCACCGTGCCGGCGTCCAAGACCGGCGGCGCGTCCTCCAGCTCGTCGTTGCGAAGACCGCGATTGACGAACTGGCTGATTTCCTCCAGCTTGCCCACGCCCATATAGGCGGTGCGGTCGAAGCTGTTACGCTTTTGCACAAAGGTCCGCACCACTTGGAAGCCCAGGGTCTTGGCCAGTTCGCTCAGCTCGGTGAGCGAGGCCTCGAACTCGACATCGCTGACATCGGGCAACTGGACCGAGGCCACCAGGGCGTAGCGGGGTTTCTCTTTGACTTCTGTTTGCATGTGCGTATGACTTTAACTTGATAGCGAGCCCAGATAGTACTCGCAAACGGGACTTCCCGCTGCGCAACGCGCGTTGCGGCGACGCCACGCCCCGCTTGACCCGGCCGCGGGCAGCGTCGATACTCCTGCCGCTTCAAGTACATCGCCGTCAACGCCAATCCATGTCATTCACCTCACTGGGCCTGTCGCCCGCCCTGGCCCAGGCCGCCAGCGATCAGGGCTACCCGGCCCCCACCGCGGTTCAGCTCGCCGCCGTCCCCGCCGTTTTGCAAGGCCACGACGTGCTGGCCACCGCGCAAACCGGTTCCGGCAAAACCGCGGCCTACTGCCTGCCGCTGTTGCAGCAATGGCTGGCTGGCCGCCAGGCCTCGCCTCGCCAGACGCAAACGCTGATCCTGCTCCCCACCAGGGAACTGGCGGCGCAAGTGGGCGACGCCCTGCGCCAGCTGGCCCAGGGCCTGCCGCGCCGGCCCAAGATCGCCGTGGTCTTCGGCGGCGTCTCCATCAATCCTCAGATGATGGCCTTGCGCGGCGGCGCCGACATCGTGGCGGCCACGCCCGGCCGGCTGCTGGACCTGCTGGCGCACAATGCGCTGCGGCTCGCCGCCGTCGACACCCTGGTGCTGGACGAGGCCGACCGCCTGCTCGACCTCGGTTTCGCCGACGAACTGGCCCGCGTGCTGGCGCAGCTGCCGCCCTACCGGCAAAACCTGATGTTTTCCGCCACCTTCCCGCCCGCCGTGCGCGCGCTGGCGGAGCAACTGCTGAACCAGCCGCGGCATATCGACATCGAGCCCGGCGACGTCGCCGCGCCGGACATCCGCCAGCGCGTCATCGAGGTGGACGCCGGCCGGCGCACCATGTTGTTGCGCCATCTGCTGCACACCCATGGCTGGGAGCGGGCTCTGGTCTTCGTGGCCAGCCGCCACACCGCAGACCGAGTGGCCGGCAAGCTGCAGGCCGCCGGCGTCCGCGCCGCCGCGCTGCACGGCGATTGCAGCCAGGGACAACGCGGCCAGGTGCTGGCCGACCTCAAGTCCGGCCGTCTGCAAGTTCTGGTGGCCACCGATGTGGCCGCGCGCGGCATCGACATCGCCCGCCTGCCGGTGGTGGTGAACTACGATCTGCCGCGCTCGCCGGTGGACTACACCCACCGCATCGGTCGCACCGGCCGCGCCGGCGCCAGCGGCGAGGCCATCAGCTTCGTCAGCGCCGATTGCGCCGCACATTTCCAATTGATAGAGAAACGCCAGCAACTGCGACTGCCGCGCGAACGGATCGCCGGTTTCGAACCCGTCGCCGCCAGCCCGGCCGCGGCCGCGAGCGCCGCCACGAACCCGGCAGCCGACAACGGCGGCGTCAAGGGCAAACGCAAGAGTAAGAAGGACAAATTGCGGGAAGCCGCGGCCCAAGCCGAGCAGCGCTGAGCGCCTCGCCGGGCCGAGCGGGATCTAGACGGCAAACAAACAGGGCCGCCCCCAAACGGGAGCGGCCCTGTTTTCGTCCGACGCCGGCCTGACCGGCCATGGCTTGTTCAAAGCCTCGCGACGCGCAACAGAACGTAGCCAGGCTCTTACAAGGCCCCCGGATCAATCTCCGCCACGCTCTCGAACACATAGTCCGGCTGGTAGGGAAACTGCTCCATGGATTCGCGCGACGACACGCCGGACAACACCAGCGCGGTGCCCATGCCGGCTTCTATGCCGCCGACGATGTCGGTGTCCATCCGGTCGCCTATCATCACCGCCTCCTCCGGATGCACGCCCAGCTTGCGGGTGGCCAGCATCATCATCAGCGAGTTCGGCTTGCCCACGATGTAGGGCTTCTTGCCGGTGGCGGCCTCGATGGCGGCCAGCAGCGTGCCGGCGGCCGGCTCGTAGCCGCCGCCCTCTATCGGATCGATCATATCCGGGTTGGTGCCGATGAATTTGGCGCCCTGGTCGATAAAACGCACCGCCTTCTTGATCTGCTCGAAACTGAAGGTCTGGGACTTGGCCACCACCACGTAGTCCGGATGGGATTCGGAAATGGAAAACCCCACCTTGTACAGCTCGTTGATCAGGCCGGCGCCGCCCACCACGTAGGCGGTGGGCATGGCCTTGCGCGTCTGGCTGCGCAGAAACATCGCCGTGGCCATCGCGCTGGTGATGAAGTTGTCTTCCGTCACGCCGTTGATGCCCAGGCTCTCCAGCTTCAGCCTCAGATCCAGCGGCGTCTGCTCCGCGTTATTGGTCAGAAACAGGAAGGGCGTGCCGCCCTGCGTCAGGCGGTTGACGAAATCGCGCGCGCCCGGAATCAGTTGCTTGCCCCGATAAATCACTCCGTCCATGTCGGAAATGATGCTTTTGCTCATACGGTCCATCCAAAACTGCAAGTGCCGACTCCGCCGGCACGGTGGCGGGCCGCGGCTCATTCGCCGCAACGGCGACAGCATAGCACGGCGGCGCGGTGGCCGACGCCCTCCTTGCCGCCGAGCGGAAAGACAGCGGCCGGGCGCGCGGCGTCGTCCCAATGGACAGGCGACGCCGCGCCAAGCTATCTGTATGGGATCTTTGCCTGTACCATCGGAGCCAGATGCACGCATGCCCGTCGGGCCGTTCCGCCGGCGGGCTCCTTTCGCAGCAGCGGCCGCGCCGTCCCGGCGCGACCTTTTGCCATCCAGGGAGCGCAGCACGTATGAACATCGACGCCATCCGCGAGCAGGCCTTCGCCATGCCGCTGACCAACCCCGCCTTCCCCCGCGGCCCCTACCGCTTCACCAATCGCGAATTCTTCATCATCACTTATCGCACCGATCCGGCCAAGCTGCGCGAGGCGGTGCCGGAACCGCTGCAGCCGGCCTCGGATCTGGTGAACTTCGAGTTCATCCGCATGCCGGACTCCACCGGCTTTGGCGACTACACCGAAAGCGGCCAGGTGATCCCGGTTCTGCTGGGTGGCGTGGCCGGCAATTACACTCACGCGATGTATCTGAACGACCACCCGCCCATCGCCGGCGGCCGCGAACTGTGGGGCTTTCCCAAGAAGCTGGCCTGCCCGCGGCTGCAAGTGCGCACCGACACCCTGGTGGGCGAACTGGACTACGGCCCGGTGCGGGTGGCCACCGCCACCATGGGCTACAAACATCACGCCCAGGACGCCAGCGCGCTGCAGCGCTCCATGGTCAACACGCCCAACTTCCTCTTGAAGATCATCCCGCATGTGGACGGCAGCGTTCGCATCTGCGAGCTGGTGCGCTTTCACCTCAAGGACGTCACCGTGCACGGCGCCTGGAGCGGGCCGGCGGCGCTGGCGCTGTTCCCCCACGCGCTGGCCCCGGTGGCGGAACTGCCGGTGCTGGAAGTGGTGGAGGCGCGCCACATCGTCGCCGACCTGACCCTGGGCCTGGGCGAAGTGGAATTCGATTACCTGAACTAAGCGCCTGTACTTACAGAACCTGTTCAAAGTCTCGCGAGCAAGGACGAGACGAGGCGGAAACCGGCGCCAAGCCGCTACGTGGCGCACCCCACCCGACGACAAGGAGAGCAGCATGCAATTGAACGGCAAAGTGGCATTGATCACCGGCGCGGCCAGCGGCATAGGCAAAGCCATTGCGGAAACCTACGCCCGCGCCGGCGCGGCGGTGGCCATCGCCGACATCAACCTGACGGCGGCGCAGGCCGCGGCGGAAGAGATCAAGGCCGCCGGCGGCAAGGCGGTGGGCGTGGCGATGGACGTGACCGATGAGGAATCCGTCAACGCCGGCACCCAGGCGGCGGTGGACGCGCTGGGCGGGCTGGACATCCTGATCTCCAACGCCGGCATCCAGATCGTCAACCCGCTGGTGGACTACTCGTTTTCCGATTGGAAGAAGATGCAGGCCATCCACGTGGACGGCGCCTTTCTCACCACCAAGGCCGCGCTGCGCCATATGTATCAGGACAAGCGCGGCGGCACCGTGATCTATATGGGGTCGGTGCACTCCCACGAGGCGTCCAAACTCAAATCCGCCTACGTCACCGCCAAACACGCGCTGCTGGGCCTGTGCCGGGTGCTGGCCAAGGAAGGCGCGGAATACAATGTGCGCGCCCACGTGATCTGCCCGGGCTTCGTGCGCACGCCGCTGGTGGAGAAGCAGATTCCGGAGCAGGCCAAAGAGCTGGGCATCAGCGAGGAAGAAGTGATCAAGCGCGTGATGCTGGGCAATACCGTGGACGGGGTGTTCACCACGGTGGAAGACGTGGCCCAGACCGCGCTGTTCCTGGCCGCCTTCCCCAGCGCCGCGCTCACCGGACAATCGGTGATTGTCAGCCACGGCTGGTATATGCAATGACGCCGCCGCACAACCCCGCCTGCCCGCAGAGCGGCGGCCTGTACCAGAGCCGCAGCCTGCCGCCCGGCCACCGCTACCAGGTGCTGGCGCTGGTGCTGCAGGGCGGCGGCGCGCTGGGCTCCTACCAGCCCGGCGTCTATCAGGGCCTGGCCGAGGCCGAGCTGCACCCCAACTGGGTGGCCGGCATTTCCATCGGCGCGCTCAACGCCGCCATCATCGCCGGCAACCCGCCGGAGCGGCGGGTGGAGCAGTTGCGCGCCTTCTGGGACACCATCTGTCGGCCGCCGTTTCTGCCGGCCAGCCCCTTCAGCCAACTGGACACCCACCATTGGCCGGCGGGGCTGAACGGACTGATGGCGAGCTGGGAGGCCTGGCGCGCGCTGACCGAGGGCCAGAACGGCTTCTTCCTGCCGCGCTCGCCCTGGCCAAGCGGCGCGCCCTCGCCCGCCAATTGCAGCCTTTACGACACCTCGCCGCTGAAGGGCACGCTGGAACGTTTCGCCGATTTCGACCGCATCAACGACAGCGATCAGATGCGGGTGTCGGTGGGCGCGGTCAATCTGCGCAGCGGCAACTTCGTCTACTTCGACAATACCCGCCAAAAACTGCGCGCCGAGCATTTCATGGCTTCCGGCGCGCTGCCGCCGGGCTTTCCGGCGGTGGAGATCGACGGCGAGTACTACTGGGACGGCGGCCTGGTGTCCAATACGCCGCTGAAGCAGATACTGAGCACCGAGCCGCGCAAAAACTCGCTGGTGTTCCAGGTGGACCTGTGGAGCGCCAAGGGCGAACCGCCCACGGACATGAAGGCGATCGCGATGCGGCAGAAGGACATCCAGTACTCCAGCCGCACCCGGCAGATCACCGACACGATGAAACGGGAACAGAACTATCGCGGCTTACTGCGGCAGCTGATGGAACTGGTGCCGGAGGCGCAACGCGAACACCCGGCCTACCGCCACGCCCACGAACTGGCCTGCGGCCGGCTGTTGAAGGTGATACACCTGATCTACCAGGACAAGGAGTACGAAGACCACCACAAGGATTATCAATTCGGCGCCCAGACCATGCGCGCGCACTGGGCCAGCGGCTATCAGGACATCCGCCGCACACTACGCCATCCGGACTGGCTGGAGATGCCGTCGCCGGACCGGCCCTTCGTCACCCACGACGTGCATCGCTGAAACGGCAGTCCAGGCGCGGGCGCGCGCTCAGCCTTTCAAGCCGAGGCCGCCCGCCGTCCCAGCGCCAGCCAGTCCTGCACCGCCGGCCGCCGCCATTGGCGCTCGGCGTAGGCGGCCAAACGCGGCGGCAGCGCATCGTCGTATTGCAGCCGTTTCAGCATTAGCGCGAGATCGGTATCGGCCAGACACCAGGCGCCGAACAGCTCGCCGCCGTCGGCCGGCAGCAATTGCTCCGCGGCCGCGATCAGCTTGCCGGCCGCCTGGCGCGCTTCCGGCGCCAGCGTGCCCGCCGCCGGACGCAGAAACACCACCTCGGTGTTGCGGTCTTCCCGCAGCGCCATCAGATCGCTGCGCAGCCAGGCTTGCAGCTGGCGCGCGCGAGCGCGCTGGCGCAAGTCCTGCGGGTATAGCCGCGCGCGTTCGGGATAAGCGTCTTCCAGATATTCGGCAATGGCCGAGGATTCGCTGAGACGGAACTCGCCGTCTTCCAGCATGGGCACGCGGGCGGTCAGCGACTGACGCCGATAGTCGGCCGCCAGATTGGCCTGCGCCTCCAGGCTGACGGTCGATAGTTCGAAAGTCAGCCCCTTTTCTTTCAGGGCGACAAAGGCGGACAGCGCGTAAGGGCTGAGAAAACGGGAATCGACATGCAGCAGCATCGGAGCCTCCGGGACGGGGACAATGGACTCCCGATGCTAGCGACATGAGGCGCCGGACGCCAGCGCCAAAACGCGAACACTGCGTTCCGCCGCGCCGTCCGTCTTGTGACGCGGTTCACAAGCGCCTTGGCCGGAAGGGGCGTGAACCCTCGCTCTCAGCCGAACAGTCCAGTGGACAGGTAACGGTCGCCGCGGTCGCAGATGATGGAGACGATGACCGCGTTCTCCAGCTGACGCGACAGGCGCAGCGCCACCGCCAAGGCGCCGCCGGACGAAGGCCCGGCCAGGATGCCCTCCTCGCGCGCCAGTTGCCGCGCCATATCCTCGGCCTCCTGCTGGCCGACGTGCTGCAAATCGTCCAGTTGCGAGAAGTCGCAAATCTTGGGCACGTAAGGGTCTTCCCATTTACGGATGCCGGCGATCTGGCTGCCCGGCTCCGGATGCACGCCCACGATCTGGATCGCCGGATTTTGCTGCTTCAGATAGCGGCTGGTGCCCATGACGGTGCCGGTGGTGCCCATGCTGGACACGAAGTGGGTGACGCCGCCCCGGGTGTCATGCCAGATTTCCGGCCCGGTGCTTTCATAGTGGGCCAGCGGATTGTCCGGATTGGAGAATTGATCGAGGATGCGGCCCTGGCCGGCGGCTTCCATCTTGCGCGCCAGGTCGATGGAACCCGGCATGGAGGCTTCCTTGGGGGTCAGGACCACTTCCGCGCCGTAGGCGCGCATCGCCTGCACCCGCTCGGCGCTGGAGTTCTCCGGCATGATGAGGATCATCTTATAGCCCATCATCGCCGCCGCCATCGCCAACGCGATGCCGGTGTTGCCGCTGGTGGGTTCGATCAGCGTATCGCCCGGCTGGATCTCGCCGCGCTCTTCCGCGCGACGGATCATGGACAACGCCGGCCGGTCTTTGACCGAACCCGCCGGGTTATTGCCTTCCAGCTTGACCAGCACGATGTTGCTGGTGACGCCGGGCAGGCGCTTGAGTCTGACCAAGGGGGTGTGGCCGACGAAATCTTCCAGATGCTTGTACACGACGCGTTCTCCAACGGGGAACGGCCATTATACCGATTGGCTATCAGCAAAGACGGAATCCTTATGTCTAAGCAAATAACCGTTGCTGCAACTATCAGCCCGCGGACGCTTCCGCCAGCATCGCCAGCAAGTCTTCAGGGAAATAGCGCGCGCCGGACGCGGCTAGTTCCTCCGGCGGCCACCAACGGCCCCGCCCCATCACCCGCCGCTCAAGCGCGGTCCTGCCGCCGTCGTCCAGCCTCGCGTGTTCGACGCGGATCAGGAAGAAATGCTCAAGCGCCCGCACCCGTTCTCCGTCCAACAGCGTCAACTCGAATGAGCGGCGGGCCACCGGCGAGCCGGGATCGGCGATAAGGTGACCGGTCTCTTCACGGCATTCGCGCCGGGCCGCGTCCGCCAGGCTTTCGCCGGCTTCGAGTTCGCCGCCCGGCGTGAACCAGTATTCGGCCCGGTCCGCCGGCTGGTAGGGAAAGAGCAGCACCCTGCCCGCCGGGTCCAGCATCAGCAGCCGCGCCGCCTGCCGGACGCGCAGCGTCATTGCTTGATCAGCCAATCCACGTAGCGATCCACGCCCTGCTCGACGTCAAACAGCTCGGCGCCGTAACCGGCGCTGCGCAGTTTGCCGATGTCGGCCTGGGTGAAACTCTGATATTTGCCCTTGAGCGCGTCCGGGAAGTCCACGTATTCGACGATGCCCTGAGCCGCCATCTCGTCCAGGCTCAGCGCCGGCTGGCCGTCATGGCGGCGGCAGGCGTTGACGGTGGCCACGGCCACGTCGTTGAACGGCTGCGAGCGGCCGGAACCCAGGTTGAAGATGCCGCTCTTTTCCGGGTGGTCCAGGAAATACAGATTGATCTTGGCCACATCCTCCACCGACACGAAGTCGCGGCTTTGCATGCCGTTGCCCCAGCCGTCCCAGCCGCCGAACAGCTTGACCTTGCCATGTTCGCGATACTGATTGAAGTGGTGGAAGGCCACCGAGGCCATCCGGCCCTTATGCTGCTCGCGCGGGCCGTAGACGTTGAAATAGCGGAAGCCCACCGCCTGCGCGCTCAGGCCTTCCTTCATGCGTTGACGCAGCACTTGGTCGAACAGGAATTTGGAATAGCCGTAGACATTGAGCGGACCTTCGTACTGGCGCTCTTCCTTGAACACGGTGCCCTTGCCGTAGGTGGCGGCGCTGGAGGCGTAGAGGAACTGAATCTCCTCGTGCTGACAGTAGTCGAACAGGGCCAGCGTGTACTGATAGTTGTTATCCATCATGTACTTGCCGTCGTGGTTCATGGTATCGGAACACGCGCCCTGGTGCAGGATGGCGGACAGTTCGCCCTCAAACTCGCCTTCCAGCAGCAAGGCCAGGAAGTCGTGCTTGTCCATATAGTGGGCGATTTCGCAATCCACCAGATTGCGGAACTTGTCGCCGCTGGACAGATTGTCCACGGCGATGATGTCGGTGACGCCGCGCTCGTTCAGCGCCTTGACCAGGTTGGAACCAATAAAACCGGCGGCGCCGGTGACGACGATAGTCATGTTTTGCCTTTCCGCCGCCGGCCATCGCCGACGGCGCGAGAATATTGCTGCGCGTTTAAAAACCGGCGCCGGGCTCGGCCAGATAGGCCTTCTCGTCCGGCGTGTCCATCCGGCCCAGCGCGGCGTTGCGATGCGGGAAGCGTCCGAAGCGGACGATCACGTCCCGGTGGCGGTGCGCGTAATCGATAAAACTCGCCATGGCCGCGTCCTCGGCCATGGTTTCAAACAAACGCACGGCTTCGTCCTGATCCGCCAGCGACTCGCTGTGCTCGAACGGCAGATAGACGAAGGTGCGGGCGATATGCGGCAGTTGCCGGTCCAGGCCGCGCGCCACTATCTCGCGCGCCAGCGCCAGCGCCTGGCCGTCGGTGGCGAAGGCCTCGGCCGAGCGGCGGAACAGATTGCGCGGGAATTGATCGGTCAGAATCAGCCAGGCCAGACCGCGGCGAGCGTCGCCGGCCTCCGCCGGCAGTTCCCCGGCGCGCGCCTGTCGCCACGCGTCCAGGAAGCGTTCGCGGATAATGCCGTCGAACACTTCATCCTTCTTGAACCAGGCGCTGCGCGGCACCGACAGGAAACTGTCGTCGCCGCCGCCAAACCAGAACGCCAAGATGGCATCGGTATAGTGCTGCATGGGTTCTCCTTCAGGATCCAGCCTGACTGGACGGGATCACACGGCGAAAAGTTCGCGCTGGCTGCACACCGCGGTGCCCAGCTTGCCCACCACCACGCCGGCGGCGGCGTTGGCGAGACTCATCGCCACCGGCAGCGGCTGGCCGGCGGCCAGCCCCAGGCCCAGCGTGCCGATCACGGTGTCGCCGGCGCCGGACACGTCGTAGACTTCGCGCGCGAAGGTGGGCTGATGCACCACGCCCTCGTCGCGGAACAAGGTCATGCCCTCCTCGCTGCGCGTCACCAGCAAGGCGTCCAGCGCCAAGTCCGCACGCAAGGCCTGCGCCTTGGCGGTCAGCTCGCTCTCCGACGCCCAGCGGCCGGCCACCTGGCGGAACTCGCTGCGATTGGGCGTCAACAGCGTGGCGCCGGCGTATTTGCTGTAGTCGTCGCCCTTGGGATCGATCAACACCGGCTTGCCGGCCTGGCGCGCCAGTTCGATCATCTTGCTGACGTGGGTCAGCCCGCCCTTGCCGTAATCGGACAGGATCACCACGTCGTGCTCGGCCAGGATCTGCTGATACTCTTCCAGCTTGCCGGCCAGGATCTCATGGCTGGGCGCGTCCTCGAAGTCGAGGCGGATCAGCTGTTGCTGCCGCGCCACCACGCGCAACTTGATGGTGGTGGCGATGCTGGGGTCGCGCTTCAGCGAGGTGGCGATGCCGTCCGCGGCCAGCAGGCGCTCCAGCGCCGAGGCGGCTTCGTCGTCGCCCACCACCGACAGCAAGGTGGCCTTGCCGCCCAGGCCGGCGATATTGCGCGCCACGTTGGCGGCGCCGCCGGCGCGCTCTTCAATGCGCTCGATCTTGGCCACCGGCACCGGCGCTTCCGGCGAAATGCGGGTGGCGTCGCCGAACCAATAACGGTCCAGCATCACATCGCCCACCACCAGGACTTTCGCTTGCGCCAGTTCGGCGGCCAGTTTGGAGCTGTCCAGCCCCAGGTCTTGCATCAGGCCCATGATTATCCTCAGCGGCCGATCGCGAAGTAATCGAAGCCCTGCTCGCGCATCCAGGCCGGATCGTACATATTGCGGCCGTCGAACACTAAGGGCTGCTTCAGCGCTTGCTTGACCGCGCTCAGGTCCGGCGCGCGGAACATCTTCCATTCGGTGACGATCAGCAAGGCGTCGGCCTGCCGCAACGCCGCCATCATGTCGTCGGCGAAGCTCAGGCCGGCGATGTCGCCCATCACCCGCTGCGCTTCATGGATGGCCACCGGATCGAAGGCCACCACTTCCGCGCCGCGGCGGCTCAGTTCTTCCGCGATCACGCGGCTGGGCGCTTCGCGCATATCGTCGGTGTTGGGCTTGAAGGCCAGGCCCCACATCGCGAAGCGGCGGCCGGACAGATCTTGGCCGAAACGCGCCAGCACCTTGTCCACCAGGCGCAGCTTTTGCAGATCGTTGGCCTCTTCCACCGCGCTCAACACGCGCAAGTCATGGCCGTTTTCCTTGGCGGTCTGCACCAGGGCCTTGACGTCCTTGGGGAAGCAGGAGCCGCCGTAGCCCACGCCCGGATACAGGAAGTGATAGCCGATGCGCGGATCCGAGCCCATGCCCAACCGCACTTGCTCGATGTCGGCGCCCAGGCTCTCGGCCAGATTGGCCAATTCGTTCATGAAGGAGATGCGCGTCGCCAGCATGGCGTTGGCCGCGTACTTGGTCAGTTCGGCGGAGCGCACGTCCATCAGCAGCACGCGCTCGTGATTGCGCTGGAACGGCGCGTACAGCCGGCGCATCATCGCGGCCGCGCGCTCGTCGTCTACGCCGATCACCACGCGGTCCGGACGCATGAAGTCGTCGATGGCCGCGCCTTCCTTCAGGAATTCCGGGTTGGACACCACGCTGAATTCCAACGCCTCGCCGCGCTCGGCCAGGGTTTCCGCCACCGCCGCCTTGACCAGGTCGGCGGTGCCCACCGGCACCGTGGACTTGTCGACGATGACCTTGTAGTCCGTCATGTGGCGGCCGATATTGCGCGCGGCGGCCAGCACGTATTGCAGGTCGGCGGAGCCGTCCTCGTCCGGCGGGGTGCCGACGGCGATGAACTGCACGTCGCCGAAGGCCACAGACTCGGCGATGTCGGTGGTGAAGCTGAGCCGGCCGGCGGCGACGTTGCGCCGCACCATGTCTTCCAGACCGGGTTCGAAAATCGGAATGCCGCCCTGTTTCAGGATGGCGATCTTATTGGGATCCACATCCAGGCAGCACACGTGATAGCCGGTTTCCGCCAGACACGTGCCGGTCACCAGACCGACATACCCCGTACCGATAACTGTGATTTTCATATTTTATTGAGCCTGATAGTGCTGAATGTCTTGATTGATCGCGCGCAACACGGCCAGCGGGTCGGCGGCGCGGGTGATGGGCCGGCCTATCACCAGATAATCGGAGCCTGCGGCCAGCGCGGTCGTCGGCGTCATCACCCGGCGCTGATCGTCGGCTACGCTGTCCGCCAGGCGGATGCCCGGCGTCACCAGTTTGAATTCGCGGCCCAGCGCGGCTTTCAGTTCGCCGGCTTCCTGGGCCGAACACACCACGCCGTCCAGCCCGCAGTCGCGGGTCAGCGCGGCCAGCCGCAGCACATGCTCTTGCGGCGAAGCGGCGATGCCGATTTCGGCCAGATCCGCCGCTTCCATGCTGGTCAGCACCGTCACCGCGATCAAGAGCGGACGCTGGCTGTACGGCGCCAGCGCCTCGCGCGCGGCCTCCATCATCCGGCGGCCGCCGGAGGCGTGCACATTGACCATCCAGACGCCGGCTTCCGCCGCCGCCTTGCAAGCATGGGCCACGGTATTGGGAATATCGTGGAACTTCAAATCCAGAAACACCTGAAACCCTCTGGCCACCAGACTCTCCACCAGGCTACGGCCGGAGGAGGTGAACAGCTCCTTGCCCACCTTGAGGCGACACTCGCTCGGGTCCAGGCGGCTGGCGAAGCGCAAGGCGCTGTCCGCGTCGGCAAAGTCCAGGGCCACGACGACGGGCGAAGTCGGCTGCGCCGCGTCGGCTGCGATCAAAGGATTCATGCTTGCTCCATTCTTGCCGCCGACGCTCGCCGACGGCCGGTATTCAAATCAGCGCAGCCGCTCTCTGGCGGCTGCACAACTATCCCTACGCCCAAGCCGCTGACAACACCTCGCGGAGAAGCAGAGGCAAGGCGCGCAGACGTAAGCAGTACATCTAGGCGTTTTGTTCAGCGGCGCTGCTGCTTACTGCGATTCCGTCCGGTTGGCGGTGAAGCCCTCCCACTCGCCGCAGGCCGGGCAATGCCAGAAGAAGGCGCGCGAGCGGAAGTTGCAGCATTTGCAACGGTGCACGCTCAGGCGCTGCGCGTGCTTGAGCACCAAGGCGCGCGCCACTTCCGCGTCCATCCGCCCTTCCGGGCTCAATTCGTCCATCTGCGCCTCGATCAAGCGGTAGACGCCGGACAGGCTGGGACGGGCGTGCACGCCCTCGCGCGCCACTTCCAGCGCTTTTTCCTCGCCCTCGTAAGTGGCGATCTTCTGGTACAGCAGATCGGTCAGTTCCAGCTGCGGGAATGTCTTCTGATAGCCGCGCAGCAAGGCGATGCCTTCCAGCGGCTTGTCCAGCCGCTCATAGGCGTCGAACAGCCGCTCGGCGGCCATCGACAAGTATTCGTAATTCTGCTTTTCAATGTTCTGCCAGGCCGCGATCGCCGCCTCCACATGACCGCCGGCGAACTCGATATCTCCGAGGATCAAGCTGGCGCGCACGCACTTGCGGTTGGCCGTGAACGCTTCTTCCACATAGTGGCGCGCTTGTTCGCTATTGGATTTGTACAACTCGCCCTGGGCCAGTTCGCAATAGAACTGCGCCACCTCGTGCTGGAAGGAATGCGCGTCGCTGCGCAACTCCTTGGCGGTGGCGATGGCCTTGTGCCAATCGCGGTCCTGCTGGTAGATGTCCAGCAGCTGACGCCGCGCGGCCAGGCCCATATTGCCGTCCTGCAGCTTGATCAGAATCTCTTCCGCCCGGTCCACCAGACCCGCTTTACGGAAATCCTGGGCCAATTCGAAGCGCACCGCGTCGCGGTGCTCGGCCGGCAGATCCGGCGCGTCCAGCATGCGCTGATGCAACCGGATGGCGCGGTCGTTCTCCCCGCGCTTGCGGTAGAGCTTGCCCAAGGTGTGCTGCAACTCCAGCGCCGACCCTTGCTGGCGCGCCACTTCGGCCAGGGCCGAGGCGGCGATATCGGTCTTGTCCTCCACCAGCGCGTCCAGGCCGCGGAAAAATCCGGTCGGCACCGCCTTCGCCTGTTTCAGCACCGTGCGCATGTCCACGCGCGCGGCAAACCAACCCAGGCCGAAAAAGGCCGGAAACAATAGCAACCACCACAAATCCAGTTCCAACAGCAATCCTTTCCGGACAAACAACAACAGCCGCTCCCGGGCGGCATCATCAAGAACGACGGATTCCATCGCGGCGGCGCCTAGGCGCGGCGCCGGCTCGCTCCGCCGCTCGCGCTAGGCTCAATCGGCGATCGCGTCGCTGGGGTCGCTGATCACCTTGCTGGCGGGGGGACGGTTGCGCAATTCTTTTTTCAATTGGGACAGCTCTTTCCGGCTGCGCAGATAATAGCCGAGCGTGGCGAGCAGACCGACCAGCGCGCCAACCACGAAAAACAGCAGCAGAAACACAATCAGCGGCGCGGACCAGGACTGGCCGAAGAACAATTTGAATTCAACCGCATGGCTGTTTTGCACGGTGACCGCGATCAGGAATACCAACAGGGCCAATTCAACGATACGAAGCAGGTAACGCATGATCTCGCTCGATTTGTTTGCCGGAGTGCAAGTTTAAACGATAGCCCGGCGCAACCCAAGCTGGAATTTCAGCCGCGCAAAGAAAAAGCGCCGCAAAAAGCGGCGCTTCGGATTCGCTAGACAGGGCTTGAACGCCTAGGCTTCGCTCTGCTCCAACAGGGACAGATCGACGCGTTCGCGCAATTCTTTACCCGCCTTGAAATGCGGCACATATTTCTCAGGAACCGAGACGCTGGTGCCCGACTTGGGGTTGCGGCCAATCCGCGGCGGACGGTAGTTCAAATCGAAACTGCCGAAACCGCGGATTTCAATCCGGTTTCCCTGCGCCAGGTTATTGGCCATCGCATCCAAAATGGTTTTGACGGCCAACTCAGCGTCTTTGTAGACCAACTGAGAATTGCGCTCGGCGAGTCGTTCCGACAGCCTAGCGATCAGCTCAGATTTGGTCATGTCTCAATTACTCGTTAGAGCCGGACAGTTTTGCCTTCAGCAAGGCACCCAGATTGGTGGTGCCAGCGGAAGCGCTGTCAACGGACAGGCTCTTCAGAGCAACGTTGTCTTCCTGAGCGTCTTTAGCCTTGATGGACAGGCTGATGTTGCGGGACTTGCGGTCCACGGCAATGATCACGGCTTCCACTTCTTCGCCGTCCTTCAGAACGGAGCGAGCGTCTTCCACGCGGTCGCGGGACAGTTCGGAAGCGCGCAGGTAGCCTTCAACATCGGTGTCCAGAGTCACGACGGCGCCTTTGGCGTCAACGGACTTCACGGTGCCCTTAACCAGAGCGCCCTTGTCGTTCATCGCAACGAAGTTGTTGAACGGATCGCCTTCCATCTGCTTGATGCCCAGGGAAATGCGCTCTTTCTCAACGTCGATGGACAGAACAACGGCTTCAACCTCGTCGCCCTTCTTGAACTTGCGCACGGCTTCTTCGCCAGCTTCGTTCCAGGACAGGTCGGACAGGTGAACCAGGCCGTCGATGCCGCCCGGCAGGCCAACGAACACGCCGAAGTCGGTGATGGACTTGATCGCGCCCTTCAGCTTGTCGCCTTTGTGGAAGTTGTCGGCAAACTCGTTCCACGGGTTGGCCAGGCACTGCTTCATGCCCAGGGAGATGCGACGACGGTCTTCGTCGATTTCCAGGATCATGACTTCCACTTCGTCGCCAACCTGAACAACCTTGGACGGGTGTACGTTCTTGTTGGTCCAGTCCATTTCGGACACGTGCACCAGGCCTTCGATGCCCTGTTCGATTTCCACGAACGCGCCGTAGTCGGTCAGGTTGGTCACCTTGCCGAACAGACGGGTGCCGGACGGGTAGCGGCGGGACAGGCCCACCCACGGATCTTCGCCCAGTTGCTTCAGACCCAGGGATACGCGGTTCTTCTCTTGGTCGAACTTCAGTACCTTGGCTTCCACTTCGTCGCCCACGGCCAGAACTTCGGACGGGTGCTTCACGCGGCGCCATGCCAGGTCGGTGATGTGCAGCAGACCATCGATGCCGCCCAGGTCAACGAACGCACCGTAGTCGGTGATGTTCTTGACGATACCCTTGATGATGGCGCCCTCTTTCAGGGTTTCCAGCAGAGCTTTGCGCTCTTCGCCCAGGGTTTCTTCCAGCACGGAACGACGGGACACAACAACGTTGTTGCGCTTGCGATCCAGCTTGATGACCTTGAATTCGATCTGTTTGTTTTCGTACGGGGTGGTGTCTTTCACCGGACGCACGTCAACCAGGGAACCCGGCAGGAAGGCGCGGATGCCGTTGACCATAACGGTCAGGCCGCCTTTGACTTTGCCGCTGATCAGACCGGACAGGATCTTGCCGGTTTCCAGAGCCTCTTCCAGCTCCACCCAAGCGGCCAGGCGCTTGGCTTTTTCGCGGGACAGCTTGGTTTCGCCAAAGCCGTTTTCCAGCGCGTCGATGGCGACGGTAACGAAGTCGCCGATGGCCACTTCGACCACGCCTTGGTCGTTCTTGAATTCTTCAGCCGGAATCAGGGACTCGGACTTGAGGCCTGCGTTCACGGTTACAAAGTTGGAATCAACTGCCACCACTTCGGCAGTGATCACCTCGCCCACGCGCATGTCGTGAAGGGTCAGGCTTTCCTCAAACAGCTGAGCGAAGTTTTCCATGGAGAGGGTAGTCATCAAGCGTACTCTCGGTGCGCGCCTTGCGGCGTGCGGGGTTAGGGTTGCACAACGGGTTTATTGCCTTGCAGCATTTTCACCCGACAAAAAAATCATAGGCCGGAGACCTGTCTTTCCTCGAACCAACGTAGAACCTGTGCGACCGCCTGGTCGATGGTCAGCTCCGTGGTGTCGAGCAAAAAGGCGTCCGGCTCCTGGCGCAGCGGCGCTACCGGCCGGGCGGCATCGCGCGCGTCCCGATCGATAATGTCCTGCAGAATCCGTGGGAGATTAGCAGAATCTCCCTTGCCGATCAACTGCTTATAGCGGCGCTCGGCGCGTTCCTCGGCGCTGGCGGTCAAAAACACCTTCAAGGCGGCGGCGGGAAACACCACCGAACCCATGTCGCGGCCGTCCGTCACCAGGCCCGGCAACTGGCAGAAATCGCGTTGGCGCTGCAACAGCGCGGCGCGCACCGCCGGCAGCGCGCCCACCTTGGACGCGCCGATGCCGATTTCCTCGCTGCGTATCGCCGCGCTGGCGTCGTTGCTCTCCAGCCACACCGCCCCGTCGGCGAACTCCACCGGCAAGCCGGAGGCGGCCGCGGCCAGGCCCGGCTCGTCGTCCCAGCCTATATTGTGACGCTGCGCGAACAGCGCCAGCAGCCGGTAGAGCGAGCCCGAATCCAGATAATGAAAACCCAGCCGCGCGGCGACCAGGGCGGCGACGGTGCCCTTGCCCGAGGCGGACGGGCCGTCGATGGCGATGACAGGTGCGGTCATGTACAGACGATGTCCTTGCAGAAATTCGCGCCGGCCGCCGCGACGGGCAACCGGCCAAACCGTCGATTTTATCTCAAAGCCGCGGGCCGGCGCAGCAAGATTCTACGACGCGCGCCGCGCCGACGCGCCGCCACGCGGGTTTGCGCAAAGACCTTCCTGGCGGTTACATTGTCCGACGGGCGCCGCGTCGCCCTTCGCCAACCCCAAGAACACAAGATCCCGAACCGCCATGGAACAACTGCATCTCGCCCCCGTCCTCCGCCTGTCCGGCGCCATCAAGCTCCCCGGCTCGAAAAGCATCTCCAACCGCACCCTGCTGCTGGCCGCGCTGGGCAGCGGCAGCACCCTGGTGCGCGATCTGCTGGATTCGGACGACATCCGCCACATGCTGGCGGCGCTGAAGCTGCTGGGCGTGGAGATCGAACAGATAGGCGACAGCCGCGACTTCCGCGTGCAGGGCGTGGGCGGCGAATTTCCGGTTAAAAGCGCAGACCTGTTCCTCGGCAACGCCGGCACCGCCTTCCGCCCGCTGACCGCCGCGCTGGCGCTGATGCAGGGCGATTACCAACTCAGCGGCGTGCCGCGCATGCACGAACGGCCGATCGGCGATCTGGTGGACGCGCTGCGCGTGGCCGGCGCCAAGATTCAGTACCAAGGCCAGCCCGGCTACCCGCCGCTGACCATCGCGCCGGCGCAACTGGAGGCCGGCCGGATCATCCCGGTCAAGGGCAATGTGTCCAGCCAGTTCCTCACCGCCTTGCTGATGGCGCTGCCGCTGACCGGCGAAACCGCGGTCATCGAAGTCAGCGGCGAGCTGATCTCCAAGCCCTATATCGAAATCACCCTCAATCTGATGGCGCGCTTCGGCGTGCGGGTTGAGCGCGACGGCTGGCGCCGCTTCACCATCCCCGGCGGCCAGACTTATATTTCCCCGGGAGAGGTTCACGTGGAAGGCGACGCCTCCAGCGCGTCCTATTTCCTCGCCGCCGGCGCGCTGGCGGGCGGCCCGGTGCGGGTGGAAGGCGTGGGCGCGGACAGCATTCAGGGCGACGTCAAGTTCGCCGACGCGCTGCGCCTGATGGGCGCCGAAGTCAGCATGGGGCCCAATTGGATAGAAGCCCGCGCCAGCCTCCCGCTCAAGGCGATAGACGCCGACTTCAACCACATCCCGGACGCGGCGATGACCTTGGCGGTGGCGGCGCTGGCCGCCGACGGCACCAGCACGCTGCGCAATATCGAGAGCTGGCGCGTCAAGGAAACCGACCGCCTGAGCGCGATGGCCGCCGAGCTGCGCAAGGTCGGCGCCGTGGTGGAAGAAGGCCAGGACTACATCCGCATCACCCCGCCGCCGGCCTTGACGCCGAACGCCGAGATCGACACCTACGACGACCACCGCATGGCGATGTGCTTCTCCCTGATTTCGCTGCTGGGCGCCCCGGTCACCATCAACGACCCCAAATGCGTGGCCAAGACCTTCCCCGATTACTTCGACGCGCTGGCCGCGCTGAGCGCTCAGGCATAAACCCCGCGGCGCCCCGATCCAGCCCCGCCCCGGCGGGGCTTTGTTTTGCCCGCCGCTTGCGCCCCGCCCGCCGATAAAACACAATATATGGATCACAAAAACAGAAAGACGCTAAATAATGGAAAACTTCTTCGCCCTACGCCGCCAATTCATGCAGCAGTTCGACATCCCCAGCCCGGCTCAGCCGCAATGGCAGCCGCAGCAGCTGGCGATGTGGGAGACCATGTTGGGCGAAGAGCTGGCGGAATTCCAGCAAGCGCTGGCCGACTACAAGCGCCAGGACGGCGATGAAGCGGAACGCGCGCGCCGGATGGCGGAGCTGCTGGCCGAGGGCGTGGACGTGCTCAATGTGCTCAGCGGCCTGCTGATGTCGCAAGGCCTGCCGCTGGAAGAGATGACGCGGGAGATCCACGCCGCCAATATGCGCAAATGCGTGGACGGCAAGATTGTGCGCCGCGAGGACGGCAAGGTGCTGAAGCCGGCCGACTGGCGGCCGGCCGACAAGGAAGGAGTGATACGCCGGGCGCTGGAGTCCTGAGAACCTGTTTACGTTCTGCTGCGCGTCGTGAAACGTGACGCGGCGAGTACCGCTTCGAAATGCTCATGCACCACGTGTACATTCCGCTTTCTCAGCCGCAACGCCTTGCCTCACCTTGAGCTCGCGAGATCGTAAACAGGTTCTGAGAGCCCGATAAAGCCCGCCGCGCGTCGGCGGCAACGGCGCTCAGTGATCCCGCCGCGCGAACAGCCGGGCGATGCCGTGGTAATGCGGCTGGCCATGGCCGACATCCAGCGCATACTCCTCTTGATAGGCCAGCAGGCTCAGCGCCGAGAACTGACGGCGCAGCTCTCCCGGCTGGTAGTAATGCTTGACGTAGGAGGCCGTCTCGCTGGCCACCCGGCCCAGGGCGTCGCACCCCGGATCGTCGACCGTGAACACCGATACGAACAGATGGCCGCCCGGCTCCAGCGCGGCGGCCATCTGGCGCGCCAGCGCCTCGCCCTCGTCCGCACCCAAATGATCCAGCGAAGTATTCGCGACGATCAGCCGGAAACGCCCCGGCTCCAGTTCCAGGCCGGCCAGATCCGCCACCCTGCCGCTCACGTTCAGCCTGCGCTCGTCCGCCGCCTCGCCCAGACTCGCGATCGCCTCCGCCGAACCGTCCACCGCCGTCATCGCGAAGCCCCGCTGAGCCAGAAACAAGGCGTTGCGACCCTGGCCGCAGCCCAGATCCAGGCCGGCTCCGTCGCCCGCCACATGATATTTTTCCAGATACTGGACCAAGGATGGGGACGGCTTGTCCCCGTAGAAGGACGTGCTCGAACGATACACGCCGTCGAAACCCGCTGCTGTCATGATGATGCCCCCGTCTCGGCTGCCCGCCTACGGCCTACCCCGGCCCGGGTGCGTCCCAGGATACCTGTACGATAAGCCACCTACCCTTTTGGACAGCATAGACGATGTCCCCAGCAAGAACATCCCTATCGATTTAGCTATTCATCAAATCATTTGCGGCAGCGCGTGCAAGGACTGCGCCGGCAGCATTTCCAGCAACAGCCAGATCGCGGTTCCCGCCAGCATCGCCGCCATGCCGCAATTGAAAACCCTCAACCGGCGCGGCGACGCCAGGAAGCGGCGCGCGGCCACGCCGGACCCCGCCCACAGCGCGATGCACGGCAGGCCGATGACGAAAGTCAGCGCCGCGAACAGCAGGCCGGCATGCCAGGCGTTCATCTTGGCCGGCAGAAACACCATCGCGATATTGAAACCCATCAGCCACACCTTGGGATTCAACCAGTTGAACAGCACCCCGCCCCAAAACCCCATAGGCGCGCCGCCGGACTCGCCCGCGGCCGGCGCCGAGCGCGCCATGCCCCAGGACAGCCACAGCAAATACAGGCAGCCGGCCATGGCCAGGTAAATCTGCACCGAAGCGATGACGGCGACCAGGCTGCCCAGGAACACCGTCAACAGGCCCACCTGCACCGACAGGCCCAGCGACATGCCCAGCAAGGCCGGCACCGTGCGGGAAAAACCGTGATTGACCCCGGACGAGGCCAATACCAGATTGTTCGGCCCCGGCGTGATCGACATCACCAACAGATAAGTCACCAACGCAACAAAGTTCATTACCGCTCCAAACCATAGCCAGCGGCCGGACAATCCGGACGCGACATGTTTTCAATGCTGGCCATGATAACGCCGCCGCAACATCGAATACAGATTCAGAAAAATTGAATTGGAACCATAACAGTTTTACAATTTCAAAACTGTTATGGTCGTTTTTGCGGAAAATTGTACCGATGGCGACCCCACATCTGTCAGCGAGGCCCCCAGCATGAGCGACGAACCCCTCTATCAGCAGTTGGTCAACGAATGGATCACCCTGATCCAGACCGGCGTGGTGCAGCCTGGAGAACGGCTGCCCTCGGTGCGCAAGGCCTGCGAAATGCACAAGGTCAGCCCGTCCACCATCCTGATGACTTACCGCACGCTGGAGGACCGCGGCCTGATCGAGGCGCGGCCGCAATCCGGCTTCTACGTCAAATCCGCCGCCACCCTGCCGCTGCCGCGCATGCGCCGGCAAAGCGCCGCCCACCACGCCGGCGAGGTGGTGGACCAGATCGAAGCGGTGATGACGGCGCAGACACGGGAGGATTTCATCGACCTGTCCTTGGCCAGCCCGCGCGGCAGCGACTTCTACCCCACCACCCGCTTCAAGCACATCATGGGGCGGCTGCTGCGCCAGCACCCGGAGCTGACCACCGATTACCCGTTTCCGCCCGGCTCGGAACGGCTGCGCCGCCAGATCGCCCAGCGCGCGGTCAGCTGGGGCTGCGTGCTGGCCGCCGAGGACTTGGTGATCACCAACGGCTGCACCGAGGCGCTGCAACTGGCCTTGCGCGCCTGCTGCAAGCCGGGCGACACCGTGGGCCTGGAATCGCCCACTTATTTCGCGCTGCTGCCCACGCTGAAGAACCTGGGCCTGAGCGTGATCGAAATTCCCACCCATCCGGCCAACGGCCTGTCGCTGGACGCGCTGGAACTCTTGCTGTCGGAGAAAAGGCTGAACGCCATCGTGGCCATGCCCACCGTGCACAATCCGCTGGGCTGCACCATGCCGGCCGAGGCCAAGCAAAGGCTGGCGGCGCTGGTCAACGAGCACCAGGTGCCGCTGATCGAGGACGTGCCGCACGCCGATCTGCACTACGACGGCGCCACCCCGGACGCGGTCAAGGCCTATGACCGCGACGGCTGGGTGCTGCTGTGCTCCAGCTACAGCAAGACCTTGGCGCCGGGTTTTCGCATCGGCTGGATCGCGCCCGGGCGCTTCTTGCGGGAAGTGACGCGGCTGAAGTTCGCCAGCTCGCTGGCCCAGCCGCGCTTACTGGAGGAAACGCTGGCGGAATATCTGGAAACCGGCGGCTACGACCACCACCTGCGGCTGATCCGCCGCCACTTCATGAGCCAGATGGAAAGGCTGCGCGGCACCGTCGCCAGCTGCTTCCCGGCTCAGACGCGGGCCACCTCGCCGTCCGGCGGCTGCCTGCTGTGGGTGGAGCTGCCCAGCGGCGTGGACACCATGGCATTGTTCCAGACGGCGCTGGCCGAACGCATCACCATCGCGCCCGGCACGCTGTACTCGGCCAAGGGGCGCTACCGCAATTGCGTGCGGCTGTCCTGCTGCTATCCGTGGAACCCGGCGTACGAACGCGCCTTGCGGCGCGTGGGGGAACTGGCGGGAGAGATGGCCGACTGAATCAGGCCGGACGGCCGCTACGCGGCGGCTGGGCGCGCACCGCGGCGCGCGAAGAGGACGGCGCGGACGACGGCGCCACCGCCG
>NZ_JAMZGH010000013.1:0-64078 GCF_024158805.1 Chromobacterium sp. S0633 | reverse complement strand
GTGGTGAAACATATCTCCGACCAGGTGATGGTGATGAACAAGGGCGAGGTGGTGGAGCAGGCGGACGCGGACCAGATCTACCGCGAGCCGCGGCAGAGCTATACCCGCAAGCTGTTGGAGTCCATCCCGCAAGGCTGGGTGGGCATGGCGCCGGCTTGAGCGCTGACGGCCATTCGCACAAAACCGCCGGGAAACCGGCGGTTTTTTCATGCTTTGGCGGCAAGAACCGAAAAAAACGCGTCGCGGCGGGAATAAAGCGCGCCGTCCGTCCGTATACCCCGTACTGAACGCCGAATGGTCGGCGGTTTCGTCAAGATGGAGCGCCGCGGCGCGCAGGCCTTGAGATGAGGGCCGGCAGTGGCCGCGTGTTCTACAACGGGAGGAGTCTGCGATGAAAGCATGGATGGCGGTGGCGCTGACGGCGCTGAGCATGGGCGCGTTGGCCGGGGAGGCGGCGTCGCGGCGCGACGGCGCGCTGGTGGACGCGCAAGGCATGACGCTGTACGTCTTCGACAAGGATGCGGCCGGCAGCGGCCGCAGCGCGTGCAATCAGGCTTGCGCGGCGCTGTGGCCGCCCTTGCTGGCGGCGGCCGAGGACAGCGCGCCGGAGGGTTTCAGCCGAATCCGCCGCGACGACGGCCAGACGCAGTGGGCGTATCAAGGCAAGCCCTTGTACCGTTTCGCCAAAGACGGCAAGCCGGGCGAGCGCGCCGGCGACGGCTTCAAGGAGGTATGGCATGTGGCGCGTTAAAGCGAGGGCGGCGCTGCTGTTGGCGGCATTGTCTACGCCCTTGGCCTGGGCGCAGGAGCCGGCGGCTTTCGATCCGCAAATCCGCAACAACACCCTGGCGGTCAATCCGGCGGAAACGCTGGCCCTGGCCGGCAACAGTTCCCGCGGCACGCTGCTGGCCTATGACTTGCGCGCCGGCAAGCTGCTGCGCGAACTGCCGGGCTTTGTCACGCCGCGCAATATCGTGTTTTCCCCGGACGGGGAGCGCTTCTACGTCTCCGACAGCAGCAAGGGCGTGGTGGAGCGCTGGCACGCGGGCAGCTGGACGCGGGAAGCCAGCCTGGCCATCGGGCCGGGGGCGTTCGGCACCGCGCTGAACCGGGACGGCAGCCGGCTTTATGTCAATAATCAGGCCGCCGGCAGCCTGACCGTGGTCAATCTGCCGCAATGGAAGGTGGAAAAAGTGCTGACCGGTTTCGCCCAGCCGCGCCAGGGCATCAAGGTATCGCCGGACGGCGGCACCGTGTTCGTCACCAACTTCCTGGGCGACAAGATCACCCTGGTGGACGCGGCCAAGCTGGAGGTTCGCGCCGAGGTGGGCGGTTTCGACAAGCTGCGCGCCATCTCCGTCAGCGGCGACGGCCGCAGCGTGTTCGCCGCCAATAGCGGCGCGGATACGCTGTCCTGGGTGGATGTGCCCAGCCGGACCGTGATCAAGACGGTGAAAGTGGGGCAAGAGCCTTACGGCGCGGCCTTGCGGCCGGACGGGCGCTTCCTGTATTCCGGCAACCTCAAGAGCCACTCGCTGACCGTGGTGTCCTTGCCGGCGTTCGAAGCGGTGGGGGAAATCACCGGCTTCAGCGGGCCGCGTCAGGCCATCAGCTTCAGCCGGGACAGCGGCAAGGCCTGGGTGTTGAACGAAGATCTGGGCATTGCGGAGGTGGATTTGACGCGTAAGGCCATTGTCCGGGTGCTGGCCCCCGCCGCTGGATGAGCGAGGCCGCCCAACAGCGCTTCCACCGTCTGCTGGTGGATTGCATTCCGCGCCTGAGGCGTTATGCCCGCGCCCTGGTGTTCGATCAGGGCGCGGCGGACGATCTGGTGCAGGACACGCTGGAACAAGCCTGGCGCAAGTGGCGGCAATGGCGGGAAGACCGCGACTTGCGCCCCTGGCTGTTCGGCATCATGCACCGGCAGCATATCGACGACTTTCGCCGCTACGGCGCCAGGCGGCAGCCGCTGTCGGAGGATATGGCCGAGCTGACGGTGGACGCGCCGCAGGAGCGCGGCCTGGCGCTGCGCGAGCTGGCGGCCAATCTGGCCCGGCTGCCGGAGGAGCAGCGCGCCGTGTTGCTGCTGCTGGCGCTGGAAGACATGAGCTATCAGCAGATTGCGGCGGCCTTGGACATTCCGCTGGGCACGGTGATGTCGCGGCTGAGCCGGGGGCGCGAACGCTTGCGCGGTTTGATGGAGGCGGGCGCCGCGCCGGCCGCCGGAGGAGGAGTTTGATGGAAACGGTCACGGAACAGGAATTGCAGGCTTATTTGGACGACGCCTTGCCGCTGGAGCGGCGCGCGGCGGTGGAAGCCTATCTGGACAACCACCCGGAGGCGCGGGAACGGCTGCGGACTTACCGCCGCTTGCAGGAGGATATCGGCGCCTTGTTCGAGCCGGCCTTGCGAGAGCCCGTCCCGCCGCGCCTGCTGGCCGCCGCGTTGCCGCCGCCGGCTCCGTTGCGGCGAGGGTGGCGGGTGCCGTGGTGGCAGGGCGCGGCCGCGTCCGTGCTGATGTTGGCCCTGGGCGGCGGCGGCGGCTGGTTGCTGCGCGGTCAGCTGCAAGCGCCGGCTGCGCAGTGGGTGGCGGCGGCGGACGGCCAGGAGCCTTTGCCGCGCTTGGCGGCGATGGCGCATGTGGTGTACAGCCCGGACGTGAAGCGGCCGGTGGAAATCGACGCCGAGCATCAGGACCAGTTGGTGGCCTGGCTGTCCAAACGGCTGCAAAGCCGGGTCAAGCCGCCGCTGTTGAGCGCGCAAGGCTATGAGTTGATCGGCGGCCGGCTGTTGCCGGGCGAACAAGGGCCGGTGGCCCAGTTCATGTACCACAACGCCGCCGGTCAGCGCATGACCTTGTACGTGGCCACCACCGCCGCGCCGCGCCGCGACGCGGGCTTCCGCTTCGCCAGCCAGGGGCCGGTGAACGTGTTTTATTGGTGGGACGGCCGCTTCGCCTACGCCTTGTCGGCCGGCCTGTCGCGGGATGAGCTGGGGAGGTTGGCGGAGGCGGCGCACGGCCAGTTGCGGACCTCCTGAGCCGCGGGCACAAAAAACGCCGCCGGTTGGCCCCGGCGGCGTTGTCTTTTGACGGCTGGCCTAAGCTCAGGCCGCGTCGTTCACCCAGCGGATGGCCTGGGTCGGCGCCACCTTGCTCTCGGTCACGATCTGCAGGGCCAGGCCGCCGCAGGAGGTTTCACGGTACTTGGCGTCCATGTCCTTGCCGGTTTCGTACATGGCGGCGATCACCTTGTCCAGCGACACCTTGGGGCTGCTGACGCGGTGCATGGCCATGCGCGCGGCGTTGATGGCCTTGACCGCGGCGATGGCGTTGCGCTCGATGCAGGGAATCTGCACCTGGCCGCCCACCGGGTCGCAGGTCAGGCCCAGATTGTGCTCCATGGCGATTTCCGCCGCCATGCACACCTGGGATGGGCTGCCGCCCATCAACTCGGTCAGGCCGGCCGCGGCCATGGAACAAGCCACGCCCACCTCGCCCTGACAGCCCACCTCGGCGCCGGAGATCGACGCGTTCAGCTTGAACAGGCAACCAATGGCGCCGGAAGACAGGAAGAAGCGCAGGCAGCTGTCCTCGTCCAGCGGCTGGATGAAGTGGTTGTAGTAGGCCAGCACCGCCGGCACGATGCCGCAGGCGCCGTTGGTGGGCGCGGTGACCACGCGGCCGCCGGCCGCGTTTTCTTCCGACATCGCCATCGCGTACATATTGACCCAATCCATCACGCTCATCGGGTCCTTGGCCACTTGCAAGGAACTGGTCAGCATCCGGTGCAGGGCCGGCGCGCGGCGCGGAATCCGCATCGGGCCGGGCAGATTGCCCTCGGTGCGCATGCCGCGGTCAATGCTGGTCTTCATCACATCCCACACTTTGGCGAAATGCTGCTGAACGTCCTTGACCTCATGGAAGGCTTTTTCGTTTTCCATCACCAGTGCGGAAATGGACAGGCCGGTTTCCTCGCACATATCCATCATCTGCTGCGCGCTGAGGAAGTGATAAGGCACCGGGGTGTCGCTGCAGGAGCTTTGATTGAAATGCTCCTCGTCCACGATGAAGCCGCCGCCGATCGAATAATACGTCTTGGTCAGCACGCACTCGTCGCCGACAAAGGCGTGGATCTGCATGCCGTTTTCGTGCATCGGCAGGTTGGCGGTGTGGAAATCCATGTCGAAGCCCACGCGCTGATGCGTGCGGCCCAGCGTCAGCTGGCGGGTTTTTTCCACATCGGCGATCAGGGCCGGCGTCTGTTCCGGGTCCACGGTGTCAGGCAGATTGCCGGCCAGGCCCAGGATGATGGCGTGGTCGGTGCAATGCCCCTTGCCGGTCAGGGCCAGCGAGCCGTAGCAGTCGACGTGAACATGGGTGACTTGGTTGAAACGGCCGGTTTCCTTGAGCGAGCCCAGGAACTGGTGGCCGGCCTTCATCGGACCGACGGTGTGGGAACTGGAGGGGCCGACGCCGATTTTGTAGATATCAGTCATGCTGAACATGATTGCTTACCTCTTGGCTTGATACTTTGGCTTGATGCTGAGGAGCCCGGCCGGCCGTGACCGGCCGGGCTGTCAGAGAAGGGCGATCAGGCGAACAGATCGTAGAAGATGGCGGAGATGGCGATCAGGCCGATCAGAACCACGAAGATGTTGCTGGCGGCGCCGGAGTATTTCTTCATGGCCGGCACTTTGGCGATGGCGTACATCGGCATCAGGAACAGCAGCATCGCGATCACCGGGCCGCCCAGGGTTTCGATCATGCCCAGGATGCTGGGGTTGAAGGTGGCCACGGCCCAGGTGGTGATGATCATGAACACGGCGGTGAAGCGGTCCAGTTTGGCGGTCTCGATGGATTTGCCGCTCTGGCGCAGTTGCTTGATGATCAGGCCGTTGAAGCCTTCTTTGGCGCCCAGGTAGTGACCCAGGAAGGATTTGCTGATGGCGACGATGGCGATCAGCGGAGCCACCCATTCAATCACCGGGTTGCGGAAGTGGTTGGCGAGGTAGGACAGGATGGAAATGTTCTGCGCCTTGGCGGCGGCCAGGTCGGCCGGGGACAGGCTGAACACGCAGCTGAACACGAAGAACATCACCGACAGCACCATCATGATGTGAGCGCGGATCAGCACGCGGCCGGCGGCCGGTTCAGCGGCGTCGCCATGCAGCTTCTGCTGGTCAACCGAGAAGGACGAAATGATGGGCGAGTGGTTGAAGGAGAACACCATGACCGGGATGGCCAGCCACAGCGTTTTGTAGAACGCGCCGTGGGACAGGGCGTCGCCCAGACTGCCGGCTTGCTGGATGGCCGAGCTGTTCCATTCCGGAACCAGGTACAGCGCCAGCAGCATCAGGCAGGCGACAAAGGGGTAAACCAGCACGCTCATGGCCTTGACGATCATCTTCTCGCCCAGGCGCACGATGGCCATCAGACCCAGGATCAGGATCAGCGACAGGATGGCGCGCGGCGGAGCGGACACGCCCAGCTGGTTGACCATGAAGGATTGCACGGTGTTGGTGATGGCTACGCTATACACCAACAGAATGGGGTAGATGGCGAAGAAGTAGAGCAGGGTGATCAGCTTGCCCGCGCCCACGCCAAAGTGCTCTTCCACCACCTCGGTGATGTCGGCGCCCGGCTTGGAGCTGGACAGTACGAAACGGGTGAGGCCGCGGTGAGCGAAGAAAGTCAGCGGCAGGGCCAGCAGCGCCATGACGATCAGCGGCCACAGACCGCCAATGCCTGCGTTGATGGGCAGGAACAAGGTGCCGGCGCCAATGGCGGTGCCGTACAGACCCAACATCCAGACGGTATCTTGCTTGGTCCAGGAGGACGAAGCGCCTGATTTGGGCAGGGGGGTGGAAACGGCTTGAGACATGATATTGGCCTTCATTAAAGACAAATGGGGTAATCGTTCTGGCGTGCCGCCCGGCGGCGCGCCGTTTTCATCTCTTGCTAGACTTTTGGTCAGTAGCTGGAACCGCTGATTAGTGATTCACGGCTTCATTGATGTGCATGGTATAGGCAGTTGTACTGCGAGGGTTACACCTTTCAGAACATCAGTTGATTCTAATCAACTTTATTTTGAAGCAAAACGAACATCCGAACAATTGCTATTTGCTGTAGATGTCTTATCAATATCATGACGATTGCTTTATTTTGGTTTAAAAAACTACAAAATATCTATGTTTATTGAAAAAATGGCTAGAAAGAGCGCATTTTTTGAGAATCTTCCAATTTTCGGATTGCTTTGTTTTCTTGTTGCTTTGCTGATTGTTGCTGAGTGAAATCGAGCGCTTGCTTGAAAAGGCGCATCGACTTTGCGCAATAGTTCGAGGCAGTTGTAGCGGGAAGGAACACGCCAATGGCATGGTTGCCGCTGGCGCGGCGGCACGGGTGCTTGGCTGCGGCGAGTGGTTTGCCCATCCGGTTTTTGCTGGATAACTTGATGAATAAAATGAATTAATTCGGTTTTGACGTCTGGGGGCGGGGATGGGGAGACGGTGCTGGGCGCCGCCGCTTGCGTCAAGACATTTGCTATATCAGCAGAGCCGAGGGCGGCCGGTAGAGTATCATAATATGAAATCTGAGCAGCCAAATCGTTTTCGAAAACGAACAAAAATATTTCAAAACGAACATTATTTGGTTGGTTTCCAACATGTCACTAGCGTTCAAACGATCGTTTTTCTATTATCCATATGATTTATATGATGTTTTTTATTGTTTGTTATCGCGCTTGCCATCCGCCTAAGAGCCTGTTCAACGTCAACCAGGCAAGGCCTTGCCGCCGAAGAAGCGGAATACGCAAGGGGCGCATGGGCGCTCTGAAGCCGGTTTCAAGGCCTCGCTCGGACCGTCCCGCTGACGCGCGGCAGGCGGTGAATCGCCTCTTAGGAGCGGCAAACACTCAAGTTTTACGGCTGAAGCAAGGCGCGCCAACGCCGGCGCGACGGGAATCGCTCAAGTCGGCGTACGCGGCATCGGGGTTGCTTGGCCGCGCTAGCGGTTCAAGACCGCGCGATTAGGGGCAAGGCCAGGCGCGGCGGTCTCAAGGGCGGAAGGCGCCAGGGACGCATGCGCATCCTCAAACCGCGATTGCTGTGCCGCGTCCCGTCTGGCGCGGCGGCTCTTCAATGGCTGCGCAATAGGCTGTCAACGTCTCGCGAGCCGGAGCGAGACAGGGCGGAAACCGTTGAGAAAGCGGGATGCGCGCGCGGTGCGTCAGCATTTCGAAGCGGCGCTCGCCGCGCCGCGTCTTGTAAAGCGCGGCAGGCTTTGAACCGGATCTAAGGAGAGCCGGCGGCTGAGCCGCGGCGGAGACGGCAAATCCATTGCCGGGCATGTTGTAAAAAGAAAGGCTTGAGCGAAAGCGTGCCAAGGAAAGGCTTGCGTTTGATAGTTATCAAACAACAATGATGCAATACGAACATAAAATTTTCGTGAATCAACAATCAGGGCAAGCGCAGACGCGGGAACCAATCAAGGATGACAGCCAACCAAGCCAATGCCGGAAGCAGGCTGGGCCGGGCAAAATCCGGCAAAACCTGAAAACGGCATCAGCAGTTGATAGGCATTGCATCAAGATGGACCCGCGGCTGGCGGCGTTGCCCAAGCTCGCGAAATGAAAAACATGAATCACGCCTCCACACTCGCCTACGTCGCGGCAGAAGCCGCCGCCAAACAGACCGTGCTGCGTCAGCACCCCGGCCGCTATCTATTGAGCGCCGGCATGGCCGGCGCGCTGATCGCCGTGGTGCTCAGCGTCAGCCTCAAGCTGGGCCAGGTCTTCTTCGCCGTCGGCTCCCCCGGCTACTACATCGCCGTGGCCGGCTTCTTCGGCGTGGCCCTGGTCAGCATCATCGTCTGCAAGCTGGAACTGTTCACCAGCAATGTGATGTACTTCAGCGTGGGCGTGCTCAGCGGCGACTGCCGCGTCTGCAACCTGCTGCGCAGCTGGACCATGGTCTACCTGGGCAATCTGCTGGGCGTGTTGCTGTTTACCGCCGTGTTCGCCGGCGCCGGCGGCATGGGCAGCCTGCCGGCCGACCACCTGCTGTTCAATGTGGCCGCGCACAAAGTGCACGCCGGCGGCTGGGAAATCTTCTGGAAGGGCGCGCTGTGCAACTGGGTGATCTGTCTGGCGGTATGGGTGCCGCTGCGCATGGCCGGCGACGCCGCCAAGATGCTGATGATCCTGCTGCTGGTCTTCGTGTTCTTCTTCTCCGGCTTTGAGCACAGCATCGCCAATATGGCCTTCTTCTCACTGGCCCTGCTGCACGGCATGCAAGGCCTGGACGCCGCCGCCATCCTGCACAATATGATTCCGGCCACCCTGGGCAATATCGCCGGCGGCGCGCTGGGCGTGGGCCTGGTGGTTTACCTGCTGGAGCGCCACACCCTGCCGGCGCGGCGCGAAGCCGCAAAACCGGCCGCGGCGGCGCTTGGAACGAGTGTTTGATGTTCGTTTTCGAATGTAATGCGCCGGCTACAATGACGGCGTGTTGATGTGGTTTTTCATGGCATTGAAAATAAAGCGTTTTTTAAGAGATTTTGCCGCCGACTCGGGCGGGGCCGCACGCGCGTTTTAGTCTGTGGCAGTTGATCTTTATCAAACGATTTTTTTCGAAACCGAATGTACAATATGTTCAGTACTCAACATTTACTGATAGTTACTAGGAGGCACACATGGATGCTCTGAATCGTGACGCGACTCAAGCCAACCCCTGGCGCGATTTCACCGGCGGTGAATGGCAAAGCAAGGTGGATGTCCGCAACTTCATCCAGCTGAACTACAAGCCGTTTGAAGGCGACGCCAGCTTCCTGGCGCCCGCTACCGCGCGCACCCAAAAGCTGTGGGACACCCTGAGCGAGTTGCTGAAAGAAGAACGCGCCCGTGGCGTGCTGGATGTAGCCGCTGACCGCGGCAGCTCCATCACCGCGCATGACGCCGGCTACATCGACCAAGCCAGCGAAGTCATCGTCGGCCTGCAAACCGATGCGCCGCTCAAGCGCGCCATCATGCCCAACGGCGGCCTGCGCATGGTTGAGAACGGCCTGGAAGCCTTCGGCTTCAAGCTGGACCCGGTCATCAAGGACGTGTGGACCCACTATCGCAAGAGCCACAACCAGGGTGTGTTCGACACCTACACCCCGGACATCATGGCCGCGCGTAAATCCGGCGTGATCACCGGCCTGCCGGACGCCTACGGCCGCGGCCGCATCATCGGCGACTACCGCCGCGTGGCCCTGTACGGCACCGACTTCCTGCGCGCCGAACGCCAAAAAGTATTCCATGAGCTGGACGACGCCGTTTTCAACGAAGACGTGCTGCGCCTGCGCGAAGAACTGTCCGAACAATTCCGTGCGCTGGACGAACTGAAGCAGATGGCCGCCAAGTACGGCTTCGACATCAGCCGCCCGGCCGTCAACGCCCGCGAAGCGGTGCAGTGGACCTACTTCGCCTACCTGGCCGCCGTGAAAGAACAAAACGGCGCCGCCATGTCCTTCGGCCGCGTCGCCACCTTCCTGGACGTCTACATCGAGCGCGATCTGGCCTCCGGCGCGCTGACTGAAGAACAAGCCCAGGAAATGATCGACGACCTGGTGATCAAGCTGCGCATCGTGCGCTTCCTGCGCACCCCGGAATACGATCAACTGTTCTCCGGCGACCCGACCTGGGTGACCGAATCCATCGGCGGCATGGGCGAAGACGGCCGCACCCTGGTGAGCAAGAGCAGCTTCCGCTTCCTCAACACCCTGTACAACCTGGGCCCGGCGCCGGAACCCAACCTGACCGTGTTGTGGTCCACCCAGCTGCCGCGCGGCTTCAAGGACTTCTGCGCCAAAGTGTCCATCGACACCAGCTCCATTCAGTACGAAAACGACGACCTGATGCGTCCGCACTGGGGCGACGACTACGGCATCGCCTGCTGCGTGTCCGCGATGCGCATCGGCAAGCAAATGCAGTTCTTCGGCGCCCGCGCCAACCTGGCCAAAGCCATGCTCTACGCCATCAACGGCGGCGTGGATGAAAAGTCCGGCGTGCAAGTGGCCAAGGGCTTTGAGCCGATCAAGAGCGACGTGCTGACCTACGACGAACTGATGCCCAAGTTCGACCTGCTGATGGACTGGCTGGCCGCGACTTACGTCAAGGCGCTGAACTGCATCCACTACATGCACGACAAGTACGCCTACGAACGCATCGAAATGGCGCTGCACGACCGCGACATCCTGCGCACCATGGCTTGCGGCATCGCCGGCCTGTCCGTGGCCGCCGACTCCCTGTCCGCCATCAAGCATGCCAAAGTGCACATCATCCGCAACGAAGCGGGCCTGGCGGTGGACTACAAGATCGAAGGCGACTACCCGGCTTACGGCAACAACGACGACCGCGCCGACAGCATCGCGGTATGGCTGACCGAAACCTTCATGGACAAGATCAAGGCCCAGCCGCACTTCTACCGCAACGCCATGCCGACTCAGTCCGTGCTCACCATCACCTCCAACGTGGTGTACGGCAAGAAAACCGGCAACACCCCGTGCGGCCGCCGCGCCGGCGAACCGTTCGCCCCGGGCGCCAACCCGATGAACGGCCGCGACGTGAAAGGTTTTGTCGCCGCGGGCGCATCGGTAGCCAAGCTGCCGTATGAAGCCGCGCTGGACGGCATCAGCTGGACCGCCTCCGCCACCCCGGACGCATTGGGCCATAGCGAAGAAGAACGCGTTGCCAACCTGGCCAACTGCCTGGACGGCTTCTCCGACGCCGGCGGTTTCCACGTCAACGTCAATGTGTTCAAGCGCGAAACCCTGATGGACGCGATGGAACACCCGGAGCTGTACCCGCAACTGACCATCCGCGTGTCCGGCTATGCGGTGAACTTCGTCAAGCTGACGCGCGAGCAACAGCTGGACGTGATCAACCGCACCTTCCACGGCAGCATGTAAGTCCAACGCCGCTGGCCACCGCGACGGCCAGCCGGCACAGCGCCAAGCCTCCCTTAGGGGAGGCTTTTTTTATGCGCGCGGCGAGATCGCCAAAATTGTCTACCATGACAAATGTATGTTTTGGGCATGCGGCCATTGCTTATTCTTGTGCATGGCAATGGCCTGTCTTTGAGCGATATGAGCCAGCAAAGGGAAGGGGAATGGGCAAAAACACCATCTGCCTGTGGTACGACCGCGACGCCGAAGACGCCGCGCGCTTCTACGCCGCCACCTTCCCGGACAGCCGCGTCGGCGCGGTGCTGCGCGCGCCCGGCGACTACCCGGCCGGCAAAGAAGGCGATGCGCTCACCGTGGCATTCACCGTGCTGGGCATTCCCTGTCTGGGTATCAACGGCGGCCCAGCCTTCAAACATAGCGAAGCCTTCTCCTTCCAAGTGGCCACCGAAGACCAGGCCGAAACCGACCGCCTGTGGCAAGCCATTGTCGGCAACGGCGGCCAGGCCAGCGCCTGCGGCTGGTGCAAGGATAAATGGGGCCTGAGCTGGCAAATCACCCCGCGCGTGTTGACCGAGGCGCTGGCCGATCCAGACCGGGCCGCCGCCAAGCGGGTGTTCGACGCGATGATGGAGATGGTGAAGATTGATATTGCGGGGATTGAGAAGGCGAGGAGGGGATAGTTGTTATTTTTCAGGTGGCTGTTGACGGCCAAAAGTGGCTGATTTCGGGCAGCAACACGCCATCGACTCACTCCTGAGCCCAATGCTTTTCTTGTTTCAATTGCGTAGAACGTGTTTACGATCTTGCGAGCAAGAGCGAGACAAGGTGAAAACGGCTGAGAAAGCGGAATGTACAAGTGGTACATGAGCATTTCGAAGGCGTACTCATCGTGTAACGTTCCACGCAGCGCAGCAGATCGTAAACAGGTTCTTAGAAGCGTCAGGCGCCTGCTACAGGAAATTTAAAGGGGCCAGATTGCAGTTGCATGCCTTTCGCCGATCGTTCTTCGAGCAGGACTCACTTCGAATATCCGGCTCGGTCAGTCGAAGCTGGTTATGAAAACCGAGAATAAGCAAGGAGCATGTTGTGGCTATCACCCTCGTTTTGGCTTGCAAACAAAGTGACTTCAACGCACGGCATAGTGGCTCCTGCGAAGGCATTTCCTTTTATTTCTGCATGCGCGCGCTCGACTTGGGTCCGGTGCCGGGACTTGCCGACATGTTGGAACAGCGGAATATCGGTCGGAAGGTTGAGCGCATCATGGCTCTGCAGGACCAGATCTGTGATGGCCTCATGACATCCGGCGCCTATGAAACCGACATTGACGACCAACCGATCAGCGACCCCAGAGGGGGCAACCTTCCCGGTATTCGCAATCAGGGCAAGGCCATCCAGGCGTTTCATAACCTGTACTCACAGGAGGCGCAGACCCTGGGCTGCAAGTCGATTGGAACCTTGTCTTCCTTCTTCGAGGGAGGCTTCGTCCAGTTGCTGACGCACACCATCGAGCTGTTGGTGAGCAGCAGGCGCGGCGCGGCCCTGATCGCCATGCAAAGCGCTACGCCCCACTCTGTGGCGCTTGCCTATGACGGTAGCGATCTCTATTTCTTCGATCCCAATTCTGGCGTTCACACATTGACGAACCTCGCCACGGCAGCGACGGAACTGGAGAACCACCTGATGACCTACTATGCCGTCCCCTCCTGCGTTCACGTCAATATGTTCAAGCTGAACCACTGAAACGAACTTCCCAGTGAACGGTTGGGGACAGGTCCATTTGATGGGCGGACTAGCCGCTTGCGGCCCTCCGCGAGGGACAGCTAGGGGGCGTAAGAGGCCGTAAGCTAAGCAATTATTATTTCAGAAAGCGTCACGCCCCAAAGCAAGCCCCGGCCAAAGCCGGGGTTCGTTCTTCCTTACTTCTTCTCTATCCGCCGCACTGAGCGGTTTTCCATGCTCTTGCGTTTGATCTGTGCCCGCTGCTGGCGATGCCGTTCGTCAATGTCCTCGCACCCGTCCACCTTGCGCGCGGCCTGCGTGAGCATGGTTTTCAGATGCTTGAAGAAGCCCGCCTGGTAGCCGCGCTGCTGCAGCCTGCGGAAGTCGATGCCGCGGCTCAGGAGGCTTTTTTATGCGCGGCTGTTTTGGATCAATGCCGCAAAAAATGCCTATGTGCTATAAAGTGGTCTAATTTATACGTCATTACTTCTGGTCGGGTGGCCGCCGAAGACCAGGCCGAAACCGACCGTCTGTGGCAAGCCATCGTCGGCAACGGCGGCCAGGCCCGCGCCTGCGGCTGGTGCAAGGATCAATGGGGCCTGAGCTGGCAAATCACGCCGCGCGCGTTGACCGAGGCGCTGGCCGATCCGGACCGCGCCGCCGCCAAGCGGGCGTTCGACGCGATGATGGGGATGGTGAGGATTGATATTGCGGGGATTGAGAGAGTTCGGAGGGGGCTATGACTTGAAGAGTGACTAACTTGTGTGCAGGTTTTATTTTTGTCTTTCAAATATATGGTTTCGTTATTCTTTTGATAGGGTGGTGAGGGTGTATATGTGCGATGTGTCAGTAGAAAGGCAGGGCGGGGTTTGAATTTTATTGTGGTCATCCAATTTTTTGAAAATGTTGCAGCTCGAACTAATATGTGGCAAGAATATGAATAATAAAGCAGGGCCAATCAAATTTGTGGCTCATAGTAAACGTGTTATAGATCTCGCGAGTCAGTATGGTTGGAGGCCAGGAGCTCGGTATACAAACACAAGAGATGTTCGTCACACTAATTTCGCCGGAGTTGGTTTTCTTGATATTCAATGGAAGCGATATGATTTCAATCGCCATCTTGATGCAGTAGTGAAGCTGCGTCCATTCATGACTGTTGCGCGCGATATTGAATCAGTTTTGCAGCTTGATGATATATTGCGAGAGGCAATGGAACTCAAGCGACATGCAGTACATGTGGTGCTAGTACCTAAAGACCCTAAGCTCCATGGTCGTTTTGAAGAGCTTCTTCCGAAGCCGTTTATCTTAGGTTTTAGTGTGCCTACACGCTATGGGGGTACTCCTCTGGCTCCTGTGAATTTTAATCGGCCGGTGCACCTTTTAGGCGGAAGGCCTGATGTTCAACTTCATTATGCACAAACAATGCCTGTGGCATCTGTGGATTGTAATCGCTTTACACTAGATGCTGCATTTGGAGACTACTTTGATGGGGAGATATTTCGACCACATCCAGATGGAGGCTATGAGCGTTGCCTTAGGGATTCAATAAGGAATATTACCTCTGGGTGGTCTGGGTACGAAGCTGCTGATTTGTCAGGGTTAGGATAAATATTATGGAAAATGATCGTAAAGAATTTTTGATTCAAATGTACAATCAGATGTTTAATGATATTAATCGCCATATTATGGTTGTGTGGCAGTCGGTTGGTGTTCTTGTTGGTGCATTTGCAATATTCTCTTTGGTTGAAAAAAATGTTGTTAGCCTTGATGTGGCTGTTTCTTTGATTGTGCTGCTTTCCGCTTGGCTTATTGCTCATCTTTTAGATGCCGGCTACTGGTATAATCGAAATCTTGTTATTATTGCCAATATAGAGCGCCAGTTTTTGACCAAGGATGATTTAAGGGAAATTCATTATTACTTTGGGGAGCATCGACCTAAAAATAGAATGATCACTCATCTAAGGATTCAAATGGCACTAGGGTTAGGTTTGGTGGTTCTTGTTGTTGGCTATCATGCTTCCAAGCAAGTTTTGCCAAATTTTTTATGTACATCCTGTGCTTTTGAGTTTTCATGCTGGCTCCCTTATTTGATGCTGTTGGCTTCTGCTTGCTATGTGTGGCAGGTGAGCAGAAAGAGCGATGAGAGCTACGAAGAATTCATAAGAAACTCTCCAGGAATTTTGGTTGATACAACCTCAGTTGAGTATGGAGTCGGGCACGGGCATGAAGGCTAGTGGACTTTTTTGTTCTGAAGTTACTTCTGATGGAAGTTGCACTCCTAATTCTGGGTTTAAAGTTGTAATTGAGATGTGTGTTGTCACGAATTAAAAATCTATACGGGGTTATGTGGCATCGTTTTTTAAAGTGTTTTCATGAAGTAAGGAAGAACGAACCCCGGCGTTGGCCGGGGTTCGTTCTTCCTTACTTCTTCTCTATCTTCCGCACCGAGCGGTTTTCCATATTCTTGCGTTTGATCTGCGCCTGTTGCTGGCGGTGTAGTTCGTCAACGTGCTCGAACACGTCCACCTTGCGCGCGGCCAGCGTGAGCATGGCTTCCAGATAGTTGAAGAAGCCCACTCGGTAGCCGCGCTGCTCCGGCTTGCGGAAGTCGATGTCGCGGGTGATGCGCGCCAGCAGGCTTTGGCCGCAATAGCCGGGGTTGTCCTTCAGCCATTGGACGAAGTGCGCGCCGCATTCGCGGCCATAGGCGCAGTCGGCGGCGTAGTCCGGGTGGGCGGCCGGCATCTGCCAGTAATCGGCTTGCGGCCGTCCTGGGCGTCGGGACACGAAGGGGAGCAGGGTTTCGCGCGCTTCCAGCGAGGCTTGGCGATAGCGGCGGCGAGTGGGAAAGGTTTTCGACATGGTGTTTCTCCTGCGCTGACACAAGATAAACCACCTGCCTGTGAGTCGTTGGGTAGGTATAGGCAGGCGCGAGACAGGATTGGCGTACCGAGAAACAAGGAATCGGTGAGCGCTAGGCGCTCTCCCACCACGCACCCGCCAGCCATGCATGAAGTACAGACGTAGAGCGGGTACGGATGAAGGCGCAGACGCGCCTTCATCCCCCTGTTTCGAACGGGACGCCAATCCCGGTGCCGTGAATAACAGCACCCGGCGATTGTTACCGAGTGGGCCGGCAGGGTCAAGCCAGCGGGGACGCGAGAGCAGGGGCTGGCAGGAGGATTTGTCCGTGATTTGAATGTCATGATTCTGCTGCGTTGCGGTATACTTCACTGCCCATTTCATCACTTTATTTTTTGAACGTGTTTACGTTCTCGCGAGCAAGAGCGAGAGCAGGCGAAACCGGCTGAGGAAGCGGAATGTACTCGTGGTATATGAGCATTCCAAAGCGGTACTCACCGTGTCACCTCTCATGCAGCGCAGCAGATCGCAAACAGGTTCTTAAGACAGGGCATTTCTCATGACCACAGTCTCTCTCCCTCCGGAAGCGGTGGGCAGCGCTTTCTCCCTGGACAAAATGATCGTCGCCCGCGACAAAACCATGGCGGCGGTGCGGCGCATCGCCGCGCAGATCCGCCCCGGCATGACCGAACAGCAGGCCAAGGATTTGGCCAAGGCTGAGCTGGAAAGCATGGGCATGGACCGCATCTGGCACGGCATCATCATCCGCTTTGGCCGCAGCACGCTGAAAATCTTCAAGCAGCAGATCGACCCGGACAATGTGCTGCTGGACGACGACATCTTTTTCATTGATCTGGGCATTGTCTGGGACGGCCATGAGGGCGACGCCGGCGATACCTTCGTGGTCGGCGACAACGCGCGCAAGCAGGCCTGTGCGGAGGCGGCGCGCCAGCTGTGGCAGGAGGTGGCGGACAAATGGCGGCGCGATCGCCTGGCCGGCCCAGCCTTGTACCAGTACGCGGCGGAGCGCGCCGAGGCAATGGGCTGGCGGCTGAACCTGGACATCAAGGGCCACCGGGTATCGGACTTTCCGCACGCCATTTACAAGGCCGGCAGCCTGGGCGATTTCGCCCAATGCCCGGACACCGGTTTGTGGATTCTGGAAATCCAGATTGCCGATCCGTCCGGCGAGTTTGGCGCTTTCTATGAAGACCTGCTGGTGACCGAGGGCTGATCCGGGACGGGCGGCGGCGAGCCGCCCGCCAGCTTTGGCGCTTGGCCGGGGTTTGCGTCCGCGACGCGGGCGAATTGAGAACGGCTAACAAAACCCCCGCAGAGAATCTGAGGCAAGGCGGTATCGCCGACGCGCAGCAGATTATGAACTGGTTCTTAGAACGTGTTTACGATCTCGCGAGCTAAGGCGAGACAAGGCGTTGCGGCTGAGAAAGCGGAATGTACGCGTGGTACATGAGCATTTCGAAGGTGTTTTCAACGCCGTATCGCCGACGCGCAGCAGATCGTAAACCGGTTCTTACTGCACCACGGACCGCACCTTCCAGGCATTGCCTTCCACCGCGGAGATCGTCACGGGCGCTTGCTTCAGATTGCCCTTGGTGTCGAAGCTGAAGTCGGCGCTGACGCCCTGGTAGCGGGTTTGGGCCAGCAGCGGCAGGTATTTGGCCGGTTCCGGCGAGTTGGCGCGCTTCATGGCGTCGGCCACCATCATGACCGCGTCGTAGAAGTGCGGGGCGAACAGGACGACGTTTTGTTGGTAACTGGCCTGGTAGCGCGCTTGAAATGCCTTGCCTGCCGGCCGCGCTTCCAGCGGCCCGCCGGGTACGGCGGAGATGTGGCCAAGCGCATTGGCGCCGGCCAGTTTGATAAAGGTCTCGGTGCTCAGCATGTCGCCGCCCATCAAGGTGGCGCTCATGCCCAGGCGCTTCATCTGGCGCGCCATCGGCGCGGCTTGGGCGTCCGCGCCGCCGTAGAACACGATGTCCGGTTTCTGCGCCTTCAGCGCGGTCAGGATGGCGCTGAAATCGGTGGCCTTGTCATGGGTGTATTCACGCTTGATCGGCGGCTTGCCCAGGCGGGTGATGGATTGGATGAATTCATCGGCAATGCCCTGGCCGTAAGCGGTGCGATCGTCGATGACCGCGATGCGCTGCGCCTTGAGCTGCTGTACCGCATAGCGTCCCAGCGCGCCGCCCACCTGGCTGTCGCTGCCCACCAGACGGAAGGCGGTTTTGTAGCCGGCGGCGGTGTAGGCGGGGTTGGTGGAGACCGACAGCTGCGGGACGCCGGCCTTGGCGTAGATGCGCGAGGCGGGAATGGTGACGCCGGAGTTGAAGTGGCCGATCACCGCTTTGACGCCGGCATCCATCAGGCGTTGAGCGGCTTGCGTGCCGGCTCGCGGGTCCGCCTGGTCGTCTTCGGACCGCAGTTCGAACTTCACTTTTTGGCCGCCTAGGGTGATGGGCTTGGTGTTCAGCTCGTTGATCGCCAGCTTGGCTCCGCTCTCATTGTCCTTGCCGTAGTGGGCTTGCGGGCCGGACAAGGGCGAGGAGAAGCCTATTTTCACCACGGTGTCGGCATGGGCGGGGCTGAGGGCGAAGGGGGTCATCATGCCGCCAAGCGTCAATAGGGCGGTCAGGCTGCGAGGATGCTGCTGTTTCATGCGTGTCTCCTTTGCGCGGCTTTGTTTTGATGGCTGGCCGCGCCATCGTCTCTCATGGCCGGGGGCCGCCAGGCAAGCGCTCAATGCAGCAGGAAGCCCCGGCCAATCAAGTCGTCGGGTTCCAGCGACCAACTGGCTTTGCCGCTGTAGTGGGCGCGCCCGGCCACGCGCACCGTCACCGCGTCATGGCCCGGCAGTTGGGCTTGGCGGACCACCGTGCCGCTGAACAGCGCTCCGGTCAGGCTTTCGAATTCACAGGTTTCCCCTGGCGCGACCAGCCCCTTGGCGTGTCGGACGGCCATGCGGGCGGTGACGCCGGAGCCGGTGGGGCTGCGGTCGACTTCGGCATCGGCAAAAACGCAGACATTGCGGCTGCGGCCATCGGCGGTCCGGTCGCGGCCATCGGTGAGGATGCTGCCGTACAAGAAGCTCAGGTCGTCGGCAACGGGGTGGCGCACCGCGATGGTGTCGCGCACCGCCTGGGTGAGGGCGGAGGCGGCGTCCACCAGTTCGCGCAGGGGGCCAGCCAGCGACACGCCCAGTTTTTCAGCGGCGGCGATCGCATAGAAGGCGCCGCCGTAGCCGATATCGACGGTGATTTCGCCAACGCCCGGCACGCTGACGGGCAGGTCCAGGGCAAAGGCGAAGGCGGGCACGCTCTCGAACTGCACGGCGCCGGCCTTGCCGTTCTGGATTTCCACCAAGGCTTCCACCAGGCCGCATGGGCATTCGATGCCCACCCGCGTCAGCGGCGCCACGGCGGGCACTTTGCCGCTGTCCACCGCAAAGCGGGCCAGGGCGATCACGGCATGCCCGCACATGGTGCTATAGCCTTCGTTGTGGGTGAACAGCACGGCGAGGTCCGCGTTTGGCATGGAGGGCTGCACCAGCACCGCGCCATACATATCGTAATGGCCGCGTGGTTCATGCATGAGCAGGCGGCGCACGGGGTCCAGGCGCTCGCTCATGAAACGGCGTTTGGCCAGGATGTCCGCTCCTTGAATCCTGTCGCCAAGGTTGAGTACGATGCGCACCGGCTCGCCGCCGGTGTGCATTTCCACGGTCTCGATGACAAAATCCGCAGGCAATGGATTCATGTGTTCACTCCTCCTAGTTATCGTCGGGTGCGTTGGCGCACCGTTCGTTTAGACCCGCTAACAAAACCCCTGATCCAGCGTTGCGCCTCCTTGTCGTACGGCTTGTACTGCCTGCGTCGGCGCGCCTTGGCTCAGGTACGCTGCGCGGTTTTGTTAGCGGCTCTTGGCTAACTGGACGTTGCCGCCCGGCTAACCGGCCTTCCAATGCGCCAGCGCGCAGCGCGCCGCCGCCAAATCCCAGGCCGCGGTGCCCACGCTCTTGAACAGCCGCGGGCGCTTGATGTCGTAGCGTCCTGCTATCGCCTCAGCCAAGGGCCGCACGGCGTCCCAGTCCACGCCCGCTTGGATCAGGTCTCCGGCTTCATGCCGCGCTCCGACAGGGTCGTCAGAGAACAGCTGGCTGCCGGCGATGGCGGCCGGCCCGATTTCGGCCATGTCCGGACGAAACGCTCCCACTCCCACCAATAGCCGGTTGCTGCGGGCGTCCTCGTGGTAGATCGGCGCTTTGCTGGTGGTCAGTGTGATCACCACGCCGACATCGTCCGCGACGCGGCCGCGGCATGGCCGTAGCGCTAAGGGAAGGGGGGCGTGCCGGCGGCAGAACTCGGCGCTGTCCGCCATTTCCCGGCCATGCACATCCACGCGGATGTCCGGGAACAGGGCGGCAATGGCTTCCAGATGGCCGGAGGCCTGCTTGCCGGTGCCTATCAGCGCGATGGCGGCCGGCCTGCCGGCGTACAGGCTGTTGATCGCCAACATGGAAATGGCGGCGGTGCGCTGAGCGGTCACCGTGGGGCCGTCAAGAATCAGCAGCGGCTGGCCGGTGAGGGCGTCGTACACGCTGACGATGCCATGGATGGTGGGGAGGCCCTGCTTGAGGTTGTCCGGGCACACGTTGACCAGTTTGTGAATGCCGATATCGTTGGCGCTGGCTGGCATGGACAGCAGCACGGCGTCGCCCCGCAAGGGCAGCACCTGCCGCTCCGGGCTGACGATCCGCCCTGCCGTGTATTCGGCGGCGGCAAGGGACAGGGCCTGACAAAGATCGGCAATCGGCAACAAGCTCTTGGTTGCGGAGGCGGGCAGTACGGGGATGGACATGGTGCTCCCTCATCGATAAGTGGCAAAATTCAGACCAAATCCGCGGTTTGCCCTTGGGGTTTTTGCCGGAATCCATGAAATTGGTCTTAAAATTACCTTGTTATATCGTTAACTTGTTTTGTAAGTTACCAATTTGGAGGCGGCGTCACAAGGGCTTCCGCTGCTGCGGCGGGGGCATGGTCGTAATTGTCACCAATTCACAACAAATTGGTTTTGGGGTAACCAGAATGGATGCCAGTACTCTGGAACAGAGCCACTTTCAGCTGCTTCCCATCTATGAGCAGCTTGCTGAACAGATCCGCAACGGCATTGTTGGAGGGGAGTTTCCTCCTGAGTCGCGGCTGCCCTCGGAAAGAGAGCTCGCCGCCCGTTACCGCGTGAGCCGGCCTGCCGTACGGGAGGCCATTGGCGCTTTGCAGAATCAGCAACTGGTGATGACGCGCCGCGGATCGGGCACCTATGTCTGCCAGGATGCCTTGCAACGGCTGCGGCAAGCCGTGCCCGCAAACGAGCGCGGGCAGGCGGACGACAGTCCGATATCGACGCTGGAAGTTAGGCTGATACTAGAGCCGGCCATTGCCCGCATGGCGGCCAGAAAAGGGCAGCGCGATGAACGGGCGGAGTATTACCTGGCGCAAATGAAGGGGGTCAAAAACATAGACATCCCGGCGCAGCAAGTGCTCTGGAGCGAAAGCGACCGCTTGTTCCACCGGCAACTGGCGGTGATGACCGGCGATGCGCTGATGGTGCGCATCGCGGATGAGGTGGCCAAAGCCATGGCGCAGCCTCTCTGGCAGCGCTTGCGCGACGATGGCATCTATGACGAGGAGCGTATTGGCTTGTACGTTGCGGAACATCAGCTGATTTACGAATCCATCATCATCGGCGATGAGGATGCCGCGGCCTTTTACGTCGAGCAGCATTTGCGACGGGTAAGGCGGGATATCTCCGGCTAAGCCGCCAGCGTATGGATCCGCATGGCTGAACGGCTCCGGCCCCGCAGGCGCGCCCGTCACTGGACAGGGCTGTTTGCGGGGCCGGAGCCGTTCATTCGTATCCTGCCGTCAAGGCCTCACCAGACCGGGCATGGCCAGGCGCTATTCCTCCCGATGCGCTCCCGGATAACGCACTTCTCCCTCCGGTATGCCGCAGCCCCACAGCGAATAGGGGTCGGCCATTTCATTGACGCCTTCGCCGTAACGATTCTCCGCCGGCCGCAGGTGCGCCAGGCAGCAGGCGCCCAGTTCGGTGGCGTAGAGCCCGTGCGCAGTGCTGAGCACGCGGTGGCTCATGCTGTGCTGCGAGGGGAAGGCGATGGTTTGTTGCGCTTCCACGCGGCTGTAGTCCGCGCTCATCTTCACTTGCACCACGCCGTTGAGGGCGTTGGCGCTGGCCATGGACGAGGCCAGCAGATACAGCCGCGGCTCCGGGCCGGCGGCGGGCGGAAAGCCCAGGTGGATGAAGCCGGCGCCGGCGGCCGGGGCGGTGGTGAGCTGGAACCAGTCGATCTCGCCGCCGGCCAGCACGCGGCCGAAGCCGCCGTTGCCGCCGGAGGCGTTGCCCAGCAGCGCGAACCACAGATTGCCGTCCGGCCCCGGCACCATGCCCACCGGGGTGTTGCCGTGTTCGGCGGGGATTTCTATGGCGGCCGGCGCGTCGCCGTTGGCCGGGATGCGGTAGAGCTGGCTGGATTGGTCCAGCGTGGCGTACACGTCGCCGCTGTCCGGGTGGAGCTGGACGAAGATGGGCCGCGGCGGGCAGGGATAGAGAGTGGCGTCCGCGGGCATGAGGCTGTTGATGCGCACGATGTGATGGCTGTCCTTGCAGGAGGTCCACAGGATGTCGCCGTCTTCCGTCACCACGTGCGGGCCGCGCGCCGGCGGCGGCAGCGGCACCCGCTTGAGGATTTTTGGCGGCGTGGTGAGGTCAGACGCTATCGGGTCTATCAGCAACAGCTCGGACTGGAATTGCAGCGTCACCCACAGGCAGCCGGGGTGGGTTTTGGAAACGGCCAGCCCGTGCAGGCCGGAAAACGGGTTGTCGATGACGTGGGACACGGCGGCGCGCGGCTGGCCGCTGTGCGGGTCCACGCGCATTTTGACCAGCGCGCCGGACGGTTGCTGGGAGATCAGCAGCAGGTCCGCCCCGATGGCGGCCACTTCATGGGTTTGGCTGGAGGCGGGCAGCGGATATTCGATCACGCTTTTGAGGGCGAGGCGCAGTGCGTTCATGGCGGTTTACCGAAGGTGTGGAATCCCTTTGGCATAATAGGCGGCGGTCATGACGTTTGCAAAAACGGGGCTTGCCTTGATCCAGCTCAGCCGCGGTCCGGCGCTTGCGAGGCCGGGTTTATGCCCCCGGCGTGTGATGACGATGTTCGTGAACGAGCGGAAATATTGCAGTGCAAGGTAAAACTAACGACTGTTTTAACTAGAACTCCACGTAAATCAAGGGTTTGCCGGGTGGGGGGTGTGGGAGGATGTGGCGTGCGCACATCACAATGTACGCTTTTGACCTGTATCAAACACATATTTTCGTTTTAGAATATAAAATGTGTTCGTAAAATAACATTTGTGTTCGGCTCTGGCGTTTTGGGCTCGCCCCCGTTCGGAACCGCGCACTATGCTTTAAAAGGCGGCCTGTTAAGGGCCGGCCTCTGTCGGCCATAGGAGCACAAACGCATGCCAGATACCCAAACCGCCGTGGACACGGTCCCGCAAGAACACGCCATGTCTCCCGAATCCGTGGTGGGTTACCTGCACTCCACGGAGAGCGGGGCCGGGGTGGATGGGCCTGGCATGCGCTTTGTCTTCTTCACCTCGGGCTGCCAGTTCCGCTGCCTATACTGCCATAACCCGGATACCTGGAAGCTGCACAACGGCCGCCAGGCCACGGTGGAGCAGGCGATGGCGGAGCTGGAGCCGTACGCGCGCTTTTTGAAGTTCGCCGGCGGCGTGACGGTGTCCGGCGGCGAGCCGCTGATGCAGGACGCTTTCGTGGGCGCGCTGTTCCGCGAGGCCAAGCGCCGCTTCGGCCTGCACACGGCGCTGGATACCCAGGGCTTTTTGCATGAGCGGGTGAGCGACGAGTGGTTCGACGCGGTGGACCTGGTGATGCTGGACATCAAGCATTCGGACCCGGAGCGCTATCACGCGCTGACCGGCCAGCCCTTGCAGCCGACGCTGGACTTTGCCCGCCGGCTGCAACGCCTGGGCAAGAAAATGTGGGTGCGTTACGTGCTGGTGCCGGGTTTGACCGACGGTGACGAGGACATCAGCAGGCTGGCGGATTTCGTCGCCGGCCTGGGCAGTGTGGTGGAGCGGGTGGAGGTGTTGCCCTTCCATCAGTTGGGCATGGACAAGTGGCAGAAGCTGGGCATGGAATACCAGTTGGCGGATACGCCGATTCCCACGCCGGAGCAAGTCAAACGTGCCCGCGAGTTGTTTTCCTGTAAAGGCTTGAAGGTGACTTGAACGCCTTCCGGCCGGTGGTTTTTGGCTGGCAGCGTCGCCCGGAGCGGCGCTGCTTGTTTATCGAATTATCTATCATGAATCGCTGATATATTATGACGACATCTTCTGAAATTCTGGTGATCAACTGCGGCAGTTCCTCGCTGAAATTCGCGCTGCTGCCCAAGGGCTCCAGCGAGCCGCTGCTGTCCGGTCTGGCCGAGTGCCTGGGCCTGGCGGATTCGCGCATCATTTTCAAAACCGCGGAAGGCAAGAAGACGGAGTCGCTGAACGGCGGCAGCCACGCTGAGGCGATGGAAGCGCTGACCCGTTTCATGGGCGAGCATGAGTGGCTGGACAGCGTGGTCGCCATCGGCCACCGCATCGTTCACGGCGGCGAGCGCTTCCAGGCGTCCGCGCTGATCACCGACGAAGTGCTGGCCGGCATCGAAGAATGCTGCGCGCTGGCGCCGCTGCACAACCCGGGCCACTTGGTGGGCATCCGCGCCGCGCAGAAAGCCTTCCCCAAGCTGCCGCAGGTGGTGGTGTTCGACACCGCCTTCCATCAGACCATGCCCAAGCCGGCCTATATGTACGCCGTGCCGCAGCGCTTCTACAAAGAATACGGCGTGCGCCGCTACGGCATGCACGGCACCAGCCACCGCTTCATCGCCGGCGAAACCGTGGCCGAGCTGAAGCTGGACCCGGCTAATCACGGCATCCTGATCGCCCACCTGGGCAACGGCGCGTCCGCTTCCGCAGTGAAAAACGGCAAGTGCATGGACACCACCATGGGCATGACCCCGCTGGAAGGCCTGATCATGGGCACCCGTTCCGGCGATATCGACCCGGCCGCGGTGACTTTCATCGCCCGCAAGGAAGGCCTGGATCTGGACGGCATCGACAATCTGCTGAACAAGCAGAGCGGCCTGCTGGGCATTTCCGGCGTGTCCAGCGACTGTCGCGCTCTGGAAGAAGCGGCGGCGGAAGGCAATGTGGACGCGCAACTGGCGCTGGACATGTTCGCCCACCGTCTGGCCCGCCTGCTGGGCGGCCTGGCCACCTCGCTGGACCGCATCGACGCGCTGGTGTTCACCGGCGGCATCGGCGAGAACTCCAGCCTGCTGCGCGAGAAGACCCTGAACCACATGAAGGTGCTGGGCTTCGCCGTGGACGCGGCCGCCAACGAGCGCGCCGTGCGCGGCAACACCGGCGTGATCAGCCAGCCGGGCAGCACCACCGCGCTGGTGATGGCCACCAACGAAGAGTGGATGATCGCCAAGGATACCGCCGACCTGGCCGGTATCTGATAGGACTTCGCGGCGCAAGCCGCGTCCGTATCGCGCGGCCGGCGCTCCGTCGGCCGCCGCCTGATTCTGAACGCCGGGCCGCTTTGCGGCGGCGCGCGCGTCGAAAGTAAAACTCATGACATCGCAACAACCGAAACGAGTGTTTTTCCTGGCTTCCTATGGTTCGGACGCCGGGCTGACCTCCATGACCCTGGGCCTGGTGCACGCGCTGGAGCGCGACGGCATCAAGGTGGGCTTCGTCAAGCCCATCGCGCAGCCCGCCAGCGTGGGCGCCGAGCTGTCCAGCCACTTCGCCCGTCAGCTGTGCAATATCGATGCGCCGGCGTCCATCCCGTTTGCCCGTGCTCAAGCCATGCTGCGCGAAGGCGAGCTGGCCACCTTGATGGAAGATGTGGTGCGCCTGGCGGAACAGGCGCGGGACAATCACGATGTGCTGATCGTAGAAGGCCTGGTGCCGGACAGCGACGCGCAAACCGCCATCCGCCTGAACGCGGAAATGGCCGGCAGCCTGTCCGCGGAACTGTTGCTGGTGCTGTCCGGCGCCGGCCGCGGCGCGCGCGACATCGCCGAATGCGTGCAGCTGGTGCAGCGCCAGTTCGGCGCCGACGGCAACGGCAAGCTGGCCGGCCTGCTGCTGAACCGCGGCGCGGAGTGCGGCAATCTGGCCGGCCTGCGCGCGGAGTTGGCGGCGCAGGGCTGCGCCACGCCGCTGCTGGGCTGCGTGCCTTACGACGCCAAGCTGGACGCGCCGCGCGTGCTGGACGTGGTCAGCGCGCTGGGTTTGAAGATCGAACACGCCGGCCAGATCGAGCAAGCGCGCATGCGCGAAACCGTGGTGGCGGCCCGCACCGTGGAGAAGATGGCCGAACGCCTGCTGCCGGGCACCCTGGTGGTGACGCCGGGCGACCGCAGCGACGTGGTGTTGGCCACCTCGCTGGCCATGCTGCGCGGCGTGCCGCTGGCCGGCCTGCTGCTGACCTGCGGCGAACCGGTGTCCGGCAGCATCCTGCCGCTGATCCAGTCCGCGCGCCAAGCCGGCCTGACCATTCTGTCCACCGAGCGCGACACCTATGAGACCAGCACCATGCTGGCCAATCTGGACCGTCACGTGGCGATGGAAGACGCCGAGCGCATGCAGGCGATGATCGACTTCGTGGCCGAGCGCATCGACACCGCGGTGCTGGTGCAGAAGATCGGCGAGCCGCGCGAAGTGCGCCTGCCGCCGCCGGCCTTCCGCCATCGTCTGATCGAGAGCGCGCGCCGTTCGCAAAAGCGCATCGTGCTGCCGGAAGGCGACGAGCCGCGCACCATCCAGGCCGCCGCCATCTGCCACGAGAAGGGCATCGCCCGCTGCGTGCTGATCGGCGAACCGGAGCGCATCCGCCAGGTGGCGGAAGCCCAGGGCGTGACCTTGCCGGCCGACATTGAAATCCTGGCCCCGAAAGAGGCCGCCGGCCGCTACGTGGCGCCGATGATGGAAATGCGCAAGAGCAAGGGCCTGACCGCGCCGCAGGCGGCGGAACAGCTGGAGGACAGCGTGGTGATCGGCACCATGATGCTGGCCCTGAACGAGGTGGACGGCCTGGTATCCGGCGCGGTGCACACCACCGCCAACACCATCCGTCCGGCGCTGCAGCTGATCAAGACCGCGCCGGGCGCGAGCATCGTGTCCAGCATCTTCTTCATGCTGATGCCGGATCAGGTGCTGGTGTACGGCGATTGCGCGGTGAACCCGGACCCGAACGCGGAACAGCTGGCCGACATCGCCATCCAGTCCGCGGATTCCGCCAGCGCCTTCGGCCTGAGCCCGCGCGTGGCGATGATCTCTTACTCCACCGGCACTTCCGGCAGCGGTTCGGACGTGGAGAAAGTGCGCGAAGCCACCCGCATCGCCAAGGAAAAGCGCCCGGATCTGATGATTGACGGCCCGATGCAGTACGACGCCGCCAGCGTGGAATCCGTAGGCCGCCAAAAGGCGCCGGACAGTGAAGTGGCCGGCCGCGCCAATGTCTTCGTGTTCCCGGACCTGAACACCGGCAACACCACTTACAAGGCGGTGCAGCGCTCCGCCGGCGTGGTGTCGGTGGGCCCGATGCTGCAAGGCCTGCGCAAGCCGGTCAACGATCTGTCGCGTGGCGCGCTGGTGGACGACATCGTCTACACCATCGCCCTGACCGCGATCCAGGCGGACGCGCAGTAAGCGGCGAGAGCGCTTGATCTGAAAACAGCCCCCGGCGCGAAAGCGCCGGGGGCTGTTGTCTTATGCGGCCTTGTTTAGTGGCGCTGCGCGGCGATGGGGCGCGTCAGCGCCACCCATTGCTCGGAGGCGGGAGAGCCAGCCAGTTCCACGCCGGCGTCGGCGAAATACACTTTGGAGACTTTGCCGTCGAACAGCTCGGGCTGACGCAGCACGGAGCGGACTTCGGAGTAGGTGATCGGCTCGTAGCTGTGCTGGAAGCGGCGCTGCTGTTCTTGCCAGGGTTTTTGCCGTATCGCTTCAAGGTCCATCTTGCCGCGGCCGGCGTCGTTCCAGGCAAAGGCGATTTCCGCGCCTTGCTGGGCGAAGAATTCCAGGCCCAGTTTGCTGGAGTTGCGGAAGAAGTGCTTGATGAACAGTTCGGACAGGTCCAGCAGGTCGCGCTGTTCCAGCGTGCGCTTGCCGAGCGCGGCGGCAACGTCGTCGGCGTTTTTGCAGCCGCAGGCGTGCACCAGATAGAGCAAGGTGTTGACCGTGGTTTCCGTGCGGCAGCCGCCGCTGGTGTTCTTCAGCACAAAGCGGGTGGCCACGGCGGAGCGCTCCGCCGGCGGCACGTCGGCCAGCAGCGCGTTGAGCCGGACAAACGGGTCCAGCCGCGTGTGATGGGCGCCCAGGTAATCGGCCCAGGCCTGGAGGATGGGGGCGGCCGGCTGCGGCGCGCGCTTGACCAGCTTGCCGGCGGCGGCGTCGCTGATGTGGCGGCTGAATTCCTGGATCAGCTTGCGAGGCGAGATGCTATACATGGCGTCGTCGCGGCTGTAATGGACGATGTTCAGCTGCTTATTGTAATTGGCGATGGTGGCGACGTTTTGCATGTCCAGTTCGCCGCGCACGAAACGGGACAGCTGCATTTGCGCGTGACTCAGGCCGTACAGCGCCACCGCTTGGTCCTGACGCGCAGGGGAGGCGTTGACCTCGCCGTTGGCCACCCGGAACAACAGCGACTGGAAACGGGCTTGCTGCGGAACGGGCCCTTGCGTGGTTTGCGGGCGGTCCGGCGCGGCGGCGCAGCGATTCGAGGCGCTGGCCAGCTGCCGGCCCAGGCCCAGTTGTGGCTGAGCGGCGGCGGCGCGGGCAGTCGGCAAGGCCGCGGGAGCGGCGAGAGGGCGAGTGGCGCTGTGGGCGGTGATGTTTGGCATGGGGTCGGCTTTCAAGTGGAAGACATGGAGTGATTCGACCCCGCTACTGTCGTCAAAAAGCCGGAGGGCGGCTTGCAGAATTCACTCAGCGCGCCATCCGCGGCGATGGGCGCGAGTTTGCCCGGCGTTGCCGTTTTTTTGCCGAAAATCAATGCAGATGGGATTGTGTTATAATCAAGGCGAGGTTGAACTTCCGATAAACACTTAATTAGAAAGGGAACCTGCTTATGCTGAGCCTGTTTTTGATTACTGTTTTTCTGATTATCAGTCTGGTCCATTGCTATTGGGCGCTGGGCGGCACCGTGGGCATGGGCGCCGCCGTGCCCGAGGTGGACGGCAAGCCCTTGTTCCAGCCCACCCGCGGCGGCACGTTCGCCGTGGCCGGCGTGTTGGCCTTGTCGGCGCTGGCGGTTGCGCTGCATGGCCATCTGACGCGCTTCTGGCAAATGGAGACCGTGCGCTGGGGCTTGCTGGCGCTGGCGGCGGCGTTGCTGCTGCGCGGCATCGGCGAATTCCGCTACGTCGGCTTGTTCAAGAGCGTGCGCGATAGCCGCTTCGCCCGCAACGACACCCGTTTCTATTCCCCCTTGTGTTTGTTGCTGGGCAGTTTGTTGCTGATCCTCGCCTGGTAACGCTCCTGAAAGCGGGCGGCTAGCCGCCCGCTGTTCTCGTTGGAACCTGTTTACGATCTGCTGCGCGTCGTGGACGTGGCACGGCGAGTGCCGCTTCGAAATGCTCATATACCGTGTGTGCACTCCGCTTTCTCAGCTGTTTTCGCCTTGTCTCGCCTTGGTTCGCGAGATCGTAAACACGTTCTTAGCGCTTCTTGTTCTGCGCGTAAATCAATTGCGCTTTCCAATCCTGCCGCTGCGGCTGGCGCGCGATGCCGACGCGGAAGCGTTCGCGCGGGCCGACGCCGGGCTGCCATAGATAGAGCTGGCCATCGTGAGCGCCGCCGTTCCAGGCGGTCAGATAGTAATCGCTCTGCCGCGCCCAATCCTTGAAGCTGACGATGTCGCCGTCCCGCAGGCAGCCGTCCGGCCGGTCCTGAATCTGCAGCCGCAGTTCCGTGGAGGCGTTGAGCGGGCCTTGCTTGGTGTAGTAGGCGTATTGATTGGCGTCCAGGCCGCCCCACCAGGTCCAGAACCAGCCGGGGCGGTCGGCGCGCTCCACCCGCAGATAGTCGCCTGAGCGCAGGCAGCCGTTGTCGCGCATGGCGAAGTTGTTGGACAGATTGAAGCGGGCGGCGGGGCCGTTGCCGGGGCCGGTCTTCAGCCAGCCGTCGTTGGCGGCGGCGCTTTGCAGCCATTGGCCGTTGCCCAGGTTTTGCAGGCTTACCTGGCGGTAGCTGCCGGCCTGGTCGGTATAGGATTGCGTGGGCGTGGCAGCGTCGGCCCAGGCGAAGGCCTGCACCGGGTAGTGGTCGCTGTAGTCGGTGTAGGCGTAGGTGTGCTTGCCGACGGATTGCACCGTCCACTGCGGGGACGGCGCGTCCAGCGCCAGATTGTGCCAGGCGGACGGCTGGCGGTGGGCCTTTAGCGTCAGGATGTAGTCCAGGTATTCCGGGACGTCGCCGCCGCGCGCGCCGTAGCGCTCCAGCGCCAGGCCGTTGCGCGCGGTGTCGAAGCTGTCGGCGACGCCGGCGTAGCGCGGCTCGCTGGCTTGCAGGATGTCCAGCATCGCGCGGTATTCCGCCGGCTTGCGGCGGTCCACGTTCATGTCGCCGGCAATCAGCACCATTTCGTCCTTGGGCAGTTGCCGCGCGCGCAGCCAGTCGGCGATTTCGCGCAGCTGGGCCTGGCGCGCCGCGGCGTGGTCCTTGCAGCCGCTGTCTTCCGACTGCAGGTGGGCGCCCAGCACGTGATAGTAGCGGCCGCCCGCTTGCAGCTTGGCGTAGGCGAAGCCCTTGAGCGCGTATTGTTCCCAGCTGCAGCCGGCGGTGCGGAACAGATATTGCCGTTTTTCCACAATCGGCCAGCGGCTGACGATGGCGACGCCGCCGTCTTCCGGCTTGGCGCCGTTCCAGCCTTCGGTGCCGTCCCAGCCGCTCTGGCTGCGGCCTATCACCGGGGTCTGATGCGGGAAGCGGGCTTTCAGGCCTTGCAGCAGCGCTTCGGAGCTGCTGTTGTCCTGCAGTTCCTGAAACACCGCCACGTCCTGGTTTTGCAGGATGGGAGCGGCGGCGATCAGCCGGGCGCGCTGTTCCTGGCCGTAATTGGGATAGAGCGACTGGGGCAGCAGCATCGCGTTCCAGGTGGTCAGCCTGAGGTCGTCGGGATAGGCGGCGAGGGCGGGGGCGGCCAGCAGCGCGGCGCACAGTGCCAGGCAAGCTTTCATCATGTCTCCGAGGGGTGGGGGAGCGCAAAGCTTGAATGGCGTGGTTTACGGAATTGTTATGTCATTTAAATTTGATCTGGCGTAGAATGAGCGCCTGCGCCGCATGCTTGCGCGGTTTGAATCTCTTCAGTGTTGTCCCGATAGGAGCGCGCCGGAATGAAGCTGTAATGCCCGTCACTCGTTTGCCCAGCCAGGGCCGTTTGCCGCATTGCCGTTTCGTTTGGTCTTCCGCTTCGTCTTTGCCCCTTCGCGGGGGCTGTCCATTTCGCTATGGATGCGCTTTTGGCTGGGTGTCCCCAATTTTCTGAATGGAATAGGACTCCCCATGTCGGAACACGTTTCTCTCGATATTTTTTCGCATAATCAGGCCGCCTGGGACCGCCAGGCCGAGCAGGCCGGTCCGTGGTCGCAGCCGGTGGACGCCGCCGCCGTCGCCGCCGCGCGCGCGGGCGATCACCGGGCGCGGCTGACGCCGGGGCCGTTGCCGGCCGGCTGGCTGGATCAGGTGGCCGGCTGGCGCATTCTGTGTCTGGCCAGCGGCGGCGGCCAGCAGGGGCCGCTCTTGGCGGCGGCCGGCGCCGAGGTCACGGTATTGGACGCCTCCGAGCAGCAGTTGGAGCGCGACCGCCTGGTGGCGCGGCGCGAAGGGCTGAGCCTGGCGACGGAGCTGGGCGATATGCGCGAGCTGTCCCGTTTCGCCGACGCCAGCTTCGATTGCGTATTCCACCCGATTTCCAATCTTTACGTGCCGGACGTGCGTCCGGTGTGGCGCGAGTGCTTCAGGGTGCTGCGTCCGGGCGGCCGCCTGCTCAGCAGTTTTTTCAATCCGGCGGCCTTCATCGGCGACCGCGATCCGGAATACGCGCGCCAGGGCCTGATCCGGCCGCGCTATCCGGCGCCGTATTCCGATCTGCGGGATCTGGCGCCGGAGGCGTTGGCGGCCAAGCGGGCCGGCGGCGAGGCGCTGGTCTTCGGCCACAGCCTGGCGGAGCAGATAGGCGGCCAGCTGGAGGCCGGCTTCTTGCTGGCGGGGTTTCACGAGGAGATGCAGCCGACGCCGCGCTTTGTCATCGACGGCTATCTGCCGGCCTTCATCGCCACCTGGGCGTGCAAGCCGGGAGCCGGCGGCTTGCCGTCATAGCGGCCGCGCCGGCCGGCCGCGTCAGCGGGCGGGATGCAGCCGGCTGTTCAGATAGCGTTCGCCGCGCCGGCGCAGCGGCGACGGCGCCAGCTTCAGCCATTGGTTGAAGTGCAGGCCCAGCAAGGTGTTGTTGCCGGCTTTTTCCTGCAGGGCGATGGCCAGGTTGTCGTAGACCGGGTCTTCGTCGTGGAGGTCGTCGGCGCCGGCTTGGCAGAAGCTGTCGGCGTCCGCGCTCCAGCGGCAGTTCGCGCCCAGGCGCAGGCCGTAGCCGCGGGGCAGGCCGGAGGCGAGCAGGCGCGCGTATTGGCGCTCGAAGCCGTCGGGGTCGAACAGATAGCTGTCGCAGTGCAGCCAGCGGCCGTCCAGCCGCGCTTGCACCAGGCCGTGGAACAGGTGTTCCGGCAGGCAGAGGTAGATCGGGGCCGGCACCGCGTGGCGCAGCACGCGCTTGTCCAGCCGCACGAAGCGCAGCCGCGCCGGAATGCCGGCGGTGGTCAGCAGCGCGCGCAGCAGGTCGCCCTGGGCGTTGCAATGGCCGCGGCCCAGCGCCAGCGTGCGTTCCGGCGTGACGGTTTCAAACTGGCTGGTGAAGCCGAAGCGCACGCGGTCGCGCACGAAGTCGTGCAGCGCGCGGCAGTAGTCGCGGTCGTTGTCCGGGGAGGCGTCGCTTTGCACCTGGCGCAGGACTTGGCTCAGGCTCAGCCCGGCGCAGGACGCTGGGCGGACGGGGTCGGGCTGGGGGCTTGGGTGCATGGAATGCTCTGGCGGCAAGTGTTAAGCATATTGAATATTCTGAGCCGGGGATTGTCAATGCACAGTTTGATGACGGTGGGGCGGAAAAGCCGCCGGTCCGGAACAGGGGCCGGCGGCGAGCGGTCCGCGCCTTAAGAAGCGGTTCAAAGTCCGCAGCGCATTGTGAAGCATTGCACGGCGAGTACCACTTCGAAACGCGCGTCTACCGTGTGCGCGCTCCGTTTTCTCAGCAGTTTTCGCCTTGTCTCAGCTTGGCTTGCGAAACGGTGAACACGCTCTAAGCGCCGATCAAACGTGCAGCAGCAGGAAGCGCCGCTCCCACGGGCTGATCACGTCGAAGTATTCGCGGTACTCGGCTTCCTTGATCGCGCTATAGGTGCGGATGAAGTGTTCGCCGAAGAGATTGGTCAGCGGTTCGCACTTGAGCAGCATGTCGATGGCGTCGTCCAGGTGGCGGGGCAGCTGGTGCGGTTGCTCGTAGGCGCTGCCGCTTAGCGGTTCGGACGGCATCAGGCCCTGTTTCATGCCCAGATAACCGCAGGCCAGGCTGGCGGCGATGGCCAGATAGGGGTTGACGTCCACGCCGGCCAGGCGGTTTTCCACTCGCCGCGCCTGCGGGTCCGAGTGCGGCACGCGCAGGCCGCAGGTGCGGTTGTCGTAGCCCCAGGACAGATTGATCGGCGCCGAGGTATAGCGGCTCAGCCGGCGGTAGGAGTTCACATAGGGCGCGAAAAAGGGCATCGCCGGCGGCAGATAGTTTTGCAGGCCGCCGATGAAATGGAAGAATTTCTGCGAGGGCTGGCCGTCCTTCAGGCTGAAGATGTTCTTGCCGCTCTCCCTGTCCACCACGCTCTGATGCAGGTGCATGGCGCTGCCGGGCTGGCCCTGCATCGGCTTGGCCATGAAGGTGGCGTACATATTGTTGCGAATCGCCACTTCGCGCACGGTGCGTTTGAACAGGAAGACCTGGTCCGCCAGCGCCAGCGGGTCGCCGTGGTCCAAATTGATTTCCATCTGGGCGGTGCCCATTTCGTGGATCAGGGTGTCCAGCGCCAGGCCCTGGGCTTCGCACCAGTCGTACATCACGTCGAAGATGCCGTCGTATTCGTTGACGGCGTCGATGGAGAAGCTCTGCATGCCGGCTTCGGTGCGTTTGGTACGGCCAACCGGCGGGCGCAGCGGGATGTCTTCGTCCGGCTGGATTTCCACCAGGTAGAACTCCATTTCCGGCGCCACCACGGCCTTGAGGCCTTCGTCTTCGTACAGCTTGAGGATGCGCTTGAGCACATTGCGCGGCGCCAGGTCCACCGGGCGACCGTCGAAAAAGGCGCAGTCGTGGATGATCTGGGCGGTGGGCTCCAGGTTCCACGGCACCGGACGCAGGGTGCTGGCGTCGGGAATCAGCCGCATGTCGGGATCGGCGAGGGAGGTGAAGTCCTGGTCCGGGTAGTCCCCGGTCACGGTCATGGACAGCACGGCTTCCGGCAGGCGCAGGCCTTCGGCCGGATTGTATTTATGGCGCGGCACGATCTTGCCGCGGGCGAGCCCGGTCATGTCCGGGATCAGGCATTCCACTTCGGTGATGCGATTGTCGTCCAACCATTTGTTGATTTGTTCTGCGTTATTCATAAAGCCTCTGTTGTCATGTGTGCGCGCCCGAGCTGCTGTCGCGCCGGGCGTCGTGCCTCAGCGTATGCGGCCGCTGCGCTTGTACTAAAAATAATCTACGGTCCAGTGTGCGGCAGCCGGGGCTGCGCGGGCAGGCGGGACGGGGCTGGAATCGGGCCCAATGATGGATCGGCAATCCGGGTGCTCCTCTCAGATTTGGTAATACGGCACAATGCCGCTTTGAAAGCATTGATCGTTTTTGGTTCGAAATGTTCAATATTTTGAACGAATGCATGCTAGTCCCGGCGCGTGGACATTCGCAATGATTATTGATTGGATGCAGGTCAGTTGTTGGTTTGCGGCAACAGGGAAATCTGCCCAGGGGACTGTTAAGACCTCTTTATGAGTATTAGAATTAGACGATATGGAAAACGATACCGAACAGATCACTCCCGCTTCAGATTCCAAGCCGCCAGCGTCTAAACCGCGCCGTCGTTGGCTGCGCTGGCTGGCGGTTCCCATCGTCTTGCTGGCCCTGCTGTGGGGCTTCCTGGGCTGGCTGGCGCCGGGCATGATCAGCGACGCCGCGGCCAAGTGGGCAAAGAGCATAGGCCGCACGCTGAGCATGGGCGAGGTGAGGATCACGCCTTGGGACATGTCGCTGGAGGTCAGGGATCTCAAGCTGAGCGAGGGCGACGGCCGGCCGCTGTTCGCGGTGAAGCGGGCGTATCTGAACCTGGATCCGTCCATGCTCTTGATCGGCCGCTGGCAGGCGCAGGAGTTTTCCCTGGAAGAGCCGCGGCTGGCCCTGGCGCGCAACCGCGCCGGGCAGTGGAACTGGGCCAGCTTCGTCGCCGACGCCGCCGGCCCGGCCAAGCCCGAAGGGGGATCGGACAAGCTGCCGCGGCTGATGATCAAGGCCTTGAACATCCGAAAGGGCCAGGCGCAGTTGTCCGATCAACTGGGCGGCGACGAGCGCTTCACCCTGGTGCCGTTGAATCTGTCGCTGCTGGACCTGTCCACGCTGCCGGAAAACGGCAGTTATACGATGCAGGCGGCCATGACCGACGGCACCCGCTTCAACTGGAAGGGCAGCATCAATCTGCAACCGCTGAAGTCGGACGGCGAGGCGCAGATGGCGGAGTTGCCGCTGGCCTCGGTCTGGCCCTATGTGCAGCCGCATTTCAACACCGCGGCGCCGGAAGGGCGGCTGTCCGTGTCTGCGCGCTACCATTTTGAAATGTCCGGCAAGACGCCGGAGCTGACGGTGTCGCCGTTCCGCGCCAGCCTGCTGCGCTTCGCGCTGAAGGCGCCGGGCGGCCGCAGCGAACTGACGATTCCGGAAGTCCGCGTCGAAGGCGGCGCGCTGGATCTTGCGCGTTCAATGCTGAAAGTGCAGTCCATCGAACTGGACCAGGGTCTGGCGATGGCCGGGCGCGACCGCGACGGAACGGTGGACTGGCAGAAGGCGATTCCGGCCGCGCCGGCCGCCGCCAAGCCGCAGCCGGCGGCCGCGCCGCTGCCGTGGCTGGTGAACATCGAAGCGATCAAGCTGCGCAATTGGCGCGTGAGCTACGCGGATCAGGGTTTCCGCCAGCCCTTGGCGCTGGAGGCCAAGCTGCCTTTGCTGTCCGGCCGTTTCTCCTTGTCGCCGGACAACGGCTTCGCATTGACCGGCCTGCTGGCGCGGCTGGACGAGCTGAAGCTGGGCGCGCAGGGCGCGGCGCCGGTCTTGAGCCTGGCCAGCGCCGAGCTGGCGTCCAGCCAGCTGTCGCAAAAAGGCCGTCGCATCGAGCCGGGCAAGCTGAGCTTGAGCGGCCTGGATGCGCAAGTGGAGCGCGACCGCGCCGGCCAGATCAATCTGGCCCGCTTGTTCGAGCCGGCCGGCGGTTCCAAACCGGCCGCCGCCCCGGCGCGCGCGCAAGGCGAGGCCGCGCCGGCCTGGAAGTTCGATTACCCGGAAATGGCTTTGCAGGACAGCCAGCTGCGCTGGACCGACCGCAGCCTGTCCAAGCCGGCCAGCATGACGCTGTCCGGCCTGGGCGGCACGGTGGCGGTGGACGACGGCCGGCAATTGGCGCTGGATCTGGCCGGCGGGCTCAACGGCGGCAAGCTGGCGGTCAAGGCCGATATCGACGCCGCGGCCGGCGCGCTCAAGGGCAGGCTGCGCGCCGACGGGGTGCAGCTGGCGCCGCTGGCGCCGTACGCCTTGAGCGGAACCTCGCTGCGTTTCGGCGGCGGCGCGTTGTCCGCGGATCTGAATCTGGATGTCGGCGCGCGCGGCTGGCGCGTCGGCGGCTCCGCCGGCGTGGCGCGGCTGGCGGTGTACGAGCCGGGCGAGAAGCTGCCCTTGCTGGGGTGGCGCGATCTGCAAGTGCGCGGCCTCAGCGCTCAGGGCATGCCGCTGAAAGCGACAATCAACGATGTGCGGCTGCAAGGGCCCGCGGCGCGGCTGGTGCTGGACGAAAAGCGCGAACTCAATTTGACCCGGCTGTTCGCCGGCCAGGGCGGCAAGCCGGCGACGCCGGCGCCGTCGGCCAAGGCGGCGCCGCTGCCCTTGGTGGAGGTCAGGTCCATCCATGTGCAGGGCGGGCGGGTGCAGTTCGCCGACCACGGCATGAAGCCTGACTTCGCGTCCGACATGCATAATCTGCGCGGTTCCATCCAGAACCTGTCCACCCGCGCCAAGCAGCGCGGCAACATCACGCTGGACGGCGACGTGGACCAGTTCGGCGACGTCAAGGTGCGCGGCGCGCTGTCGCCGCTGGCGCCCACGGACAACACCGACATCACCCTGGCCTTCCGCAATATCTCCATGGGCACCTTGAACCCGTATTCGATGAACTTCGCCGGCTGGCAGGTCAAGGACGGACGCTTGTCGGTGGACCTGCGCTATCTGCTGGAGCAGCGCCAGCTCAAGGGCGAGAACCGGGTGGTGATCGATTCCCTGCAACTGGGCGACGAGCTGCCGGACAGCGAATACAAGGGCCCGCGGCTGCCGCTGCGGCTGGCGGTGGCCATTCTGGAGGACAGCGACAAGCGCATCGACCTGGACTTGCCGGTGGCCGGCAGCCTGGACGATCCGCAGTTCAGCTACGGCAAGATCATCTGGAAAGCCATCGTCAACGTGGTGACCAAGGTGGTGACCGCGCCGTTCCGCGCGCTGGGCGCCTTGCTGGGCGGCGAGGGCTTCGACGATATCCGCTTCGTGGCCGGCGAGGCCAATGTGACGCCGCCGGAGCGGGAGAAGCTGGTCAAGGTGGCCGGGCTGATGGTCAAGCGTCCCAAGCTGATGCTGTCCATCAGCGGCGGTTACAACGCCGACGCGGACCGCAAGGAAATGGCGCGCGCGCAAACCGATCTGGCGATCTTCGCCGCCGCCGGCCACCAGCTGGGCGCCGGCGAGCCGCTGCCGCTGCCGGACATGCAGGACGAGGAAATCCTGTCCGCGGTCAAATCGGTGTACGGCAAGCAGATCGGCCGCTTCAAGCTGCTGGGCCACACGCTGAAGCCGGGCGGGCCGTCCGGCGCGGCCTTGGGCAAGCTGCTGCGGGACGAGTTGATCGCCGCGCAGAGCATCACCGACGCCAGCCTGCAGCAACTGGCCAAGCAACGCGCCGCCAACGCGCGCGCGGCCATGCTCAAGACCGATCCGGCCTTGCAGGAGCGCATCCAGCTGGGCGAGCCGGTCAAGGTCTCCGCCGGCCGCGACGGGGTGCCGCTGGAGGTGAAGCTGAAGACGCCGTGAGGCGGCGGCCGCGCGTCGTGTTTTTACCCATGACAAGCGGGAAAAGCGGCGGCGGCGTGGAATAGCGCTTGATATGTGTCAACGAACGGCGTAACTACATATAGTGTAATACGCCGTTTTTCTTTTCCAGATATTGCGTATCGGACGTGTTGAAACCTTTTGCGGCCCACACGGTCCATTGCATGCTGGAAGGGGGCCGCCCTGGCCGCCGCAGGCCGCAATTCAAGAGGAACCGGGAACCATGAAGCAGGAAAACATCGCCGCCATGACCGAGCAGGACATCTCCCGCGAGGTGCTGTTGGAAAAATACGCCAAGAACGGCGAGCAAAGCGTGGGCGAAGTGCGCCTGCGCGTGGCCAAGGCGCTGGCGGCGCTGGAAAGCGAGCCGGCTCGTTTCGAGCCGTTGTTCTATCAGGCGCTGGAAAACGGCTTCATTCCCGGCGGCCGCATCAATTCCGCCGCCGGCACCGATCTGCGCGCCACCTTGATCAATTGCTTTGTGCAGCCGGTGGGCGATTCGGTGTCCGAAACCGAAAACGGCAAGGTGGGCATTTACGAGGCCTTGCTGCAGGCGGCGGAAACCATGCGCCGCGGCGGCGGCGTCGGCTACAACTTCTCGCGCATCCGTCCCAAGGGCGCGCGGGTCAAGGGCACCAATAGCCGCGCGTCCGGCCCGGTGTCCTATATGCGGGTGTTCGACCGCAGCTGCGAAACGGTGGAGTCCGCCGGCGCGCGCCGCGGCGCGCAGATGGGGGTGCTGGACATTTCCCACCCGGACGTGGAGGACTTCATCCACGCCAAGGACCAGGGCGATCTGCGCAATTTCAATATCTCGGTGGGCGTCTCCGACGACTTCATGCGCGCGGTGGAGGCGGACGCCGCCTGGGAGCTGACCCACGCGGTGGAGCCGTCGTCCAACGCTTTCCCCGACAGTTATCAGCGCGCGGACGGCCTGTGGGTCTACCGCACGGTGCCGGCGCGCGAGCTGTGGCGGCAGATCATGGCCTCCACCTACGATCACGCGGAGCCGGGCGTGCTGTTCATGACCCGCATCAATCAGGACAACAATCTGTCCTATTGCGAGGTGATCGAGTCCACCAACCCCTGCGGCGAGCAGCCGCTGCCGGATTACGGCTGCTGCGACCTGGGCTCTATCAATCTGTGCCGCCACGTGCGTCAGCCCTTTGGCGACAAGCCCAGCTTCGACTTCAAGAGCTTCGAGAAAGTGGTGCGCATGTCGGTGCGCATGCTGGACAATGTGTTGGACCTGACGGTGTGGCCGCTGGAAGAGCAGCAACGCGAGGCGCAGGCCAAGCGCCGCGTCGGTCTCGGCTTCACCGGCCTGGGCGACGCGTTGATCATGCTGAAAATACGCTATGACAGCGAGGAGGGCCGCCGCTTCGCCAGCCGCATTTCCGAGGCGATGCGCGACGCCGCCTACGACGCCTCGGTGGATCTCGCCATCGAGAAGGGCGGCTTCCCGCTGTTCGACGCCGACGCCTACCTGGCCGCGCCGCATTGCGCCAGCCGGCTGCCGGAGGCGATCAAGGCGCGCATCCGCAAGCACGGCATCCGCAACTCGCACCTGTTGTCCATCGCGCCCACCGGCACCATTTCGCTGGCCTTCGCCGACAACGCCTCCAACGGCATCGAGCCGCCGTTCTCCTGGTTCTACACCCGCAAGAAGCGCATGGCCGACGGCAGCCAGCAGGAATACCTGGTGGAAGACCACGCCTACCGCGTTTACCGGATGCAGGGCGGCGACACCAACGCCTTGCCGGACTACTTCGTTTCCGCGCTGGAAATGAGCGCGCTGGACCATATGCGCATGGTGGCGGCGGTGGCGCCCTATATCGACACCGCCATTTCCAAGACGGTGAACGTGCCCGGCGATTACCCCTTCGACGATTTCGAAAGCCTCTACCTGGAAGCCTGGCGCGCCGGCCTGAAGGGCATCACCACCTACCGGCCCAATAATGTGCTGGGTTCGGTGCTGTCGGTGGAGCCGGCCAAGCCCAGCGCCGCCACGCCGCAGGACCTGTCCGGCAGCGGCGACGGCGACCCGGACCGCCGCGTGGTGCTCAACACCGCGCCGACGCCGGCGCTATCCAGCCTGAAATGGCCGAACCGGCCCAAGCTGAAGGAAGGCAACCCGTCGTGGACCTTCATGGTGGAAGGCGACGCCGGCGATTTCGCCGTGGTGGTGGGCCATGTGGAGAACGGCCGGGTGTCGCCGTTCGAATGCTGGGTCAACGCCACGGAAGAACAGCGCGGCCTGGGCGCGGTGGCCAAGACTCTGTCCATGGACATGCGCTGCCGCGATCACGGTTGGCTGGCGGCCAAGCTGGACGCGCTGTCGCACACCAACGGCGACAAGCGCTATGTGTTCGATCTGGGCGAGCGCACCGTCTACGCCACCTCAGCCTCGGCGGCCTTGGGCCAGGTGGTGCGCCACCGCGTCGAGCAACTGGGCGCGCTGCCGGCGGACCAGAACGAGCCGACGCCGGTGATGGACGCGCTGTTTGCGCGCAAGGAGCCCAAATCGGGCACCGACGGCACCATGAGCTGGTCGGTGGACGTCAGCAACCCGCAAACCGGCGACGACTTCGTGCTCTTCATCAAGGAACTGGTGCTGCCCAACGGCCAGCGCCGGCCGTATTCGATGTGGCTGGCCGGCGCCTACCCGCGCGAGCTGGACGGCCTGTGCAAAATGCTGAGCCTGGACATGCGGGTGATAGATCCGGCCTGGATCGGCCTCAAGCTGCGCAAGCTGCTGAGCTACGCCGAGCCGCAGGGCGATTTCTTCGCCCGCATCCCCGGCGTGGAAAAATCGCAGAGCTGGCCGTCCACCGTCGCCTATCTGGCGCAGCTGATCATCCACCGCTACGCGATGCTGGGCGTGCTGACCGAGGAAGGCGTGCCGCTGGAGGAAATGGGGGTGATGGTGCCGGAGCAGAGCGATCTGTTCAGCCCGGAAGCCAGCGCCGCCTTGAAACAGGTGCCGGGCAAACCCTGCCCGGAATGCGGCAACCACGCGCTGATCAAGAAAGACGGCTGCGAGTTCTGCACCGCCTGCGGCCACGTCGGCGCTTGCGGTTGAGCTTTAAACGGGTCGACTAAATGCAATGGCCCCGGCGTTTGCCGGGGCCATTGTCGTTTGGGGCCAGCGTCAATACAGCCCGTTTTGAACCGCCTTGCTGCGGCACTGCACATAGGGCAGGCCGTTGGGTTTGCCCGGGAAGGGATAGCTTTCCCCCACCTTGCTCAACATCGCCGCGCTGCTGCTCTTGCGCTGGGCTTTCTTGATCGCGCTCTTGATGGCGGCGGCGTCGCCGTCCACGAACAGCGCCAGGAAACCGCCGTCCACTTCGGACAGCTGCACGGAGCGGATAGGCAGGCCGCCGTAGTCATAACCTCCCGGCAAGGCCAGCTCATGTTCCCATACCTGATTGGGCGCGGTGCCGGCGGCGGCGGCCAGCAGTTTGGCGACGCCGTTTTCGCTGAGGTTGAGATTGTGGCAGCTCAGCTGCGCCGCCAAGGCCTTGTTCTTGCCGCCGCCGGCCTGGGCGCCGCCGGCCGCTTTACTCAGACGATAAACGCCGTCGAAGGGCACGTCGCCGAAGGCGCTGGCGCACCGCTCCACCTGCACTTGCACCGCGGAGGTCTGGGGCAGGACGTTCATCGTGCAGATGCCTTCGCTATAGCGCCACTGTCCGCCGTTGGCCTGCAACTGTCCGCTGCCGGAGCCGGAGCGCAGTTGGCCGGGTTTGCCTTTTTGCATGACTTCCAGTTCGAACTTGCCGTTGGGACGGATGGTCAGCGTGCGCTCGAACTGTTTGTCGGAGCCGTCGTAGACGCCGGGAGCCATCGGGGCGGCGGCGCCGTCCGCGGCGGGGTCTTTTTGCAGCGCCTTCTTGATGCCGTCCTTGAGAATGGCGCCCAGGTCGAAGGTTTCGGCGTGGGCCGCCAGCGGCAGCGCCGCGGCCAGCGCCAGCGCGGCGGCGAAGCGTTTACGGTTTGAATGGGTCATGAAAGAGGCCGTTTAAGTGGCGTTGCGATGAAATGAGGTGCCGGCGTATGTCTTGATTATTTAAATTTATCAGGACATTAGCATGACTTCTGGGCAAAAACAATGTGGCGATGATGTGATAAAAACCAAGGGAGGAGGACTGGCCTTAGCGCCTGTTCAAAGGGGCTTGCGTTTCGTGAAAACATGGGGCGGGAAGCGGAGTGTCTATCGCCGTGCGCGCGCATGGCCTCTTTCGCTTTTGGCTTGCGCGGCGAGGGCTGCCCCAAGGCCAGGCGCGCCGACGCGCCAGCGCAGGCGGCGCGGCGCGTCGGGCAAGGCAGCGTCGGTTGTGTTGTGAATCGGCGCTTATAAGAGCAAACCCGCCCAGGTGCTGCCGCCGGACATCACCGCCGCGTGCCAATGGCCAAATTCAGCGGCAAAGTGATCCAGGTGTCCTTGCAGCCGCGAACAGGGAAGGGCTCCAGGCAGCGCGATAGTCGATTTCAAGCGCATGCCGCCATGAATGTCGCGCATTTCATGCGCGGCATAGGCGATGGCTGCTCCATGACCGTCATGGGCACGCACCGCAAAGCCCAAGGGGTAGTCTTTGTCGGCTGTCATGGGGTGTTCGGTTTGGATGGGGCTGATACAGCTCATTGCGGGACTGGGGCAAGGCTGCGGCCCTAGGCATTTGAGGGAGGGATACACGGTTTGCAGCGCCTGCGCGTCATCCATCGCCAGCATGCCCATCAACAGCGTGTGGAATAGGGCGGCATTGGTTTGAGGGAGGTCCAGAAGCACGCTGGCGGATTGCCACTCGTCGGCCGGGCGGGTCGCCTTGTCCGATTTCAGCTTCGGCGCGGTCTGCTTGCTCAAGTTGCCAAGCAGCGTGTGGCAGCTAGCGGCGGCGGGGCTGAGGCCATCCTGATGATTCGTTACCGTATGGTTTTTCATCGGGATGGTTTTTCATCGGGTAACTCCTTGCAATATTGCCGGTGGCGGCGCGCCGGCAGGCGCCGGCATGGCCGCTCGATTTTGATGGGGCTTGGCGCGCTCTGCCTTGCGATCAAGCTGGAGGCAGGGACAGGCGTAGGCTGTCCCCGGACTTGAGTCGTTTGCGCGATGCTGTTTGGTCTCGCGGAGGTCCGCGAGACCTTGAGCGGGCTTTAGGCCAGGTCGGAAATCACCAGCATGGCGATATTGAAGTAAATCACCAGACCGGTGCCGTCGATGAAGGTGGCGATGAAAGGCGCCGACACCACGGCCGGGTCGATGCGCATTTTCTTCAGCAGCATCGGGATGATGGAGGACACGATGGCGCTCCAGATGGTGATGGCGATCAGGGTCAGACACACCACCAAGGCCACTTCGTCGCCCACGCCCAGCATCCAGGCCCGTATCCAGGCCACCACGCCGATGGCCAGCGCAATCATGAAGGAAGTGGTCACCTCTTTGCGCAGCACCGTGCCGATATTGCGCAGGCTGACTTCGCCCATCGCCATCGCGCGCACCAGAGTGGAGGTGATCTGGGTGCCGCTGTTGCCGCCGGTGCCGATCAGCAGCGGGATGAAGAAGGCCAAGGCGATGGCGGCTTCCAACTGCTCTTCGAACACTTGCAGGATGGTGCTGGTGTAGGCTTCCGCGAAGAACAGCAGCAGCAGCCAGGGCAGGCGCTTTTTCCACAAGCTCCACGGGGAGCTTTCCAGGTAGGAGGTCTCCAGCGGCAGGCTGGCGCCCTGGCGTTGCGCGTCGTCGGTGCCTTCGTCGCGGATCAGCGCGGCGATTTCCTTTTCGTACAGAGCGCCCAGCAGCTTGCCGCCGCTGACCACGGGCGCGAGGTCCACGCCCTTGTCTATCAGCTCCGGCACGATATCGCGGCGCTGTTGGTTAGGCTCGACGACAAAAGCGGTGGGGCCCATCAGTGCGGAAACCGGCAGCGTCAGGTCGGTTTCGGTCAGCAGGCGCTTGACCGAGAGTTGACCGTGCAGGAAGCGGCTGCCGTCGATGACGAAAATCTGGGCGGGAATGTCTTCGTCGCGCAGCTGTTTGAGCATGTGCTCGCGCGCTTCGCTGACTTTCATGTCGCGGCTGAGGGTGATCAGCGAGTCGCTCATGTAGGAGGCGACGGTTTCTTTCAGATTGACTTCGTTTGCCTGAGCGGTAGGCAGGGTGATGCTTGCAAAAGACATTTTGAGGTATTCCCCGTTAGCTGTTTTATAACCACAAACAGTTGTCACAATGGGGGCGTAAACCAGAAGAGAGAGTGCAGAAAAGCTATCTCCGCGTCTAAGTTTTGGCACTATGCAACGTATCCCGACTGCATGCGGGAAGTCACTTTGGGCTATACCTTAATCCGATAAAGCCTGTCCTAACCTTGGGCGTCTCTCGACGTCGTCAGATCAGTGACCTGTGTTTGCATAGGAGCCTCGCCGAACGAGACACTGCATCTGAGAGCCTATTCAATTGTCCGCGTTTGTAAGGCGGGACGCGGTGACTGGGTGTTCAGAATGCTCGCGCGCCGTAGGCGCATTCGCATCTTCAACTATCCTCGCCTTGTCTCGCTTTGCTCGACGGACTTTGAACGGACTCTGAGAACCGCTTGATTCCTTGCCCGGGAGCCGCGTGCGGCTTGGGCGAGATCATGTTCACGGCTCTGAATGGAAGGCCGGGCGCGTGGCCGGGCGATTCCGGCGCCGGACTCGACGCCGCTCTAGCGGCGGTGCGTCGCGTTAGGCGCGATGTTATTGGACGGCGACCTCCTTAAGCTTGGCTTGCGATTGGGGTTTCGGGAGCGCGGGCGGGCGGCATGCGCCGCCTGCCTGCGCCGTCTTCGTCGCGACCGGTGTCATGGTGCAGTGCAGTAGAGCCGCGACGAATAACGGTTATGAAAGAATGGTTATCAAGTAGTTCCGTAATTTTTCACAGTTTGTGTAATAAAACTCGTTTGCATGAATATTTTTCGCAAACATGCCATACGGCCGCAGGATGGATGCCGCTCACATATGTTTTTCGAATTGGCTGACCAGGCGGCGCAGATCGCTGGCGGTGGTGTGCAGCTTCTGCGCCACTTGCAGGGTGGCGGCGATGCTGTGGCTGTTCTGTTCGGTCAGCGTGCTCATGGTTTCCATGCTCTGGGCCACTTCGGTGGAGGCGGACGATTGCTGCTGCAGCATATTGGCCACGCTGGAGGAGGACTCCGCCACTTTCTCGTTGGCGTTGCGGATCGCCTCCAGGCCCTCGGCCGCCGCTTGTATGGTTTCCTCGGCGGTATGGACCTTGTTCACCGCGGCCTTCACTTCCTCCAGCGCCTCTTGCGAGCGTTCGCGCAGGAAGGATACCGATTGTTCTATCTCCAGCGTGTTGCCGGCGGTGCGTTCCGCCAGCTTGCGCACTTCGTCCGCCACCACGGCGAAGCCGCGGCCCTGTTCGCCGGCGCGCGCGGCTTCTATCGCCGCGTTCAGCGCCAATAGATTGGTCTGGTTGGCGATGTCCTTGATCACGCCGGTGACGGTGTTGATCGATTCCACCGATTGCTCCAGCTTGATGATGATGTCGCGGGTGCAGGACACCTCGCTGACCACGGCCTGGGCAGCCTGGCGGGTGTCGCTCATCTGAGCCTCGCCCTGGCTGGCCAGTTCGGTGGCCTGGTCGGCGAACTCGGCCCCGGTGCGGGTGGATTGCGAAATCTCGTTCACCGACACCGACAGCTGCTGCAAGGCGGCCGCCACCCGGGTGATGCCTTCCAGCGTGGATTCGCCGCGGGCGTTCAGCGATTCGGCTTCGGCGTGGGTGGCGGTGGCGGCTTCGCTGACGTCCTCTGCGCCGGCGACCACGTCGGCCAGGATGGCGCGCAGGTGGATGCGCAGGGTTTCCATCTCTTCCAGCACCGCGCGCGGCTCGCGCGGGCCGGAGGGGGGAATCTGGGCGCTGAAGTCGCCTTCGGCCAGCCGCATCAGCGCGCGCCGCGCCGCGTCTATCGGCCGCGCCAGCCAACGCCCGGCCAGGTAGGAGGCCGCCAAGGCCCAGACCGCCGCCAGCGTCAGCAGCGTCAGACGCAAGGCGCCGTCCGCGGCGGCGCCGGCCAGGATCAGCGCCGCGGCGGGCAATTGCGCGCACAGTAATAGCGAGGCCGTCGTCGGCGGGGCGGCGTGGCGGGTGTCCGGAAACGCCTGACTCCGTTCGCGGACGCGGGCGTAAAGCTGCTCGGCGTCGGCGGTCTGCTGTTTGGACGGGGCGCTGCGCACCGACATATAACCCACCGGCTGGCCGCCCTCGCAGATGGGCGTGACATAGGCCTCCACCCAATAGAAATGTCCTTGCTTGGTGCGGTTCTTGACCAGGCCCTTCCAGGGGCGGCCGGTCTTGATGGTGCTCCAGAGATCGTCGAAGGCGGCCTGAGGCATGTCCGGATGGCGGACGATATTGTGCGGCTGCCCGATCAATTCTTCTTCGCTGAAACCGCTGATATCGATGAAGGCGCGGTTGGCGTAAGTGATCTGGCCTTTCAGGTTGGTCTTGGTGACGATGGGGCGGTGGGGCAGCAAAAACACCTCGGTGCCATCCACGGGAAGATTGCTTCTCATTGCCGGGCCTCCTGCTTGACGTTGCCGGTATACGACGCGGGCGCCGGACGCGCTCATTCAATTTGGGTCAATCCGGGCTGTGGCCGTCGTTTTTCGCGCTATTTGCTTGATTGGACTGGGATTTCATCTTGGCGGTCTCCAATGGTGATATAGAACAAAAACGCGCTCTCATGCGGCAAAGTTTGATGCGATTTTGATAAGAGCGGAAAAAACCATATCTGGAAATTCACCGGCAAATTCAGCATCTTCCTATTCCTTACACTTGGGCCGGCTAAGGAAAATAGCGCTCTGAAAGGGACAGAGAACATGCCATGGAACCGATAACCGCCAAACCCGGCCCGGCGCCGATGCGGGTTTTGATCGTGGACGATCACGATTTGCAGCGTTGCGCGCTGAGCCAGGCTTTGCGCCAAGTGGGCATCGACCGCATCGACGAGGCGCGCGACGGCGCCGACGCGCTCGAGCGTTTGCAGCGACATCGCTACGACTTGATGATCAGCGACCTCAATATGCCGGGGATGGACGGCATCCTGCTGTTGCGGCATCTGTCCGGCCTGCCGGCGGTGCCGCCCATCGTGTTCAACAGCTCGCTGTCCAAGGACATGCTGATGGGCGCTTACCGCGTGGCCGCGTTTCACAATCTGCCGGTGATAGGCAGCCTGAACACGCCCTTGTCCATGGAACAGCTATGCAAGCTGTGGGAAACGGTGGCGCGCCGGCCGGCATGGGACGGGGCGTCGTCGGATTTCGACCGTCAGGAGCTGGAGCGGGCATTGCGGTGCGGCGAAATCCTGCCCTGGTATCAGCCGCAGGCCGATTCCGCCCGGCTGAGGGTGGCGGGGGTGGAGGCGTTGGCGCGCTGGCGTCACCCGGAGCGGGGCTTGCTGGAGCCCTCGGCGTTCTTGCCCGGTCTGGAGCACTACGGTCTGGACGAAGACTTGTTCTTCGTCATTTTCCGCGCGGCGGTGGAGGACTATCGCCGTTGGAGCGGACAAGTGGCGCTGTCCGGCCTGAGGGTCTCGATCAATCTCACCGCCAGCCAGTTCTGCAACCCGGATTTGCCGTCCAGCCTGGCCGAGGCGGCGGAGGAACTGGGCATGGCGCCGGCCCTGTTGACGCTGGAACTGACCGAAACCCAGCGGCTGAAAAACATCTATCAGGCGCTGGAAAATGTGATACGGCTGCGCATGGCCGGTTTCCGCGTGTCCTTGGACGATGTGGGCTGCGGCTACAGCGGCCTGGAGTATCTGCGCGAACTGCCGGTGAGCGCGATCAAGATAGACCGTTCGCTGGTGGCCGGGGCCGCTGACGACAGCGTGGCGCGGGAGATTCTGGAATCCACCATCCGGCTGGCCAAGGACCGCAATATCCAGGTGGTGGCCGAAGGCATAGGCGAAGAGGCGGATTTACAGTTGATGCTGAGGCTGGGCGTGGACTATGTGCAGGGCTATCTGCTGGGCTGGCCGATGCCGGCCGACGAAGTGCCCGATTATCTGCGCCGGCGCGGGCAGGCTTGAGCGCAGGGCTCAAAGCCGGCCCGCGGACCGTGAACAGGTTCTCAGCCCGGCTTGCCGTCCGCGCGCCGCCGCCAGTAGCTGGGCATGAAGGCGCGGCCCCAGGCCGCCAGCGTCAATAGCCAGCCCAGGGCCGCCGCGCCGTACAACCAGCCGGACCAGACGCCGGGCAGCATTTCGGTGGCCACCCGGGTCAGCGCCAGCCAGTGCGCGGCCAGGTAGAGCCGCCACAAGCCGGGGCCGGCCTGCAGCGGCTGGCCGGAGTGGCCCAGCGTCACCCGCGACACGAAGGCGATCATCATGGTCAGGAAAAAGCCGACGGTGACCGCGTGCAGCGCCGCCAGCGCCAGGCGCGGCGAAGCCAGCCAGCCATTGAGCGCGTATAGCCCGAAGCCGACCGGCAGCCAGGCGAAAGCCAGGTGCAACATGCCCAGCAGCCTGACCCGCAACGCCGCGACCAGCCGCCAGCGCCAGCTGACGTAAGCCAGCAGCGCGGCCATCGCCGCGTCCAGCGGCCAAGCGGGCAGGCCGAAGCCGTCCAGCAGGCCATGACCCAAGGAGCCGGCCAGCAGCGCGGCCAGCAGCCAGCCCGGTCGCCAGGGCTGGTACTCCGGCAGCGCGTTGGCGGAGAAGAAGGGCAGCATGCGATGGCAGACGGTCAGAAACACCGGCAGCAGAAAGCCCCACAAGGCCAGATTGCGCATCCACAGCCAGGCCTGGCCGTCCTGGAAGATCAGCCAGTAAGCGCCGGCCAGCAGCGCCAGCGCGCCGCAGAACAGCGCGGCCAGCACCGCGCAGGCGTGGCGGCGGTCCGCTTGCGGGCTGGCCAGCAGCAGGCAGGCGAAAGTCAGCGTGAGACCGCTGAAGCCCAGCGTGTACAGCGCGTGGCCGATCAGCGTCCAGGAGATGCCCAGCCACAGCCCGGCCAGCCACAGCAGCAGCCCGCCCACCATCAGCGCCGGCACGCCGACGAAGATAAGACGGCCGGGCGGCTCCACGCCCAGCCAGCGCGGGCCGGCGGTGAACAGAAAGCCGGTCATGAACAGCGGGAAGAAGCCGAACAGCATCAGGAAGCCGTGGGCCAGCGAGGAGGGCACCGCCAGCGCGGCGTGGACGCCGAGCAGGCGGCTGGCCAACTCGGCGCTCCAGGCGGCCAGCAGCAGGATGGCGAACAGCATGCCGGGCAGAAAGGCGGCGCGATGCGGCGCCTGGGCCAGCATCGCCGCGGGGTGGGGGTGTTTCATCGCGGGCTCGGGAAAGGTGTGGGCGCCTCAGTATCGCCGCGTCCTGGCGGACGCGGACATGATTTGGATCAAGGCTTTCCGAGCCTGCCTTCCAGGCTCAGGCGCGCTGCTGCAGCAGCTCCGACACGTCGCGCACCACTTGCACCACCTCCTTGGCGCCGGCGCGGATCTCGGCGATGGAGTCGCGCGCCTGTTCGGACAGCTGCAAGCTGGTGTCGGCCAGGCCGCGCACCTGTTGCATGGAGGTGATGGCGGACTTGGAGTCTTCCTGGATGCTGCGCACGATGCCGGAGATCTCGCCGGTGGATTGGCTGGTGCGCTCGGCCAGCTTGCGCACCTCGTCCGCCACCACGGCGAAGCCGCGGCCCATCTCGCCGGCGCGCGCCGCCTCGATCGCCGCGTTCAAGGCCAGGAGATTGGTCTGGTCCGCAATCTCGCTGATGGTGCTGATGATGGTGCCGATCTGACCGGAGCTGTCGCCCAGCTTGGTGATGATGATGGAGGAGCTTTCCACGCTGGACGCCACCTTGGTGATTTCGCTGGCGGCCTGTTCCAGCACCGCGCTGCCCTTGACCGACAGTTGCTCGGTATTGACAGAGACTTCCACCGCTGACTGGGCATTCTCCGCCTGGGCCTGCAATTGCTGCACCCGGCGGCTGATGTCCTGGGCGAACTTGACCACCCGCACCGGCTTGCCGTTGAGGTTGTAGACCGGGTTGTACGTGGCTTCCAGCCAGATGGTTTGCCCGTTTTTGCTCAGGCGCTTGAACTGGCCCTGGAAAAACTTGCCCTGGCGCAGCTGGCGCCAGAACTCCGCGTAGTCCGGGCTGGCGGCGTAGTCGGCGTCGCAGAGCATGCGGTGATGCTTGCCGCGGATTTCGGCCAAGGTATAGCCGAAGGTGTTGAGGAAGTTTTCGTTGGCGTCCTGGATATTGCCGTCCAGATCAAACTCGATCTGGGCCATGGAGCGGCTGATCGCCAGGCGGATGGCCTGGTCGTTCTGTTCCTGATGCACTTGGTCGGAGATGTCGGACGCCACTTTGACCACGCCGCACACTTGGCCGTCGCTGGACAGCACCGGGGTGTAGCTGGCTTCCAGCCAGATTTCCTCGCCGTTCTTGGCGTAGCGGCTGAAGCGGCCGTTGACCGGCTCGCCGCGTTTCAGCTTTTGCCAGAACTCGGCGTAGGCGGGGCTGGAAACATGGTTTTTATCGCAGAAGATGCGGTGATGCTTGCCGATGACTTCTTCGCGCCGGTAGCCCATGGTGCGCAGGAAGTTTTCATTGACGTTGGTGACGATGCCGTCGGGAGTGAATTGTATCATCGCCATGGAACGGTCGATGGCGGACAGCATGCCGCGCAGGCCGTCCAGTTGGCCGGTCAGCTCGTTGAGCTGCTCCTTGAGTTTTCCGGAAAAAAAGGGCATGGCTGCCTCCATTGTAATTGCCATCCAGGAGTGCCATTGGAGCACGCCAACCTCATTTCAAACTAATACATTCCACATGATTTAGAAGGGAAATTTATTTTTGAATGAATTGCTTATTGGTGGGCGGCGTTGACCATAGGCACGGATTAACAGTGTATCCAGCTATTGCGTCAATAACATCTCGCCATTGACGAGCTGCTGATTTAAGACAAATGCAAAAGCCGGGCTTATCATGGGCGCGCAACCCACCCGTCCAAACTCAATGGAGCGCGTATGAGCGATTTATCCGCCTTTCCCATCACCCGCAAATGGCCTGCGAAATATCCGGAACGCATTCAGCTGTATTCGCTGACCACGCCCAACGGGGTCAAGGCGTCCATCATGCTGGAAGAAACCGGCCTGCCGTACGAAGCGCACCTGGTCAGCTTCGACAGCAACGATCAGCTATCGCCGGAATTCCTGTCGCTGAACCCCAATAACAAGATTCCCGCCATTCTCGATCCGGCCGGCCCGGGCGGCAAGCCGCTGGCCTTGTTCGAATCCGGCGCCATCCTGCTGTATCTGGCGGAGAAGAGCGGCCAATTGCTGCCCGCCGATCCCGCCGCGCGCTACGAGGCCATACAGTGGCTGATGTTCCAGATGGGCGGCATCGGCCCGATGTTCGGCCAGGTGGGTTTCTTCCATAAATTCGCCGGCAAGGACTACGAGGACAAACGTCCGCGCGATCGTTATGTGAACGAATCGCGCCGCCTGCTGGCGGTGCTGGAGCAAAGACTGACTGGCCGCCAATGGGTGATGGGGGAGGAGTACGGCATCGCCGACATCGCCATCTTCCCCTGGGTGCGCAATCTGATCGGTTTTTACGAGGCCGGCGAACTGGTGTCGATTGCGGACTTCCCGCAGGTGACGCGCGCCTTGGACGCCTTCCTGGCGCGGCCGGCGGTGCAGCGCGGGCTGACGATTCCGGCGAGACCGTAAACCGCTTGTTCCAGGCGGCCTTGCCCGCGCAAGCAAAAGCCCCCAAACGGGGGCTTTTCATTTGCTTAGAGCCTGTTCAAAGTCTCGCGAACTAGGGCGAGACAAGGCGAAAACCGCTGAGAGAGCGGAATGTACAAGGGGTACATGAGCATTTCGAAGCTGTACTCACCGTGTCACATTTCACGACGCGCAGCAGACCTTGAACAGGTTCTTAGTCCACCGGATTGACCTCGCCCGGCAGGCTGGCGCGGGCGCGTATCACCTTGCCGGTGGCGCTGTTGCGCACGCGGATGATTTCGCCCTGGCGGCCGTTGCCCAGCGCCTCGCCGGCGGCGACCACCTCGATGCCGCTGTTGCGCGCCACGATGCGCACTTCCTCGCCGCGCTTGACCAGCAGGCTGGCTTCCAGCGCCTTGAGCCGCAGCGGCTGGCCCTGGCGCAGCGCGGTGCGGTTGCTCAGGCCTTCCAGCTTGGTCTTGGCGCCCACCATGTCGGCCGGGTCCAGCACCGGGCGTTCCTGCCATTCGATGTCGCCGGCGTCCAGCAGGCTGCGCGCCGGGATGTCGCGCGCCGCCACCGCCACGCGGGCGCTGATTTCGGCGCGGACGATGAATTCAGCGTCCCAGCCGGCGGCGTCGCAGCGGGCTTGCAGCCGCATGCGGCTGGGGGAGCGCTCGTCCAGCGCGGCGACGCGCACCGGCTCCGGGCAGGGCGGGGCGTTGAAGCCGCGCGGCGGCAAGGCCTTGAGATTGACGCGGGCCGCCGCCAGACCGGCTTTTTCCAGTTTTTGCAGCAGCAGAGAACGCGCGGTCTGTTCCACCGCGGCGGCGGCCGGATAGGGGGCCGCCAGCGCCGGAACGCAGGGCAGAATGAGCAGCGCAGCCAATAGCGGCGCGGTTTGATGCCGAGAGGATGTGAAAATTCCCATTACAGATGACTTGGTAATTATCCCGTATACGTGAGGGGGTGCGGTTATTAGTATCGCTTTTCAATCGACCGGCCATTTAATGTGAATTAGATAGCCGATGTTTAAATATGGTAGAGAACCGCATGGGTCTAGGCAATGGGTTTGCACCTTGATAAAGCATTGAGCGTCCACCCGGCTGCCTTGCAGTTGAGGGCGGAGCGCACCCGTATTCTGGCGTCCAACATCGCCAACGAGAACACGCCCGGTTATCAGGCGCGGGACATCGATTTCAAAACGGCTTTGGCCGCTTCGGCGGACGACGCCGCGTTTCCGCTGGATTCGCCGTCCGGCGAATTGCAATACCGGCTGCCCAACCACCCGGCGCGCGACGGCAACACCGTGGAGCTGGGCGTGGAGCAGGCCGAGTTCGCGCAGAACGTTTCCGAATTCCAGACCAGCCTCGCCTTCCTGAACATGAAGTTCCGCGGGCTGGCCAAAGTGATAGCAGGTCAGTAAGCCATGTCCTTCCGCGATATTTCCCGCATTGCCGGCTCCGCCATGACGGCGCAGACGGTGCGTCTCAACACCGTGGCCAGCAATCTGGCCAACGCCGACACCGCCGCCGGCAGCGAACAGGCGGCCTACCGCTCCCGCAAGCCGGTGTTCGCCACCCAATACCGGGGCGGCGACGGCTTCGACGGCTGGCGCGGCGCCAGCGTGGGCGTGCTGGACGTGGTGCAGAACCAGGAGCCGGTGCGCAAGGCGCACGAGCCGGGCAATCCGCTGGCCGACGCCGAGGGCAATGTTTTCTATTCCAATGTGAACGCGGTGGAGGAGATGACCGACATGCTGTCGGCCTCGCGCGCGTTCCAGACCAATGTGGAAGTGCTGGCCCGGGTCAAGGGCATGCAGCAGGACCTGCTGAAACTGGGAGACAACGCATGAGCGTGAACGCCGCGCAAAACGGGCAGCAGAGCCCGTCCGCCGCCTCCAACGGCGCCAATCCTGCAGTGGCGCCGGCCGCCGGACAAAACCCGGGCATGGACGATATGTTCATGAAGCTGCTGCTGGCTCAGATCCAGAACCAGAACCCGCTGGACCCCACCGACGCCTCGCAGTTCGTCAGCCAGCTGGCGCAGATGAGCCAGATGAAGAGCTCCGCCGACATGCTCAAGCAGTTGCAGGGCAACGCTTTGATGCTGCGCGAGCTGCAGGGCGTGTCGCTGGGTTCGCAAGTGGGACGCCAAGTGCTGGTGCAGGCCGACCAGGCGCATCTGAGCGGCAAGGACCCCTTGTCCGGCCGCGTGACTCTGTCCGGTGAAGAGCAGCAGGTGTCCCTGGTGCTGACCGACTCCGGCGGCCAGCAAACCGTGATCGACCTGGGCAAGCGCCCGGCCGGCGAGTTCGATTTCAACGTGGACCCGAGCAAGCACGGCCTGGTGGAAGGCGATTACAAGCTGGAAGTGCGCACCGCGTCCAAATCCAAAGCCGGGCTGGAAATGCAGGCCACCGTATCCGGCGTGCGCCTGCCCATCAACGGCGGCGAGCCCACGCTGACGCTGGCCGGCCTGGGCGAATTCCCCGCTTCCGCCATTACCCGCCTGCTGGGCAAGACCCAGGCCTGAAGCGCCGATTCAAGACACCTACGAACTTTGGAGCGACCATGAGTTTCGACATTGCTTTGTCCGGCATTAACGCCGTCAACAACCAACTGGGCAATATCAGTAACAACATCGCCAACACCGGCACTTACGGCTTCAAGTCCAGCCGCACCAGTTTTTCCGCCGCCTACGCCGGCGCGCAGCCGATGGGGGTGGAAGTGGTCGGCCACAGTCAGAACATGGCGCGCAACGGCAATACCGTGCGCACTGGTCGTCCGCTGGACGCCGCCATCGACGGCCGCGGCTTCTTCGTCAGTCGCGATCTGAACGGCGGCATGGCCTATTCGCGCGTCGGCATCTTCAACGCGGACAAGGACGGCTACCTGGTGGACGGCTTCAACCGCCGCGTGCAAGGCTACGGCAAGGCGGACGGCAATGCGCTGGGCGCCTTCGGCGACATCAAGATCCCCAACGGCAACATCCCGGCCAAGGCCAGCGACAAGCTGCAATACGTCGGCAATATGTCGGCGGGCTGGAGCGTGCAGACCGTGCCGTTCGACAAGGCGCAGAACACCTTCAACAGCTCGGCGGTGTCCACGGTTTACGATTCCCTGGGCAATAAGCTCAACCTGACCCAGTACTTCTGCAAGACCGGTCCCAGCACCGTCACCGTGCACTACACGCTGGACGGCGTCGACCTGCCCACCACCGCCACCCTGAATTTCGACACCGACGGCAAGCTGACCAGCCCCACCGCGCCGGTGGCGCTGAACCTGGGCACCCCCGCCGGCGCGTCCCCGCTGGCGGTGAAGCTGGACTACACCGGCACCACTCAGTTCGCCGGCGAAAGCAGCCAGACCCTGAACGCCAGCAACGGTTACCCGTCCGGCTCGATGACCGGCACCAGCCTGAACGACAACGGCGACGTAGTGGCGGCCTACAGCAACGGCCAGAAGCAAGTGGTGGGCACCTTGGCCATCGCCAACTTCCCCAATGAATCCGCGCTGCAAGCCACTTCGCAGACCAGCTGGGTGGAAACCGCCGGCTCCGGCACCGCGGTCTACTCGCGTCCGGGCGCCGGCCTGTCCGGCAATCTGCTGGCCTTCACCCTGGAACAGTCCAATGTGGACATGACCTCCGAACTGGTGGACCTGATGACCGCGCAGCGTAATTACCAGGCCAACACCAAGGTGATTTCCACCGAGAACCAGACCATCCAGGCGTTGATGCAGGCGGTCTAAGGCGAGGCAAGGATAAATGGACGCACTGATCTACACCGCGATGAGCGGCGCCGACCGCATGCTCAAGGCGCAGCAGATTCACGCCAACAACATCGCCAACGCCGAAACCGGCGGCTTTCGCGCCGACATCGGCGTCAGCACCAGCCAGACCGTGCCCGGCTACGGCTACGACGCGCGCCACCTGAGCCAGAACGGCGCCAACGCGGTGGACGTGCGCAGCGGCGCGGTGGTGGAAACCGGCCGCGACCTGGACGTGGCGGTGAAGGGCGAGGGCTTTTTCGCGGTGCAGGGGCCGGACGGCAACGAGGCCTATACCCGGGCCGGCGCCATGGTGGCGGACGTGGACGGCAAGCTGAGCGTCAACGGCCATCCGGTGCTGGGCGACGGCGGCCAGATCACCTTGCCGCCGGACTACGTCAAGCTGCACATCGGCAGCGACGGCGTGATCTCGGTGCTGGCCGCCGGCGAAAGCGAAATGCAGCCGATAGACAAGCTCAAGCTGGTCAAGCCGCTGCCGCAGGACATCGCCAAGGACCCCAACGGCCTGGTGATCAGCCGTCAGGGCGGCGTGCTGGCCGCCGACGACACCGTCAAGGTGCAGGGCGAGCATCTGGAGCGCAGCAATGTGTCGGCGGTGGAGGAAATGGTGGCCACCATGACGCTGAACCGCAACTTTGAAATGCAGATGCGCTTGTTCAACTCCGCCAGCGACATGGTGGAGGCGGGCAACCGCCTGGTGCGCGCCTGATCCGGCCTTCCAATAACAGCGCCGCGGCCAAGGCCGACGGCGCAAACCATCGGGGAATCGAAACATGAATCCAGCAATGTGGGTGAGCAAGACCGGCATCCAGGCGCAGGACGCGCGCCTGACCGCCATCGCCAACAACCTCGCCAACGTCAACACCGTCGGCTTCAAGCGCGACCGCATGGTGTTCGAAGACCTGTTCTACCAAGTGGACCGCCAGCCAGGCGGCAAGACCGACCAGGACAACACCGCGCCGCTGGGCGTGCAGCTGGGCAACGGCACCCGCTTGGTGGGCACCCAGAAAGTGTTCACCTCGGGCACGCTGACCACCACCAATCAGTCCTTGGATCTGGCCATTGTCGGCCAGGGCTTTTTGCAAGTGAAAATGAGCAACGGCGAAACCGGCTACACCCGCGCCGGCCAGCTGCAGCGCAACGACCAGGGCGCCATCGTCACCCCGCAGGGCCTGCCGCTGGAGCCGTCCATCACCATTCCGGCCGACGCCTCCTCGGTGACCATCAGCGAAACCGGCACCGTCAGCTACACCCGCGGCAGCGGCAGCACGCTGGAAACCGCCGGTCAGATCGAACTGGCCAGCTTCGTCAACCCGGCCGGCCTGCTGGCGCTGGGCGACAATCTGTTCCAGAGAACCGCCGCCAGCGGCGATGCCACCACCGACGCGCCGGGCTCCGGCTCCCTGGGCAAGCTCAAGCAGGGCGCGCTGGAGGGCTCCAACGTCCAGGTGGTGGAGGAAATGGTGGACATGATCGCCGCGCAGCGCACTTACGAGATGAACACCAAGGTGCTGAGCGCCGCCGACAATATGATGCAGTACCTGGCGCAGTCGGCCCGATGAAGCTGCTGGCCCTGAGCGCGCTGGCGCTGCTGCTGGCCGGCTGCGCGCAGCCGATTCCGCCGCAGACCACGCAGGAATTCGCCTTGCCGGAATTGCTGCAGCAGCCGCAGCGCGGCAAGGGCGGCGGCGTGTTCACCGTCGCTGGCGCGCAATCGCTGACTTCGGACAGCCGCGCCTTCCGCCCCGGCGACGTGCTGACCGTGGTGCTGGAAGAAACCACTCAGGCCAGCAAGAAGGCCGGCACCAGCTTCGGCAAGAAATCCGGCGCCAACATCGCGCCGTCCTTGTTGGGCAACACCACCTTCCGCGCGCAAGTGGGCGTGGACGCGGGCCGGGACTTCAACGGCTCCTCCACCTCCACCCAGCAGAACATGCTGTCCGGCGCGCTGACCGTGGTGGTGCACAAGGTGCTGGGCAACGGCCTGCTGGAAGTGAAGGGCGAAAAACAGCTGGTGCTGAACCAGGGCGAGGAATTCCTGCGCCTGGCCGGCTATGTGCGGGTGGAAGACATCGACACCGACAACCGCGTGTCCTCGCTGCGCATCGCCAACGCCCGCATCGGCTACTCCGGCCGCGGGGCCTTGTCGGACGCCAACGAACCCGGCTGGCTGATGAAATTCTTCGCCAGCCCGCTGATGCCGTTCTGAGCGGCGGGGCGGCGGGGAGTCCGGGCGGGACAACAGGCGGGCGCTGACGGGCGTCCGCCGTTCGCGTATGCGGCCCTTGGGGCGAGCAGACGCAATCACAGAATCATTCAGGGCGGATCATGCACGGTTTTATCAAGCAAATAACGGGATGGACACTGCTGCTGGCGGCGACGCTGGCGACGGCGCAGCCCTTGCGCAATCTGGTGACGGTGGAGGGCATCCGTGAAAACCAGTTGATCGGCTACGGCATCGTGGTGGGCCTGGGCGGCACCGGCGACAACTCCCAGGTGAAATTCTCCGGCCAGTCGGTGGCCAATATGCTCAAGCAGTTCGGCCTGAAAATGCCGGAACGCACCGACACCAAGGTCAAGAACGTGGCGGCGGTGATGGTCAGCGCCAGCTTGCCGCCGGGTTACGGCCGCGGCCAGACCATAGACGTCACGGTGTCCTCGCTGGGCGATGCCAAGAGCCTGCGCGGCGGCACCTTGTTGCTGACCCAGCTGAAGGCGGCCAACGGCGAAATCTACGCCTTGGCCCAGGGCAATGTGGTGGTGGGCGGCGTGTCCGCCCAGGGCAAGAGCGGTTCCAGCGTCACCGTCAACACGCCCACCTCCGGCCGCGTGCCCAACGGCGCGTCCATCGAACGCGAAATTCCCAGCGATTTCGAAGAGGGCGACAGCGTGCGTCTCAGCCTGCGCCGGCCCAATTTCGAAACCGCCACCAATATCGTCAAGGCCATCAACGCCAGCTTCGGCCGCGTGGCCAGCACCCGCAACGCCACCACCATCCAGGTGCGCGCGCCGTTGGACCCCACCGAGCGCGTCGCCTTCGTCGCGCGGCTGGAGCGGGTCAATGTCGGCGTGGGCAGCGAAGTGCCGCGCGTGGTGTTCAACTCGCGCACCGGCACCGTGGTGATCAGCCAGGGCGTCACCGTGCGCCCGGCGGCGGTGTCCCATGGCAGCCTGCGTGTGGTGATCTCGGAAAATCCCAGCGTCAGCCAGCCCGGGCCGTTCAGCAACGGCCAGACCACGACTGTCCCCAACTCCACCGTCAACGTGGACCAGGGTTCCGGCCGCATGTTCCAGTGGCCGGCCGGCGCCAGCCTGCGCGCCATCATCGACACCGTGAACAGCACCGGCGCCACGCCGGACGACATCATGGCGATACTGCAGGCGCTGGATCAGGCCGGCGCGATCGACGGCGAACTGGTGGTGATCTGATGGAAAGCAAACAGATACAAGCCGCGCTGGCGATGCCGGCCGACGCCAAGGACGAGCCGGCGGTGCAGCCGGCCTCGCCGGAATACCGCCGCAAGGCCGGCGCCGCGGCGGAGCAGTTCGAAGCCCAGTTCGTCCGCGAGATGTTCAAGCAGATCCGCAAGACCACGCGCGAAATCGCCGGCGAGGACAGCATCTTCGCCAACTCCATCAACGGCGACATGATGGATTTCGCCGACGGCGCGGTGGCGGACCAACTGGCCAAGCAGCGGGTGTTCGGCGTGGCCAACGCCATCCTGCGTCAGCTGCTGCCGGAAGAGGGTGGCAATATTCACCTTAAGAACGGCGGCGCGCCGGTCGCAAGCGATAAACAGAACCCCGGCTCGCTGCCGGACGCGCAGGGTCTGGCCGCTTTCGCGCCGCCGCTGCTGCCGCTGAATAAAAGGTAAGAACCGCCATGCGCATGATAGACAACGCGCTGACCGGCGCCGTCGCCTCCCAGGCCGCGCTGAACGCCGTCAGCCAGAACATCGCCAACCAGATGACTCCCGGCTACTCGCGCCAGGGCGTGGTGCTGACCGCGCTGATGCCCGGCAGCGGCGACCCGTACAGCTCCGGTTCCGGCGTGGTGGTCAACGCGGTGCGCCGCTTCAACGACGACTTCAAAAACCTGCAGCTGTGGCAGGCGGCGTCCAGCCAGGGCGAACTGGTGGCGCAGAATCCCTACTTCGGCCAGTTGGAGCAAGTGATGGGCCGCGACGGCAGCAGCTTGTCCGCCGGTTTCGATCAGTTCTTCCAGGCGCTCAGCGCCGCCAGCCTGTCCGGCGACGCGATGCGCGACCCGGTGATCCGCAGCGCCGAAGCGCTGGCGCAGCGCTTCAACAATCTGGACAAGGTGTTCGGCTCCCAACTGAGCGCCATCGCCGAGCAGCGCTCCGCCACCGTCACCCAGATCAACAGCTCGGTGTCCAATATCGCCGACCTCAACGCCAAGATCTCGGCCGGCAAGGCCATCGGCACCAATACCTCCGGCCTGGAAGACGAGCGCGACCGTCAGATCGATTCGCTGTCCGCCCTGGTGGAAGTGCGCGTGGTGTCGCAGCCGGACGGCAGCAAGAACGTCAGCCTCAAGACCGGCCTGCCGCTGGTGGCGGACACCCAGGCGGCCACGCTGAGCAATACCAGCCAGCCGGACGGCAGCCAGGTGCTGACGCTGAACTTCTCCAAGGACAAATACACCCTGGCCGGCGACGGTCTGGGCGGCCAGCTGGGCGGGCTCAATCAATACGAAATCCAGACCGTGCGCCCGATGCGCGCGCAGGTGAAAACCCTGGCCAGCGAAATGGCGAAGCGCGTCAACGATCAATTGGCGCTGGGCTACGACAGCAACGGCCAGCCGGGCAAGCCGCTGTTCGTCTACGACGCCTCCGGCGTCAACGGCATCCTGAAAACCAGCGGCATCACCTCCGCCGAGCTGGGCTTCTCCGGCGATCCGGCCAAGCCCGGCGACAATAGCAATCTGCTGGCGGTGATCGGCCTGCAGCAGCAGAAAATCACCATGCCCGGCGTCGGCGCCGTCACCATAGGCGACGCCTACTCGCAAATGGTGGGCAAGCTGGCGGTCAGCAGCAAGCAGAACAAATCCGGTTTGGAAAGCGCCAAGGTGATTCGCGCCGAAGCGGAAAAGAGCTGGCACAACACAAGCGGCGTCAATCGCGACGAAGAAGCGATGGACCTGCTGGAGTTCCAGAAAATGTACCAGGCCAATATGAAGGTGATCAGCGTGGCGAACCAGCTGTTCGAAAGCACCTTGTCCATCTTGTAAGGAAGACAGCATGCGCGTTTCCAGCAATCAATACCTGTCCACCATGCAATTGGCGATGCAGACCAGCAACTCCGCGCTGGCCGAGCTGCTGCAACGCATGTCCAGCGGCGACCGGCTGCTGGCGCCGTCGGACGACCCCATCGCCAGCGTGCGCCTGTTGCGCTTGCAGCGCGAAGAAGCCGCGCTGGACCAGTACCAGCAAAACATCGGCGCGCTCAGCTCCGCCTTGTCCAAGAACGAATCCATCCTGGACAGCATCAGCCTGGACATCCGCGACGCCAAGGACCTGCTGACCGCGGCCGCCAACAACCCGCCGGTGGACGATCTCAAGGCGATGGCGACGCCGCTGCGCAGCCTGCGCGAAAGCCTGTTCTACTCGGCCAACACCAAGGACGCCGAAGGCCGCTACATGTTCTCCGGCTCCAAGCCGGCGGTGGCCGCCCTCGCTTACGACGCCGCCCAGCCGGCGGGCAGCCGCTACAGCTTCACCGGCAATACCGACAAGCAGCAAGTGGTGGTGGGCGACGGCATTACCCAAGCTTCCAACGTCACCCTGGAAAACATGGCCGACATCCTCAATCAGCTGGACAAAACCATAGGCCGGCTGGAAGACCCGGCGCTGGACAATAAGGATCCGACCGTCGCCGCCGACATCCGCAGCGCGATGAACGCCAGCGACAAGGCGCTGGAAGGCATCTCCAGCAAGATCGCCCAACTGGGCGGCACGCAGAACATCATGAAAACGCTGGCCCTCAATCACGACAACGTCAGCCTTTCCAATAAGCAGACCATGACCAAATTGGGCAGCCTGGACTACGCCGACGCCTTCATTCAGATGAACGGCTACACCATGGCGCTGCAGGCCAGCCAAAAAGCCTATGGCCGCGTCAGTCAGCTGTCCCTGTTTGACGTGATTTGATCGAGCGCGGCATGAACACCCCGATTTCCTCCGTCAACGTCAAACAAAGCGGCAAGCGCTGGGGCAAGGACGCCGGCGCGGTCGCCGCCGCCAGCGTGATCGAGCGCGCGCCGGCGCCGCAGGCGCAGCCGGCCGCGCAAGTGCGCGGCGCGCCGGCCTCGGGCTGGCGCTACAGCGCCCAACTCAACGAGCAACTGACCTCGGCGCAGCAGGCCCTGTCCTTCGTCGACGGTTTGCTGGGTCAACTGGAAGGCGTCAAATCCGGACTCAGTCGCGAACTGACCCAACGCCAGTTGAATCAGGGCGATTTGCAGCGCCAGCTTGAGCAATTCAATGAACAGTGGCGCAAGCGCCAGGCCGCCAGCGGCGGCAGCCTGGACGGCCAGCTGCGCTTCCATCTGGCCGCCGACGCGCGCCAGGGCTTCACCGTCAAAGGCCTGGATCTGGCCGCCCTGTCCGGCGGCCAGGCGGAAACCCTGGTGTTCTCCACCGGGGAATCCGGCGCGGCGCCGGCGTCGGTGCAAGTGGGTGGAGCATCCGAAGAAGAGGATCTCCTGCGCCGCTTTAATCGCGGTCTCGCCGCCAGCGGCGTGCGCGCGGAAATGAATGAAGACGGACAGCTGGCGTTCAGCGTGCCGGAATCGCAATGGGGCGCGCTCAGCGAGCGCATGACCGTGCGCGGCGGCGGCATTCGTTTTCCCGGCGGCATTCCGCAGCGGCTCAAGCTGCAGCCTGAGGCCGAAGCGTTTCAGCCCGAGCGCTGGAAAGTGGGCGACCACGCCCAGGTGCGCCAGGCGCTGCAAAGCGTGGTGCGCTCCATCGGTCAGCTGCAGCAGACCCGCGCGGCGATCAATAGCGCGATCGCCGAGGCGCAGCACTCCATCGAACAGCTGTCGCATATGAACGAGCAAAGCTGGGCCAGCCAGTTCGTGTCCGATTTCAACGCGCGTCTGAATCAGCCGGACGGCTATCGCAACTTCTATGAGTTGGTGCCGGCCCTGATCGGCGTCAGCCGTTACCGGGTGGTGTCGCTGTTGTCGCTGGGCTAGAAACGGCTCCAGCGGCAACGTTGGAGGGTGACCAGGGCGTCGATGGCCTTCGGGTTTATTGACGCCGGTTCGCGATCTTCACACAATCAGCCATTCCCACCTCAAGGACGGGCTGGCCATTCATGACTTCCCCCGGTAACAAGCCGGCTCGGCGCGTAGAAGTAGGGGGCCGCAGCGTCTACCTTCACAGCGTTCCTCGCCACTCGCTGCAAGACCTCTACCATTTCTGCATGACCATCAGCTGGCCGCGCTTCTATCTATTCATCGCCGCCGCCTTCATCGCGCTGAATCTATTGTTCGCCGGGCTCTACCAGGCGCGGGCCGGCGGCATCGCCAATCAATATCCGCCGGGCTTCCTCGGCGCCTTCTTCTTCAGCGTGGAAACGCTGGCCACCGTCGGCTACGGCGATATGCATCCGCAAAGCCTGTACGCCCATTGGGTCTCGATGCTGGAAATCTTCATCGGCATGATGAGCATCGCGCTGATCACCGGCGTCACCTTCGCCCGCTTTTCGCGGCCCAGGGCGCGCATCGTGTTTACCCATAGTCCGGTGGTGCGTTTGCTGGACGGCAAGCCCGCGTTGATGCTACGCGCGGCCAATGCCAGAAATAATGTGATCATCGACGCCAGCGCCCGCTTGCGCCTGTTGCAGCATGAGGTCAGCGCCGAGGGCGTGAGCTTCCGCAAGCTTCACGATTTGGAACTGGTGCGCGACCAGCACCCTATGTTCGTGCTCGGCTGGACGCTGGTGCACAAGCTGGAGGAGGGCAGTCCCTTATATGGTCGCGACGCCGAATCGTTGGCGGCTGCGCGCGCGCAACTGATTCTGTCCATCAACGGCATCGATGAAACCACCATTCAGCCCATGGTGGCGCGTCACACCTTTTCGCACCAGGACATTCGCTGGAATCACGCTTTTGCCGACCTGATCTATACCGACGCGGAAGAAAACGACCATATCGACTATCGGCGATTGCAGGAAGTCAGCCCGCTGCCAAGGGATTCCGGCCGGCGCGAAGAGGGTTGAGCGCCCGTGCTCGTCAGCGCTTTCATTGCAATTCAAGGGCTTAATGCAAGAGGGCGCTTTTTTGTGTCGAAAGGTGTTGACGGGTTTAGGGGCCTGACGTATAGTTCGCCTCCTCAGCAGACAACGCAGCGGCGGAAACGAAACGC
>NZ_JAMZGH010000012.1:0-65458 GCF_024158805.1 Chromobacterium sp. S0633 | reverse complement strand
GCGGCGTCCAGCAGCGCGCGCAGTTGTTCCGTCGGCAGCGCGGTCAGCGGGCCCAGTGCGGCGAGCGCGGCCTGGCGGGCGGCGAGCAGCGGTTGCAACTGCGCGTCGGCTCGCAGCCTTTCGGTTTCCGCCTGATCCAGTTCGCCGGCGCCGGCGAGGCCGGCCTGGACTTGCAGCCGGCTCAGCCGCGCCAGTTCCGCGCGCCAGCGGGCCTGGGCGGCGGCGTTGTCGGCACGCAAGCCCCAGTAGCGGTAGTCCAGCGCCAGCCGCGCGGTTTCGGCGGCCACGCGCAAGGCGGCGTCGGCGGCTTGTTCCCGGCTGGCGTCCAGCCGGGCGCGGCCGGCTTCCACGCTGCGGGCGGTATGGCCGAACAGATCAATTTCCCAACTGGCGTCGAAGCCGGCGCGGTAGTCGGTAAATAGGGTCTGCGGGTTGGCGAAGGGGATATTGGCCAGCGCTTCGCCGCGGCGGCTTAGTTGGTCGCGGCTGACGTGGCCGCCGGCGTTGAGTTGAGGCCATTGCGCGCCGGTGTTGATCTCCAGCGCGGCGCGCGCCTGGCGGATGTTGGCGTCGGCGCTGACTAGGTCCGGGCTATGGCGCAGCGCGGCGCCGACCAGGCGGTTCAGCGCCGGGTCTTGGAAGGCCTGCCACCAGCCGGCGGCTTCCGGCTCGGTTTCCGCGCTGACGGCGGGCAGCAGCTGCGCCGGCGTCGGCGACCGGTAGTCGGGGCCGACGGCGCAGCCGGCGAGCAGGGCTAGCAAGACGCAGATGGCGAGGCGAGATGGATTCATTGTCCGCTCCGGTGACGGAAGATCAGGTAGGCCAGGCCAAGGGTGGCGGCGGCGATGAGCAGCAGCGGCCAGAGATGAGGCCAGGCCTCGGCCGCGCCGTAGCCTTTGAGAAACAGGCCCTTGATCACGATGATGAAATGGCTGAGCGGGTCCGCGGCGCTGAGCGCGCGCAGCGGCCAGGGCATGTTTTCCACCGGCGCCATATAACCGGACAGAATCACCGCCGGGGCCATGAAGCCGAACACGCCGAGAAAGGCCTGCTGCTGGTTGGCGCACAGCGCCGAGATCAGCAGGCCGCAGCCGGACAGGGCCAGGCCGTAGCACAGCATGGAAAGATAGAGCAGGGCGACGCCGCCGCCGAAGGGTACTTGGTAGATCCATACCGCGGCGGCGGAAATGACGCTGCCTTGCAGCGCGGCCACCAGCATGCCGGGAACGGCCTTGCCGGCCATGATGTAGCCAGGCGTTAGCGGGGTGACCAGCAATTGGTCGAACGTGCCTTCCTCGCGTTCGCGCGCCAATGACAGCGCGGTGACCATCAGACAGCCTATGGTGGTGATGATGGCCACCAGGCTGGGCAGCACGAACCAGCGGTATTCCAGATTGGGGTTGTACAGATGGCGAACCAGCAACTGGGCCGGCGGCGGCGCGGGGCTGAGTTCGTGTGCGTACTGGGCGACGATTTGCTGGGCGTAGCCGAAGGCGATTTGCGCGCTATTGGAGCGGCGGCCGTCGATGACGGCTTGCAGCGGCGGCGCGCTGCCTTGAGCCAGCCGCCGGGAGAAATCCGGCGGAATGCGGATGGCCAGCAGCGCTTGTTGGCGGTCTATGGCGTCGCGCAATTGGGCTTCGCTGCGGATATTGAGCAGCTGCGGAAAAGCCTGGGCCGAGGCCAGGCGCTGGGACAGTTCGATGGAGGCGGCGCCGCCGTCCTGGTTGTAGATGGCCAGCGTGCTGTTCTTGACCTCCAGCGTGGCGGCGAAGGGGAACAGCAGCAGTTGCAACAGCACCGGCATGATCAGCAGCCGGCGGCTTTGCGGGTTGGACAGCAGGGCCCGCAGTTCTTTGTGGATCAGGGTTAGCAGTGAGTGCCACATGAGAACCCTTTCTAACCGTCCAGCCGACGGCGGAATTTAAGCGCGGTAAGCCCCAGCCAGAAGGCCGCGGACAGCAGCAGCCAGACGGTGTTGAGCAACAACACCGGCCAGATGTCGCCGGCCTGGAACAGGGTTTGCAGCGCGTTGACGAAATAGCGCGCCGGCACCAGATAGGTGGCGGCCTGCACCGGCGGCGGCATGCTGTTGATCTCGAATACGAAGCCGGACAGCATGGTGGCCGGCAGGAAGGCGGCGGTGAGCGCGCCTTGGGCGGCGACGAACTGGTTGCGGGTGATGGTGGAGAGCAGCAGGCCCAGGCCGAGGGCGCTGCCGAGGAAGAGGCTGCTGACGATGAACAATAGCCACCAGGAGCCGCGCAGCGGCACGTCCATCAACAGGGTGGCCGCCAGCACGCAGACCAGCATCGCGGCCATGCCCAGCAGGTAATAGGGCAGGATTTTGGACAACAGTAGTTCGGCGCGGGTTACCGGGGTGGACAGCAGCGCCTCCATGGTGCCGCGCTCCCATTCGCGCGCCACCACCAGCGAGGTGAGCAGCGCGCCGATGATGGTCATGATCACCGAGATGGAGCCGGGCACCAGATAGTTGCGGCTGACGGTGTCGGGATTGAACCAGTAGCGCGGCTCCAGCCGCAGCGGGGCCGGCGGCGGCTGGCCGCGATCCTGCGCGCGCTGGGTCTGCCAGATCTGCCAGGCGCCTTGCAGATAGCTGGCCAGGAAGTTGGCGGTATTGGGCTCGGCGCCGTCGGTGAGCAGCTGCGCCGCGGCCGCGCCGCGTCCCTGGAGGATTTTGGCGGAGAAGTCGGCGGGAATCACCACCATGCCGCGCACTTCGCCGGCGGCCAGCCGCGCGCGCATCTCGGCGCGGTCATGTCCGGGATGGACTTCCAGATAGGGCGAGCCCGCCAACGCGTCGGCGAAGCGGCGGGCTTCGACGCCGCTGTCTTCCAGCACCACGCCGATGCGCACCTTGTTGGCGTCCAGATTGATGCCGTAGCCGAAGATGAACAGCAGCACCATCGGCAGCACGAAGGCGATCAGGATGCTGCTGGGGTCGCGCACGATCTGCATGGCTTCCTTGCGGCACAAGGCCAGCAGGCGGGCGGGTTTGACGGCGGCGCTCATGCGGGGGCTCCGGCGCGGTCGTCGGCCGCCACCAGGCGGATGAAGGCTTCCTCCATGGTGATGTCTTCATCGACGCCGGCGGCCTGGCGCTTGAGCTGGTCCGGGGTGCCGCTGGCGATCAGCCGGCCGCGGTAGACCAGGCCGATGCGGTCGCAGTATTCGGCCTCGTCCATGAAATGGGTGGTGACCATCACGGTGACGCCCTTGTCCACCAGGCCGTTGATATGGGTCCAGAACTCGCGGCGGGTGATGGGGTCGACGCCGGAGGTGGGTTCGTCCAGAAACAGCAGCGGCGGCCGGTGCATCAGCGCGCAGGCCAGCGCCAGCCGCTGTTTGAAGCCCAGGGGCAGCGCGCCGGCGAGCATGTCCAGATAGGGCGCGAGCGCGAACACGCGGACCATTTCGGCGACGGTGTCGCGTTGCGTCTGGCCGCTCAGGCCGTAGATGCCGGAGAAGAAGTCCAGATTGTGGGCGACGCTGAGATTGCCGTAGAGCGCGAATTTCTGCGCCATATAGCCCAGCTGCCGGCGCGCGCGGCTGGCGCTGCGTTTCAGGTCTATGCCCATCACGCTGGCCTGGCCGGCGCTGGGCCGCAGCAGGCCGCACAGCATTTTGAAGGTGGTGGACTTGCCGGCGCCGTTGGGGCCGAGCAGGCCGTAGATCTCGCCGCGCCGCACCTGGAAGTCGATGTTGTCGGCGGCGACGAAATCGCCGAAACGGCGCGTGAGCTGTTCGGCGCGGATCACAGCGTTCGGGTCCACGCCGGCCGGCAGTTGCGCCGGCGGCATCTGCTCGGCCAGGCCCGAGTCGCCGCCGGGGCCGCCGCCCAGCAGTTCGATGAAGGCGTCCTCCAGCCGCGGCGGAACCACGACGAAACAGGCGTCCGGCCCGGCCTGCAAGGCGTTCAGCTCAGGCGGCCGGCCGGCCTGGCGCAGCACCAGGCGCAGCGCCTGGCCCTGGATCACCCCGTCCAGCACTTGCGGCTGACGCAGCGCGCGCCGCAGTATCTGACGAGGGTTGCCGGCGATGCCGCGCAGTTGCACGCTGCGGCCCTCCATGCGTCGGATCAGCTCGCCGGGCGCGCCGGCGTAGCTCAGCTGGCCGGCGTTGATCAGCAGCACTTCGTCGCAGCGTTCGGCCTCGTCCAGATAGGAGGTGCTCCACAGCACGGTCATGCCGTCGGCGGCCAGTTCGCCCACCATCTTCCACAGTTCGCGCCGGGAAATCGGATCGACGCCGACGCTGGGCTCGTCCAGCAGCAAGACCCTCGGCTCGCCCAGCAGCGCGCAGGCCAGGCCCAGCTTCTGCTTCATGCCGCCGGACAGTTTGCCGGCCGGCCGAGCTGTGAAACGGGCCAGGTCGGTGAAGGCCAGCAGGCGTTCGAAGCTGTGCCGGCGGCGCTCGCCGGCGACGCCGCGCAGATCGGCGTACAGCTCCAGGTTTTCCAGCACCGTCAGGTCTTCGTACAGGCCGAATTGCTGCGGCATATAGCCGATCAGCGCGCGCAGCGCGTCGCCGTCGGCGATGGGGTCCAGCCCTTCGACGCGGACGGCGCCGTCGCTGGCTTGCAGCAGGCCGGCCAGCAGCCGCAGCAAGGTGGTCTTGCCGGCGCCGTCCGGCCCGGCGAGGCCGGTGATCGCGCCGCGGCGTATCGTCGCGTCTATGCCGGCCAGCGCCTCGTGCGCGTCGAAACGCTGGCGCAGCCTGCGCAGGACGATGGCGTTTTGCGCGTCCATCTCAGCGGCCGTCCGCCAGCGTCACCGTCACCGGCATGCCTTGGCGCAGCGCGGCGTCCGGGTTTTGCACCACCACGCGCAGCCGGTAGACCAGGGCGGTGCGCAGGTCCTGGGTTTCCACGTTCTTGGGAGTGAACTCAGCGCTGGGGGAGACGAAGCCGACCACGCCGTCGTAAGGCTGGGCGCGGCCGTCGCTGCGGACTTTGACCTTGGTGCCGGGGGCCACCTTGCCCAGCTCGGGCTCGGCGACGTAGGCGCGCACCCACACCGGCCGGGTCAGCGACAGGGTGAACACCGGGCCGCCGGCGCTCAGCATGCCGCCGGGTTCGACCGCGCGGGTGAGGATGACGCCGTCGGCCGGGGCCAGCAGCCGGGTGTCGGCCAGTTGCAGCTGGGCCTGAGCCTGCTGCGCCGCCGCGCGTTCGGCGTTGGCGTCGGCCTCGGCGATTTCCTCCTTGCGGTAGCCGCGCTTGAGCGCCTGCCATTGCTGGCGCGCCGCCTCGGCCTGCGCCGCCGCCTGGTCGCGCTGCGCGCGGGCCTCGTCCAGCGCGCGTTGGGCGGAGGCGCCGGTGTCGGCCAGTTGGCGCTGGCGCTGGTAGGTCTGCTCGGCGTTGAGCCGCGCGGCGCGACGCGCGTCCAGATTGGCCTGCGCCTGTTCGATGTCCTCGCCGCGCGGGCCGGCGCGGTACAGCGCCCTGCGCGCTTGGGCGGCGGCCAGGCCGGCGTCGGCGTCGCGTAAGGCGTTTTGGTAAGGCCGCGCGTCCAGTTCGCCCAGTAGCTCGCCGGCGCGTACGCTGGCGCCTTCGTCCACGTTCAGGCTCCGCAAGCGGCCGGCCACCCGGAAGGACAGACTGACTTCGCGGATGTCGACGTTGCCGGACAAGCTCAGGCGCTCTTGGGCGAGCTGCCGTTGCCGCCAGGCGTAGCCGCCTCCGGCGATCAGGGCGACGACGATGAGGCCGATGAGCAGAGGGGGACGCTTCATGGCTGTGGCTCCAATGGGCGCAAACCGCGCAGCGCCCATTGCAGGCGTTGCTCGATATGGCGCGGATCGATGGCGTAGGTGTTGAAAGCTTGCTGGATCAGGCCGGGCAGCAGCGGCTTGCCGGCGATGATGTGCTGGGCCAGCGCCGGCAGCCCCAGCGCCGACATCAGGAACAGCGCCTGGTGCAGCGGATCGCCGCGTTCCAGTTCGCCGGCCTGTTGCGCGTCGGCAATGCTTTGCAGCAGCAGCTTGGGATGGCGGGGCGCCAGCGTGGACAGAAAGCCCTGTGCGGCGGTTTCGCCGGCGGCCGCGTCCAGCAGCATGTGGGCGATCAGCTCGCCGTGCTCGGCGACGAAGGCCAGCAGCTGACGCAGCAGGGTCTGCAGCCGCGGCAAGGCCGACGCTTGCTGCTGCAACTGCGATTGCATGTGCCGGAACAGCGGCGCGTACCAGTTTTCCAGCAGTTCGGCCAAGTAGCGGTCGCGGCTGCCGAAGTGGTAGACGAAGCTGCCCGGATTGACCCCGGCGCGCTGGCACAGGCCGCGCACGGTGAGCGCGCGCAGGCCGGCCTCCTTGGCCATGGCCAGTCCGCAGTCCAGCAATTGCTGTCGAGTCGCGTTGTTCGGTTTCATACATCTATTCTTATACGAACGTATAAGTCCATGCAAGCTGAATTTGTACGTCTGTATAAATCATCGGGAATTCCAGCCGGCTCGCCAAGTGCTTGTTTTCAAAAGCGGCCGTCGCCAGCCCTGCGGCCGCGGGTAAATTCACCGCGCGGCGGCATGTGCCGGCGGAAAATAATCGGCCATAATTGGAGCGTCGGCGCTTCGCCGCAAGCAAGAATCCCACAGCCGCCCAGCTCAGGCCGCGGCAAAAACAGCGATTCGTCGCGCCATTACAAGGGGACACATCATGTTGGCCATCATCGGCGGCAGCGGCCTGGCCCAGCTGCCCGTATTGGAAGTCACCCACCGTCAAGTTGTGCGCACCCCGTACGGCGATCCCTCCTGCGCGCTGACCTTCGGCCTATTGAACGGGCAGAACGTGGTGTTCATCGCGCGCCACGGCTACGGCCATTCGCTGGCGCCGCATGAAATCAATTACCGCGCCAATATCTGGGCGCTGCACGATCAAGGCGTCAAAGGCGTGATCGCCATCGGCACCGTGGGCGGCATCCGCCCCGACATGCCGCCGGGCCGCCTGGTGGTGCCGGACAACATCATCGACTACAGCTGGGGCCGCAAGCACACTTTCTTCGAGGGGCTGGACCGCCCTGTGGTGCACGCCGAATTCTCCTCGCCTTACGACGAGGCGTTGCGAGAGCGCCTGATCCGCGCGATGGCGGACAGCGGCCACAGCGGCGTGGTGGGCGGCGTTTACGCCTGCACTCAGGGGCCGCGTTTGGAAAGCGCCGCGGAAATATTGAAGTTGGAGCGGGATGGCGCCGATATAGTCGGCATGACCGGCATGCCGGAGGCGGCCTTGGCGCGGGAGATGAATCTGCCTTATGCGCATCTGTGCCTGGTCAGCAACTGGGCGGCCGGCAAGGGCGGCGCGGCGACGGTGGAGTTCGACGCCACCACCGGGGCGATGGGGGTGGAGGTGGTGATGTCGGTGCTGGCTGAGCTATTGTCAAGCAAACAGTAGGGTTGTTGGATTGGTGTGCTTGTGTCGTATTAAGGCATGGTACTGGAAGGTGGGCTTGCGGATTATCGGCAAGCGTTGCTTTGGCGGACAAGGATCGGAAGCCTGGCGCTGATGGCGGACGGTTGCTCCGTCTTTTTCAAAGAAATAAAGGCATATTGGCGATGTTTGACAACAAGTCCATCTTAATTACCGGCGGAACGGGATCCTTCGGCCGTAAATTCATTACCACGCTATTGGAGCGGTTCAAACCGGCGCGAGTGGTGGTGTTTTCTCGCGATGAGTTGAAACAGTTTGAGATGCAACAGGAGTTTTCCGATCCTTGCATGCGTTTTTTCCTCGGCGATGTACGAGATGGCGAGCGCCTGAAGCAGGCGATGCGCGGCATTGATCTAGTGGTGCATGCCGCCGCTCTCAAGCAAGTGCCTGCCGCCGAGTACAATCCTACCGAGTGCATTCGCACCAATGTGAATGGCGCGGAAAACGTGATCAATGCCGCTATCGAGTGCGGGGTAGAGAAGGTGATTGCGCTGTCTACCGATAAAGCGGCTAGTCCAATCAATCTGTATGGGGCAACCAAGCTGTTGTCGGATAAGTTGTTTGTGGCCGCGAATAATATTGTTGGCGGCCACAAGACCCGTTTCGCGGTAGTGCGCTATGGCAACGTCGTCGGCTCGCGGGGCTCTGTGGTGCCGTTCTTTCGAAAATTGATCGCGAGCGGGGCTGATAGCCTGCCCATTACCGATGTGCGGATGACCCGCTTCTGGATCACCCTGCAACAAGGGGTGGACTTTGTGCTCAGCAACTTTGAGCGGATGCAGGGCGGGGAGCTTTTTGTGCCCAAGATTCCTTCCGTGAGCATTGTGGACTTGGCGACAGCAATGGCCCCCCAGTTACTGCAACACCAGATTGGCATCAGGCCGGGGGAAAAGTTGCATGAACTGATGATTTCCGCTGATGACAGTCTGCATACCTACGAGTTTGACGATCATTATGTGATCGCTCCTTCGATTCGCTTCACAGTTCACCATGGTTATGATTCCAATCAGTTGAGCGAGGCAGGGACATTAGTGTCGGAGGGATTTCAATATTCTTCCGAGAGTAATCCCTGGTTTCTGAGCATTCCCGAGCTAGAAATTTTGGATCAGGCAACGCCATGAGCATGATTCCATATGGTCGGCAACAACTCGATGAGGACGACATTGAGGCCGTTGTGGAGGTATTGCGTTCGGATTGGCTGACACAGGGGCCTGTGGTGCCGGCTTTTGAGCAGGCTCTGGCTCTGCGTTGTCAGGCTACGCATGCCGTGGCGGTTAGTAGTGCGACCGCTGCTTTGCATATTGCTTGTGTTGCGGCAGGTTTGGGGCCGGGAGACTGGCTGTGGACGAGTCCTAACACCTTTGTCGCTTCGGCTAATTGCGGGCGCTATTGTGGGGCAGAGGTTGATTTTGTCGATATCGATATTGCCAGTGGAAATATGGATATGGGCAAGCTGGCAAGCAAACTGCAACAGAGCGAGCAGTTAGGGCGCTTACCCAAGGTAGTCGTGCCAGTGGCGTTTGCCGGTCGCAGCTGTGATATGGCTGCCCTTAAGTCCCTATCGCGGCGCTATGGTTTTGTTGTGATCGAAGATGCTTCCCATGCGATTGGTGCCGAGTTTGCTGGTCAACCTGTTGGTTGCGGGAGTCATGCTGATATGACGGTTTTCAGCTTCCACCCGGTCAAAGTGATTACGACGGGGGAAGGCGGTGCGGTATTGTGCAATGATTCCGCTTTATATGAGCGTCTGGGCGAATTGCGTAGTCATGGAATTACCCGTGATGAGTGCCGCATGGAGGGCAATTCAGACGGCGCTTGGTACTATCAAATGACTGGACTGGGGTTCAACTACCGAATGACGGATATACAGGCGGCGATTGGACTATCTCAGCTGAGTAAATTGGACGGTTTTTTGATAGAGCGCCGCATGCTGGTCCGACGCTATGCGGAGCTGTTGGCACAGCAGCCCTTGAGTTTGCCTTGTCTAGAGCCTATCGATGAATCTGCCTGGCATCTGTTTGTAGTGAGACTGAGCTTAGAGCATGTTGCTAGCAGTCGAGCCCAGGTGTTTGAGCGTATGCGGGCTGATGGCATCGGGGTCAATGTTCATTACATACCGGTACATATACAGCCCTACTACCGTCGTCTTGGTTTCCAGTCCGGAGATTTTCCTATGGCGGAAAGACATTATCGCGAGGCACTGACCCTGCCCTTGTTTCCTGGTTTAACAGAGCGCCAGCAGAACGACGTTGTTGCCAGTTTGAAGAAGGCAATTCAATGAGCCGCAGCGTAGCTGTCATCCCGGCTCGTGGAGGAAGCAAGCGGATCCCAGGCAAGAATATCAAGCAATTTCACGGCTTGCCTTTGATTGCGTATTCGATTCGCACAGCGCAGGCGTGTGGTCTGTTTTCCCGCATTATTGTAAGCACTGATGATGATCAAATTGCTCAAGTGGCGAGGCAGTATGGTGCAGACGTGCCGTTTGTGCGTCCGCAGGAACTCTCGGATGACTATACGACGACTGTGGCTGTGATCCGTCATGCAGTGGCATTTTTGCAAGAACAGGGTGAGGTTTTTGATTATGCCTGCTGCTTGTACGCGACGGCTCCTTTGATGCAAGCATCTTACTTGCGTAGTGGCTTGAATTTGCTTGAAATGGATGCAGGCAAGCACTATGCCGTGTCGGTGACCTCATTCGGGTTTCCTGTGCAGAGAGCGTTAAAAATTTCATCCGAGGGCAACTTGGTACCGATGTATCCACAATATCGGGATACTCGATCGCAAGATCTTGAAGAGTCTTTTCAAGATGCTGGGCAATTTTATTGGGGACGGCGTCAGGCTTGGCTGGAGTGTGAGCCATTTTTTTCGGAGCGTTCGTTGGCAGTCCGTCTTCCACGTCATCTTGTTCAAGATATTGATACTGAAGAGGATTGGCGGCGGGCTGAGTGGATGTATGCGGTATTACAAGCGGAAGGGGAGCCGACGTGAAGGTGCTGTTCCGGGCCGATGCTTCAGTTGAGATAGGCAGCGGTCATGTTATGCGTTGTCTGACTCTGGCTGATTTGTTGAGACGGAATGGGGCTGAGGTCTGCTTTGTGTGCAAGGACCTGCCCGGAGCCGCCAGAGAGTTGCTGACGGATTCCGACATGTCTATTTTTTGGTTGCCGGAACAACTACCAGAGGGAGAGGCCGCTGATCTACGCGCATTGCGCTCAGTATTGCCGCAGAGCACCGTTTTTGATTGGGTGGTGGTAGATCACTATGGTTTGGGGAAGGAGTGGGAGGCTGATGCGAGGTGTTTTGCTAAACGTGTCTTGGCGATAGACGATCTTACAAATCGTTGCCATGACGCAGATCTATTGTTGAACCAGAACCTGTTTGCGGACACAGCCGCCTATCAATCATTGGTGCCTGAAGAGACGGTCTTATTGCTTGGTCCCCGTTTTGCCATGTTGCGTGATGAGTTTTCTACTACTTGCGTTAGAGAACATCCATCAAGAGCAAGCAGGGTTCTGCTGAATTTTGGCGGTTCTGATCCAACAGGAGAAACTGTCAAGAGCATGTTAGCGTTGCAGCGTTTGGCGTTTACGGAGGTGACCGTGATTGCGGGGGCCGCAAATCCGAAATTCGAGGATATCGCATACATGGCGTCACCGCAGTGGCGCGTTTATCGTCATACAAACGATATGGCCAAGTGGATGTGCTGGGCGGATGTGGCGATTGGCGCGACTGGAAGTAGCGCTTGGGAGCGCTGCGCACTGGGTTTGCCGACGGTAGGGTTTGCCGTGGCGGAGAATCAACTGCTAATAGGCGAGACGCTAGCAAAGGCTGGGGCTATAGAGTATTTGGGACCATCTACATCAGTAACGGTTGATGGCTTGGCTCAAGCTCTGGATGCTTGTTGCAATAATGTCATCTTGCGACGAACCATGTCCATGCTTGGACAAGAACTGGTGGATGGCCGCGGCGCAGGCCGCGTAGCCTTGGCAATGGAAGAAATGGTATGAGCAAAGTCGATATCTTGTGCACAGACCCAGAACACCCGGTTTGGCCATGGTTGAGGCAATGGAAAATTGAGCATCAACAATGTTTCGTAAGCCTGCTGACTGATTGCAATCAGGCTGGCGGGGGGGACTTTCTCTTTTTAGTATCTTGCCAGCAATTGATTTCCAAGTCATGTCGCGAGCGCTACCGTTACACCTTGGTGCTGCATGCCAGTGATTTACCCAAAGGAAGGGGGATGTCTCCCCATATTTGGCAGGTGCTTGAAGGTCGACAGCGTATTCTTGTTAGCTTATTGAACGCCGAGGATGGCATAGATACTGGAGCCATTTGGCAGCAACGTGCGTTTGATCTAGAGGGGCATGAGCTTAGCACGGAAATCAATGCCAAATTATTTGACTGCGAGTTGCGCTTGATGGATTGGGCGGTACACCATTGTGACGGTGCGGAACCTCAAGAGCAGCGAGGCGAGCCCAGTCTGTATCCGAGACGGGGACCTGAGGATAGCCGCCTGGACCCTGGGCAGTCTCTGCAGGAGCAGTTTAATTTATTGCGAGTGGTTGATAATCAGCGCTATCCGGCTTTTTTTGAATGGGCAGGGCACCGCTATAAGCTGACAATTGAAAAGGACGATGTCTAATGGGAAAAGGCGTTCATATCGGTGGTAGGCTGATTTCCAGAGAGGCTCCGCCTTTCATTATTGCTGAGATGTCTGGTAATCATAACCAGTCGTTAGATCGGGCTATGGCCATTGTTGCCGCCGCCGCCAGCAGTGGTGCTCATGCATTGAAATTACAAACGTATACACCGGACACCATGACGCTCGACCTAGATGAGGGTGAGTTTCATATTTCCGATCCGGACAGTTTGTGGAGTGGCTCCTCGCTTTATAAACTGTATCAGCAAGCCTATACGCCATGGGAGTGGCACCAGCCTATTTTTAACTATGCCAAGTCACTGGGTATGCTGGTATTTTCGACGCCTTTTGACGAAACGGCGGTAGACTTTCTGGAAACTCTCGAGGTTCCCGCTTATAAGATTGCGAGTTTTGAAAATACGGATTTGCCCTTGATTCGTAAAGTGGCGGCAACCGGTAAACCTATGATTATTTCGACCGGAATGGCCTCAGTGGCCGAACTCGATGAAACTGTGAGGGAAGCAAGAGCGGCAGGTTGCCAGCAATTAGTCTTACTGAAGTGTACCAGTTCATACCCTGCTCCCCCTATGCACAGTGATCTGCGTACCATCCCGCATTTACGCGATTTGTTCGGTTGCGAGGTCGGTTTGTCCGACCACACCATGGGGATTGGCGCTGGAATTGCCGCGGTCGCTCTCGGCGCCTCCGTGATTGAAAAGCACTTCACTTTGCGACGGGCAGATGGCGGGGTGGACTCTGCTTTTTCCCTAGAACCTGAGGAGTTGGCTCAGTTGGTGATTGAAAGTGAGCGCGCTTGGCTGGCGTTGGGAGATATCAGGTACGGTAGTAGCCCGATTGAAAGCAAATCACAGATTTTTCGCCGATCCCTCTATGTTGCTCAGGATATTGAGGAGGGTGAGCTCTTCAGCGCGGAGAACATCAGAGTTATTCGGCCGGGGTTTGGCTTAGCTCCGAAATTTTTTGACATCGTCATTGGTATGCCAGCCACGAAAGCCCTGAAACGGGGCATGCCGCTCACATGGGAAGCGTTGAAATGAGTAAACAAGCCGCGACTACGGTTGCGAGTTACGAAGACGACAGTCTGATCAACTGGAAAACCCAGGCGTGGCAGGATGCCGGCATGGTTAGCTGGTACTCCGGGAGGATGGTGGAAAACACCAGCACTAACTATCTGAAGAATGCTTTGGAGGTAGGCACCATTAAGCGGCATGTCCGGGGCAAGGAGATACTCGATATCGGTATCGGTACCGGACGGGCCAGTTTGCCTTTGATAGAGCAAGGTTTTCACGTAACAGGTATTGATAGCTCCCAAGCCATGTTGAACGAAACGCGTCGCTTGGCCGGCAATATGCCCATTACATTGCAACTGGGTGACATCACTAAGTTGCCGTTTGATGAAAAGAGCTTTGATAGTGCGATCGCCTTGAACGTGATGGTGCATTTTCCCAACTGGCGGGAAGCTTTGCTGGAGTGGAAGCGAGTTGTGAGGCCGGGAGGGCGCATCGTGTTCGATATTCACTCGCGAGACCATTTCGAGGCGGCCTACGGCGCGGATACCAATCAGTGGCCAGCTGTTATGCGTGAGGCGGAAGACCCCTCTAATTTTGGTCGCTACATGTCCAGGATCCGAGTCGATGAGCTGGTGGCGTTTGCCGATCAAGAGGGCTTCGCCATCATGGATGCGGTTCCGCATGGCGCGTTTCTCGGTGGGGGGAATATCAATGCCTTCCTGTACGAGCCGCTGGAAAAGACCAAGCGATGGACACGGGTGTTGTCATGGTTTGCTCGAGACCCGCATCTGTTGGAGTTGGGCTTGTTCCTTGAGGAACTCTTGGTGGCGCGGTTGACGCCGAAGGTCGCAGGGCGAATGTTTGTGGTCTTGGAGAACCGTGCGGACGAGGCTGGCAATAAGGCCTGGGCCGAAGAACAGAGGCAAAAAGACGCCGCGTTGGGGCAACAGTCGTTTCGGGCGTTGATGCCGTGGATGCTATTGCCCAGCGAGGACCTTTCCCAGGAGTTGGACCGTCTGCTGCAGCCCTTGCGCGCGCGGCATTTCTTCTACTGCCTGTTGAAAACCTTGGTGCAACGGAGCCCTGCTTATGACTTTGCCGGGCTGCTTTCCGAAGAGCGTGTCCAACAATTTTCCGCCTGGCTGGCGGCGGAAGGCCTGGATCAGCGGGTGATGGGTCTGGTCAAGGGGTGGTCCGCCGGCAGTCGGGAGAAGTTCAGGCATGGCGTTGATCTTACCTTAGGCGCGGATTACCACTTGGTGGATACCTTATTGGCAAAACACTATGGCATTTTTGGCGGGAACCAAGGATGAAACCAAAAGCAATTATAAGCCTGCTGTGGGATAACCAGCTGGGCGCCTTGCGCCAGTTCCTGGCGATGTTTGATCCCATGGTCATTGTGACGACATCAGCGGGCATGACGCCGGCGCTGTTAAACCTTGCGGCGGAGTGCGGCTGCGCGGTAGTGGGCTTGGAAAGTCTGTTGCCTGACGGATATAACGCTGTTGGAGAAGCCAGTCCGTCCCTAGCGGCGTTGAACGAGCATTTGGCCGTCCTTAACTGGGGTGAAGAGTTCGCCGACGAGGAAAATACCGCGTCATTGGTTGAGGTGATCAAAGAGCGTTTGAGCTTTGAATTGCCAATGTCGGTGCAATTGCTGGATGGTTTGGCTGCGGCGGCTGAGGAGTTCGACGTGTCGCTGTTCGTCACTAGCGAAGACGTCACGCGTTTGGGAAAAGTCGCCACGGCCTGGGCGAGGGCGAATGGTGTTCCAAGCTTGCATCTTTCCCATGGCATTGCCTTGGCCGATCCTTACACCGTTCATGCCGAATTGATTGCGGATAAGATGGCTGTTTACGGGGAGCGCGGCAAGGAAGGCTTCTTGGATTTGGGCATTGAGCCGGAACGTCTGGAGTTAACGGGCAACCCCGCATGGGACTGCTATGCGCAACTTAGAGTCCAAAAGGCGGCGTATCGTCAAGCTTTAATCGAAAAGTATGAGATGGATCCCAATTTGCCGATCGTGGTTTTCGGTACAACTTGGGCAGCCAATCTTAGCGCGCATTGCAATGAGCATGCTTATGCGGACACGATGCTGGCGTTTTTGAGCGCTTGCGAAGCTTTGTCGCAGCATGGTTGCAAGATCAACGCGGTGATCAAGGATAGGCCAGCCAACCAGGCGATAGGCGAGCATTGTTGCTCCGAATTATTGGCGGCCTTGGGGTCCGATGGCCGTCAGTATTATTACGTGATGGAGGATACTCCCGCCTTTGCCGCTGCCGCGGATGTATTGGTAGCGGTTGATTCCAATTATTTGGTGGAGGGCATGATGGCGGATACCCCCGTCGTCAACTTGATGAATAGCTCGGGTATGCTGATGGGGCCTTGCTTTGAGGCTGAGACCGGGATCAAGGAAGTGGAGGCCCACGAGTTGGCTGCATGCATTCTGCAGCTGTTGGAGGATAAGGAAGAGCGCAATGCCCAGTTGCATCAGGCTCGTCAGCGACTGGTTTATTACCATCATGGCGGAGCGGATGGTTTGGCGGCATCGCGAGTGGCCCAGTTGATGGCAGATATGGCGCAAGGCTTGCGGGTGCGCCCGCAACGGCTGGTGTGGCAGCAATACCTGGATAACGAACATACGGATTTGACCGCTGGCTACCATACAACGGGGCGCAAGGATTTAATCAGCTTGTTCAGCAACCAGCCTCACCTGGCGCTGGACATTGGGTGCGCGGGGGGCGGTAATGGCGCTTTGATTAAGCAGCGTTTTCCATCTTGCCAGGTATGGGGGATTGAAATGAACCATGCCGCTGCGGAGATGGCCAGCCGTCAACTGGATAAAGTTCTGTTGGGAAAATTTGAGGACTTCGACCTAGAGGCGGAAGGCATGGCGTTGGGCAGCCTGGATGCCGTGGTGCTGGCTGATGTGCTTGAGCATATGTACAACCCATGGGATGTGATGGTGAAAATCCACCGTTATCTATCTTCGCAAGGGCAAGTGCTGCTCAGCGTGCCGAATGTGCGTAACCTCGCATTGATGGATGATTTGGCCAAAGGAAATTGGACTTATGCCAAAGAAGGATTGTTGGATATCACGCATATTCGCTTCTTTACCCTTCGAGAGCTGCTTAAATTTTGTCAGGAAACCGGCTACAAAGTCGTAAATAAGATGAATGCGCTTGATGGCCGGCTGCAGGATATTTTCAATCGAGCCCAAGGCTCATTGCCGTGCAATATCGAAACTGAGCGCATGGTGATTAAAAATGTCACCCATGAGGAAATGTTGGAAATGTGCTCGTTACAGTTTTATCTTCTGCTGGAAAAGGCATAGGATCGACTGCTTGTTGAGCGAGAAGCGGCCTCAGAGGGGTCGCTTCTTGTTTGTTAACGGTGTGCTTGCGCCACCCTGAATGATGCAGCGGTGTCGGCAAGCTTTTGTGTGTGGTTGTATCGGACTGTGCCGAAGTAGTCATGCCAAGGATAATGGCGGTGATCAAAACCGTTGCAATGATGGTTTGACTATGTTCGGCTTGGCGTCTTCTCTGCAGGCGGACCTCATCTCATGGAAAAAAGAAATCCCCGTATCGGCATCTTGTCTAGAGACCACTTTGATCATGCTTGTTTCAAGCTTAGATTGGGTGATCCTCTGTCTTTGCTCGCAGGCGTGGTTGATACTTATTTTTATAAAAACCTAGAGGCTCATCGCCTGGTGGGCGATTATGGGTTCGATTCAGATGCCCATTTTGTTGAGTCCATGGACGCATTTATTGTACAGCGATGGTTTATAGATAAGTGCTATATGGATTTGATGAAGATTATTATCGAATCCAAGAAGCCCATTGTCTTTGATATTGATGATTGGTTGCTGGGTTTGCCAAGCAGTAACCCGATGTATGATGATTTCTTTAAATCCACTGAGCATATAAAGTGGATATTGCCATATTGTTCTGTTGTGACTGTCAGTACGCCAGAGTTGGCTAAAAAATTTGTTGCTTATAATCAGAATGTCGTAGTAATTCCAAACTCCTTGAGCCAGTTTCGTTTTGTAGAGCCAAGAGAGCGGGATGATCAGGTTGTTATTGGGTTTGCCGGTACCAGCACTCATGGTCGAGATTTGGACTTGATTTCTGGTGCTCTGTTACGGGTTTATCATGAGTATGCGGACGCGGTAAAGTTCGTGTTTTGGGGAAATGTTCCCAAGACCATGATTGGCTTGAAAGGGGTGAAGCAAGGTCCCAAAGGTGTGATGTATCACGACTATTTTTCTTATCTTGCTGATTTGAAAATAGATATTGGACTGGCTCCATTGGAGGAAGACGGGTTCAATCTGTGTAAGTCGGATATCAAGTGGATTGATTACGCGGTAGTGGGGGCCGCCAGTATCGTGTCGGACCTCCCTCCTTATGCCGAGCCCAAGGAAAAGGGGCTGGCGCTGGCTGTTGAAAACAATGAGGACGCTTGGTTCAATGCCATCGTGTCCTTGGTTGAAGACCACGCGGCAAGAAAGTCGCTGGCTTCCAGGGCACGCAATTACATCTTGCAGCAACGCACGTTGGAAGGGACGATAAGCCAGCATATCGCGGTCTGGAATAGCGTTTTGCCGAAGGCTGTCCAAATCCGCAGTCCCAGCAAAATCGGCAGGCCCATCTTGCAATCGTCATGCCCGGAAGACGCGATTGAGGAGCAGCGTTACAAGATTTGGAAGAACAATCACCAATTGCGGGAAGTTCACGCAGAACAGTTTGCCGAGAGAATGGTGAAAGCATGGTCGGTACGGCCGACGTTCAATCTGGTAACCGTGGTACCCGCCGCCGAAAAACGACGCTTGGTAGAGTCGTTGGCGGCAATGGAGAAGCAGCTGTATCCGAATTGGCGTTTACTGGTCTTGGCGGATTGGGAGATGCCGGATCCCGTGTTTCAGAACAGCCCGCAGCTGGGGTGGGTGAGGCTGCCTACGCTGGACGATCCTGAGCGCTTGACCCAAGTTTTTAACGATATCGTTGCAGACTGCTATGCGGATTGGGCCATGCTGTTGCCGGCGGGCTTCCGCTTGGAGTCTCGCGCGCTGGTTAGATTGGCCGAGGCGGCCCATGCTCACCCTGAATGGATGGCTATTTATTGCGATAGCGATGTCGTTTCCCCTATGGGGGAATATTTTTTGCCCTCGTTCAAACCGGATTTCTCCCCGGAGTATTTGCGCTCCATGGACTATATCGGGGCGGGAGTTGCGATTTCGACTAGAGCCCTAGTGGCATTGAATGGCTTGCAGCCGTACCCGGGGGCTTATGTTTATGAATGCCTGTTGCGCTTGTTCGAGTTGAAGGGAAGGGATGCGATAGGGCATGTGGATGATGTGCTGCTTTCCCTTCCATATGACAAAAGTGATATTGGCCCTTTGGCGACGGCGGCGCGGAAGGTGGCTCTGGAGAACCATGCCATCAGACTGGGGCTAGCCGCCGATGTGGGCGACGGTTATGTGCCGGGCACCCATCATTTTGATATCAAAGTGCAGGGGAGTCCCTTGGTTTCCATCATTATCCCTACCCGGGATAAATTGGAGTTTTTAGAACCATGCCTCGAAAGCCTGTTCGAGAAAACCAGGTATCAGTCGTTTGAAGTCATTATTGTTGACAACCGTTCGGAGCAGCCTGAGACCCGCGAGTTTTATGAGGATATGGCTGGGAGATTCCCTGGGCGGATCAAGGTTGTCGAATACGATGCTCCTTTTAATTTCTCCGCGCAGTGCAATTTAGGCGTTAGTGTAGCGGCCGGCGAGTTCGTTTTGTTGTTGAACAACGATACGGAAGTCATTTTGGAGTCCTGGCTTGAGCGTTTGCTGGCGGTGGGGCAGCAATCTGGGGTAGGGGCTGTCGGCGCCCGCTTATTGTACCCCGAGGTGGGGCAAATTCAGCATGCGGGCATTATTCTTGGCTTGCCGGGCGGAATGAGGTCTGTCGCCGATCATGTATTTGAGCCGATGGATATCTCCGAGTCCGGATATCAGAATCGGATTCTGACCGGGCAGAACTATTCCGCTGTGACGGGTGCTTGCCTTTTGGTGAGTAAAGAAATTTACCTGCAAGTCAGCGGTTTGGACGAAGACAAATTTAAAGTCTGCTTCAACGATGTAGACTTTTGCCTGAAGGTTCAAGCTGCGGGCTATCGTAATGTGTACAACCCTTTTGTGGTGTTGTACCACCATCATGCCAAAAGTATTGGACGAACCACGTCAGACCCTCGCGTCGCGTTGCAGGCGGCGGTGAGGGAGCGCGATGAAATGGATGCGATGCTGAGGCAATGGCTGCCGTTGATGCGACGTGATCCATTTTTTAACCGCCACTTGTCTCTGCGTGGAAGAAAGATGGAAGTGGAGTGGCAGCGTTGCGTTGCCTGGGATCCTGAGTTGCCGGGACGTAAACGTGTTCTGGGGATGCCGGTTCCGGGGGGGAGCGGCGAGTATCGGCTGAGCCAGCCGCTGTCCATTCTGCAAGAGCAGGGACGGCTTGACGGGGAGATTCACCAGCCGACTCAGGGCGCGTTGTCGGTTGTTGAAATGGCGCGGCATGCGCCGGACACCCTGCTCTTGCATACCGGCATCAATGACGGAATCTATGACGCGCTGACAGCTTATCGCGAGTTCATTCCGCAAATGCGAGTGGTGTTCGGGATTGACGACTTGGTGGGCGGCACGCCGGTGAAGAGTAATCTATACGACCACTGGAAACGCCTGTATCCAGATGCGAAGCAGAGGCTTCGTAGAGTGCTGAAGTTGAGTGATGCTCTTGTTGTGTCGACAGAACCGTTGGCCGCATTCACTCAAGGAATGGTGGACGAAATCGTCGTAGTGCCCAACAGGCTGCGGAAAAGTGTTTGGGGGCAACTGAGGCCACAAAGACGGGTTGGTGCGAAGCCTCGAGTTGGTTGGGTTGGTGCCTCTCAACATCGGGGAGATTTGGAACTGTTGTTTGAGGTCATCAAGCAAACTGCAGCGGAGGTGGACTGGGTCTTCATGGGTATGTGTCTGCCGCAGTTCCGTCCTTATGTAGCTGAGGTGCATCATTCCGTGCCATTTGATCAATATCCTGAGGCGATTGCCAAGCTGAATCTGGATTTGGCGGTGGCGCCGTTGGAGCTTAACGCTTTCAACGAGGCCAAGAGCAATCTCCGCTTGCTGGAGTATGGCGCTTTGGGGTGGCCGGTAGTCTGCACCGATATTTATCCTTATCAGACCAATGCGGCACCAGTGTGCCGAGTACCCAATGTAGCGGAGGCCTGGATTGAGGCGATAAGAAGTAAGGTGTATGACCGAGACGCCAGTGAGCGGGAGGGCGAGCAGCTACGTGACTGGGTTGAGAGGCACTACTGGCTGGAGGATCACCATGAAGACTGGTTCCATGTGCTGCATGGTTGAGCGTTGAGTCAAGCGTCTGGTAGAGAATCGCCCTGCGGCGCAAGCCGCGGGGCAGTTTGTTTTTCACTTTGCCGCGCAGTTTGGGTGTTCGCCATCGGGCGAGGGAAGGAGGCATCCGTTTGGGGGGTTGTTTGGTAAAAATACCATTTTGGTCAAGTTTATTAACCTTTAGACGATCTAGTAAGCATGCTGCGCAAATCACGGCGTTCCGCTTGACGCAGTCTTGATCTCTAGGGGAATCACATGGCTATTACCGTAAACACCAATATTGCGTCGCTGAACGCGCAGCGCAACCTCGGCAGTTCCAACAACTCCCTGCAAGTGTCCTTGCAGCGTCTGTCTTCCGGTCTGCGCGTCAACAGCGCTAAGGACGATGCGGCTGGTCTGGCAATTTCGCAAACACTGACTTCGGCGATTCGAGGCAATAACCAGGCGATCAAGAATGCCAACGATGGTATCTCTGTTGGCCAGACCGCTGAAGGCGCCTTGGGCCAGCTTGCCAACAATATGCAGCGTATCCGTGAAATCGCGGTACAAGCATCCAACGGTTCGGTCAGCAATACCAACCGTTCGCAGCTGCAAAGCGAAGTGGATCAGCTGACCCAGGAAATCTCGCGTATTGTGCAGACCACCCAGTTCAACGGCACCAGCCTGTTGTCCGGCGGTTCGGTACTGACTTTCCAGGTGGGATCGTCCGGCGCAGCCACCAACCAAGTGTCGATTTCGTCCACCGACTTGACCTCGGCCGGCACGCTGAACACTTATAGCTCCAGTTTGAGCAATACTGGCACGATTAGTGTGACCACCCAAGGGGGCGCCTCCGCCGCCTTGTCTTCGCTGGATGCGGATATTGCCCAGATCTCGAACATCCGCTCGACTTTCGGCGCGGTGCAGAACCGCTTTGATGCGGTGGTTTCCAACCTGCAGAACTATACTGAGAACCTGACTGCGGCCAACAGCCGTATCATCGACGTAGACTTTGCCGCGGAAACCGCCAACCTGACTAAGAACCAGATTCTGCAACAGGCCGGCACTTCGATTCTGAAGAACGCCAACTCGCTGCCGCAATCGGCGCTGACTCTGCTGCAGTAAGTTGAGGGTGCAAGAGCAGGGCGTCTGTTTGGCCAGGACGCCCTGCTTCGTTGGGTTTCGGGCCTGATACGGAAAACGGTAGAGAGTGGTTTTACGGTAAAATTCACATTGCAGCTATAAAGTTTATTGTGCCTCTGACGATATGGTGAGTAAGCAAGTCGCTTTGCCCAACTGTGTAGATCAGGAGAACTAACATGGCTATTACCGTCAACACCAACATTGCTTCGCTGAATGCGCAGCGTAACCTCGGCAACTCGAACAACGCGTTGCAAGTCTCTCTGCAGCGTCTGTCTTCCGGTCTGCGAGTCAACAGCGCCAAGGATGATGCCGCCGGTCTGGCGATTTCCCAGACCCTTACTGCCGCCATCCGTGGTAACAATCAGTCGATCAAGAACGCCAACGATGGCATCTCCGTCGGTCAGACGGCGGAAGGCGCCTTGGGCCAGATCGCCAACAACCTGCAGCGTATCCGTGAAATCGCGGTGCAAGCGTCCAACGGTTCGGTCAGCAATACCAACCGTTCGCAGCTGCAAAGTGAAGTGGACCAACTGACCCAGGAAATTTCGCGTATCGTTCAAACCACCCAGTTCAACGGCACCAGCCTGTTGTCCGGCGGTTCGGTACTGACTTTCCAGGTGGGCTCGTCCGGCGCAACCAATAACCAGGTTTCCATTTCGTCGACCGACCTGACGTCCGCCAGTGTTTTGAACAGCTACAACTCGAGCTTGACCAACACCGGTACCGTGAGCGTGACCACTCAGGGCGCGGCATCGGGCGCGCTGTCGTCGCTGGATGCGGACATCGCCTCGATCTCGAATATCCGGTCCACTTTCGGTGCGGTACAGAACCGTTTCGATGCGGTGGTGGCCAACCTGCAGAACTACGTGGAAAACCTGACCGCAGCCAACAGCCGCATCGTGGATGTGGACTTCGCAGCGGAAACTGCTAACCTGACCAAAAACCAGATTCTGCAACAGGCCGGTACTTCGATTCTGAAGAACGCCAACTCGCTGCCGCAGTCGGCACTGACCCTGCTGCAATAAGTCTAGAATGATGGTATGAGCCAGCGGCGGCTCCGGTTGGTTGGGCAACCGGAGCTGCGCGCGTCAGGAGAGTTGTCATGCAAATACCTTCTTTACAATCGCTGCCGATTGCCAACGCAGGCGCATCCGCGCCGCGGCAGCAAACGGTGGAGCTGGCGCAAAGCGGGCAGGGAGCCGATAAGGCCGCTTCCGCTTTACCGGACAATGCCCAGGCAGTGGCTGCCGCCGGACAGGCGCAGCAGCAGCAGGCGCAGAATACCGCGGCCAAGGAAAAACCATCGGTTACCGAGCAGTTGCAGTCTTCGCTGAAGCAACTGAACAGCGTGGCCTCGCTGTACAATAACCAGCTGGAGTTCTCGGTGGACAAGGACACCGACCTGCAGGTGGTGAAAGTCGTGGACAAGGAAACTCAGAAGGTCATCCGGCAGATACCTTCCGAGGACGCGATCCGGATCGCCAAGGCGATTGGCGACTTCAAGGGCATGCTGCTGAAGGACAAGGCTTGAGTCCCGGGAGCGGCTCAACAAATACACATTAAAGGGTGATGAACATGGCAGGGATAACCACATCAGTCGGCACGATCGACGTTCAAACCATCGTAAGCCAGTTGATGGCGATCGATTCCCGGCCATTGCTCGCCAGTCAGAAGAAACTGGACGGCTACAACACCCAGTTGAGCGATCTTGGCAAGATCGGTTCCGCGCTGTCCGCGCTGCAAAGCGCGATCACCAGCTTGTCGTCGGGATCGTTCTTGCAAGCGTTCAAGGTATCTTCCAGCGATACCTCCGTCGCCGGGGTCAGTACCACCTCCGGCGGGGTCAGCGGCACCTATGTCGTCAATGTGTCCAAGTTGGCCACTTCGCGACAGCTGGTGTTCGATCAGATCGGCAGCAACAAGATCACCGACGCCCAGGCGGACATTCCCAGCGCGCCTGACGAATTGAAGTTCACGGTTAATGGCAAGGAACAGACGGTCAAGCTGCGCGACAAGCCGGGCGACAAGGTCAGCCTGCAGTCCATCTCTGACAAGATCAACGCCGAGGGCATGGGCGTCAACGCCTCCGTGGTCAAGAACGGTGGTAATTACAAGCTGGTTCTGGCCTCGACCGCTTCCGGCACCGACAACGCCTTCGCGATCACCGGTACCGGCAGCACGGACACCGGCAGGGTGGACGGCAACGTCATGGGCGGCTTGTCGCAGAGCACGGACGCGGCCAGCGAGTCCAAGCTTGCGGCCAATGCGGAGCTGACCGTTAACGGAGTCAAAGTGACTTCCGGCAGCAACAAGGTCAGCGGCGCGATTCCCGGGGTGGATCTGGACCTGTACAAGGAAAACGCCAACACCACGGTGACCATGAATCAGGATGCGGCCGGCATCAGCAAGAATTTGCAGAGCTTCGTCGACGCCTACAACCAAGTACTGAGCAGCATCAAAGACGCCCGTACCGGCAGCATGAAGGGCAATGCCTCCGTCTTGTCAATTCAGCAGCAGCTGCAGAGTGTACTGACCAAATCCATTCCCGGCGTCGACCCGGTCAATTCCTACGCTTATCTGTCCCAGATTGGCATTGCCATCCAGAAGGACGGCACCATTAAGCTGGACTCGACCAAATTCAACGACGCTCTGAAGAAAGATCCGACCGCGGTCAAGAATCTGTTTGGCAACAGCAGCAATAATGGGATAGCTCAGCTGCTGAACAAGGAGATCAACGGTCTGTTGGGACCGACTGGCGTGGTGGAAAGCAGCAAGACTTCGATCAATTCGCGCATCAGCACGGAGAAGGCATCGCAGGATGCGCTTACTGCCCGTTTGACGGCACGGCAGAAGCAATACATTCAGCAATATACCGCGCTGAACTCGACGCTGAGCAAGATGGCGGCCAGCACCAATAATTTGAGCGGTTTGATGTCCCAAGTATAAGCTTTGAGTCGTCCAGTCATGATTTTTAGCTGAGATTCGGCGCCGGATGAAAAACAGCGCGTCGATCCAGCACAGCGGGTGGTTACAATATGCTGAATTCCAGAATGTTGAAGCAGTTCAACAAGGCCTATGAGAACGACGCCTTGAAGGCTGCGGTGTATGGCGCCAGTCCCATCGGGATCGTGGTCATGCTGTACGAAGGCGCGATCAAGGCGATCATGACCGCCAGTATTGCGATCGAGGCTCAGCGCTTTGATGAAAAAGCGCGCATGATCTCGAAGGCGATGGACATCATCGAAGGTCTGCGCATCGCGCTGGACGTGGAGGCCGGCAGCGAGGCGGCTGTCAACCTGAACGAGTTGTACCTCTATATGAAGACGCGTCTGGGACGGGCCAGCCTAAAGAACGATTTGGAGATTTTGGCTGAGGTGAGGGGGTTGCTGGAAACGATTCTTCCCGCCTGGCAGCAAGTCGACCGCAGTCAGCCCGCGGCCAGCGCGGCGGCGGGCGCATGACGGCGACGACGCGTGCGATACCCCTGGAACAACTGGTGGCGGAACTGGAGGCCTTGACGCCTCAGGTGTCCGCCGCGGTGTCCGCCAAGGACTACGAGCGTTTCAACGCCTTGCAGGCGCAGCAGGAAAAGCTGATGTCGCGGCTGTTGGCTTCGCTGACCCAGGAAACGTTGTCCGGCCTGGAGGAGGCTCAGCGCGACAGACTGCGCGAGCTGGTGCGGCGACGCGAGGAAATCCAGGCCGATCTGGTCCAGTGGTCGGAAGCGTTGCGCTCGGAGCTGGTGCTGATCAATCAGAGTTCCCGGGTGCTGAAACACTATCGTTGACCGTAAGTCGCCGCGACGGCCCGGCCAGGACGGCGGAGTCGATTTGATGGCGGGTTGGCCTTGGGTTGTTGGAGGTTTCGCCATAAAATTAAGTCACGGCGGAAACTCTTCCATGGGGAACCAAGATGTCCGGCACCTTTTTCCCATACCTGATGGTCGTGCTCTGGCTGATGCTGGCCATGGCGGTGGCGTATGTCTACTGGCGTGTGCTGCGTCTGGAAACCAAACGCGACAGCTTGACCACCATGTATCTCGACCAGCAGCAACAGCAGATCAGCGCTATGCAGCGGGATATGTCGCGCCTGTTGTCCCGGGTGGAGCAGCAGGCGCACGGGGATGTCGGACTCAGCCCTTATAATCAGGCGATCGAGATGATACGCCAGGGCTTGACGGCTTCCGAAGTGGCCTCCCGCTGCGGCATCTCCCGCAGCGAGGCCGAGTTGATCGTTTCCCTGTACCGAAATAGTCCCACCTCATGATTCCGTCGATCAATACCGGCGTCTTGCCGGCGCAGCAGATCAACCCCTCACAGCTATTGGGCGAGGGCGCCAAGCTGCTGCTGGAAACCGCGACCCTTCCCAGCCGCTTGCCGACGCTGCTGCTGGGCGAGCAGGTGACGGCGCGCGTGGCGGATCGCCTCGACAATAATCAGCTGGCGGTATTGATCAAAAATTCGCTGTTCACGCTTAACCTACCCCAAGGGGCGACGGTAAGCGGCGATACGCTGCAGCTGAAGGTGGCGTCGCTGCAACCGGCGTTGACCTTTTTATTGCAGGACGGCGGCAAGGAGAGCGCGGAGCAGACCAAGGGCAGTTCGGTGCAAGTGGCCCTGAGCCCGGCTTCCCGTTATCTGACCCATCTGCTGTCCACCCAGACCAGCGACGCCGGCAAGCCGGTGCTGGTCAACGCGGCGCAGCAGCCGCCGCCCAAGGTGGCGGAGGATTTGCAGCAGGGCGTGGCCAAGAGCGGTCTGTTTTACGAATCCCACCTGAAGGATTTCGCCGACGGCCGCACCAGCCTGGCCGAGATCAAGCAGGAGCCGCAGGCCAAGATGAGCCAGGCGCTGGCCAATACCGAGCACGCGGCGGCCAGCGCGCGGCCGCAGGCGCAGGCCCAAGCCCAGGAGTTGGGCAATCTGGTGCAAAGGCAGCTCAACGGCCTGGAAAACCAGCAACTGCAGTTTCAAGGCATGGCCTGGCCCGGCCAGCCCATGCAGATGGTGATCGAGCAGGAAAAGACCGAGGCCGACCGCGAAGGCAACGGCCAGCAGGAGATGCAGGCCTGGTCGACCAATCTGTCCTTGAATCTGCCGGCCCTGGGCGGCATGGCCGCGCGCATTCGTCTGGTGGGCCAGTCGGTGCAGGTGTCGTTCTCCGCCGAGGACGAGCAGGCCGGGCAGTTGATCACCCAGAACGCCGGCCGGCTGGAGGCGGGTTTGGCCTCGGCCGGCCTGGCCTTGGCCAGCCTGGTGGTGAAGGACGATGGCGCGGCCGCCGAGTGAGGACAAGCGCCGCTCCGCGGTGGCTTTGTCTTACCAGGAGGGGCACCGTTCGCCCAAGGTCGTCGCCAAGGGTTATGGCGAGCTGGCCGAGCGCATCATAGACCGTGCGCGGGAGGCCGGCGTGTTCGTGCACGACTCGCCGGAGCTGGTGTCTTTGCTGATGCAGGTGGACCTGGACAAGAACATTCCGCCGGAGCTCTACCGCGCGGTGGCCGAGGTCCTGGCCTTCGTCTACTTTCTGGAGCATCACGCCTCCGGCAAGGATTATGAATTCGAGGCCTGGCTGGGCGGGCGCAAGCCTGCGCCTTTGCCCGAGCCCTGATTCTCCCCGCCGCGCGCTGGCGTTGCGGCGCGCTTCCCCTTATCCTCGATGAATCTCGTCGTTTTCATCGTGGAGTCGCAAATGAAAGTCGCTTATATCGGTCTGGGCATCATGGGCCGTCCCTGCGTATTGAACCTGCTGAAGGCGGGCCACCAGGTGACGGTGTGGGCGCGCAGCCGCGAACGGGCCGAGCCCTTGTTGCAGGCGGGCGCAAGCTGGGCGGATAGCCCGGCCGAGCTGGCCGGCCAGGTCGAGCTGCTGATCACCAATGTGTCGGACACCGCGGATGTGGAACAAGTGCTGCTGGGCGAGCAAGGCGCGGTTCACGGCGCCGGCGCGGGCCTGGTCTGCGCGGATATGAGCACCATCGCGCCCAACGGCGCGCGCCGCATCGCGGAGAGACTGGCGGCTTACGGCGTGGACTTTCTGGACTGTCCGGTGTCCGGCGGAGAGGTGGGCGCCGTCAACGGCACGCTGACCATCATGGTCGGCGGCAAGGCCGAGGCCCTGGAGCGCGCGCGTCCGGCCCTGCAGGCCATGGGGCAGACCATTACCCATATCGGCGCCAGCGGCGCCGGCCAGGTGGCCAAGGCCTGCAACCAGATCGCGGTCGGCGTCGGCGTCGCCGCGGTGGCGGAAATCATGAAGCTGGCCCAGGCCTGCAATGTCGATCCCGCGCCGGTGCGCGCCGCGCTGCTGGGCGGTTTCGCGCAGAGCAAGGTGTTGGATGTTCACGGCCAGCGGATGATAGACGACAACTACGCGCCGGGCTTCAAGGCCAAGCTGCACGCCAAGGACATGCGCATCGTGCTGGAGACGGCGCGCGAGCAGGGCATCCGCTTGCCGGAGGCGGAACGGGTGTCGGGCCTGATCGATCAGCTGGTGGCCGAGGGCGAGGGCGAGCTGGATTCGTCGGCGATCGCGCGGCTGATCTGGCGGCAGAACTGAGGCGGCGGACAAAAAAACGGCGAGGCCGGGCCTCGCCGTTTTAGCAGAAGCGCCGGAGGGCGCCTCAGGCGACCTTGTCTTTCAGCTGCTTGCTGGGCAGAAACACCACTTTGCGTTTGGCGGCGATCTCGATGGTCTCGCCGGTCTTGGGATTGCGGCCGGTGCGGGCGGCGCTTTCCTTGACTTTGTATTTGCCCACCACGGTGGTGATTTCGTCGCCGTTGGCCAGCGCGTTTTGCAGCACTTCGTCAAAAGCGCCCAACACCCGGAGCACGTCGGCCTTGCTCAGGCCGGATGTCTCGGCCAAGGCCGCGATCAGTTCTGCTTTGGTCATGTTTTGGTCTTTCCCTAAGGTCTAGGAGGGCTTGCCGCGGCGGCTCTGGCCGCCGGCGCCGCGCTTACTCGATATTCTGGATCTGCTCGCGCATCTGTTCAATCAGTACTTTCAACTCCACCGAGGCCTGCGTGGTTTCCGTGGAGACCGACTTGGACCCCAGCGTGTTGGCTTCGCGATTCAACTCCTGCATCAGGAAGTCCAGACGCTTGCCGGACTGACCGCCGGCTTTCAGGATGCGGCGCACTTCGCTGAGATGGGTGCTGAGGCGGGCCAGTTCTTCATCGACGTCTATTTTCTGAGCGAACAGCGCGAATTCCTGCTTCAGCCGGTCTTCGTCGACATTGCCCAGCGCCTCTTGCAGGCGGCTGGACAGTTTGGACATATGAGCGTCCAGAATGGCCGGCAGCTTGGGCTTGATGGCGACGACGATGGCTTCCATGCCGGTGATGCGTTCTTCCAGCACCACTTTGAGTTTTTCGCCTTCGCGGCCGCGCGAGGCGTTGAAGTCCTTCAGCGCCACCGCCAGGCTTTCCGTGCACAGCTGCTGCAGCACTTCCGGCGGCAACTCGTTGGTTTTCATCACGCCGGGCCAGCGCATCAGCTCGCCGACCGACAGACCGCGGTTTTCGCCGGCCTGCTCGCGCACCTGCTGCGAGACCTCGATCAGGCGCTGCAGCACGGCCTGGTTCAATTCCAGCGTCGGCACGGCGCTGTCCACCTGGTTGATGCCGACGCGGCATTCCAGCTTGCCGCGGCTGACCTTGGCGGAAATCAGCTCGCGCAATTGCGGCTCGATCACGCGCAATTCTTCCGGCAAGCGCATTTGCAAATCAAGGTAACGGTGGTTGACCGAGCGAATTTCTAGGCTCAGCAAACCGCCGGGAAATTCCCTGCTGCTTGCGGCAAAGCCTGTCATACTTAAAATCATCAGACACCCCCTTAGATGAGCGGATTGTTTACTTTCTCAAGGCTGGGCCCGAATTGCTTTGCTAAGCTCAATCCAAGGCCTGTGGACACTATAACAACTGACACCCCATGACTCAATCGAACCAGCAGACCGCTTTGCCGGCCGGCTCCCGGCTGGGCGAGTACACGATTGTCCGCCAACTCTCCGTGGGCGGCTTCAGTGTTGTCTATCTGGCGCTGGACGATCAGGACAATAAGTTCGCGATCAAGGAGTACTTGCCGCGCAATCTGGCGCTGCGCGACGAGGACGGCCACGTGACGGTGCCGCATGAGTTGGACCGCGAGGCCTTCAATCTGGGCCTGAAGTGTTTTTTCGAGGAAGGGCGCATTCTCTCCGGCATTTCCCACCCCACCGTGGTGCGAGTGATCAATTTCTTCCGCGCCAACCAGACGGTCTATATGGTGATGGAGTACGCCGACGGCCGCTCGCTGGTGCGGGAATTGGAACTGGCCGGCGGACGGCTGGACGAGCGCCGCCTGCGCAAATGGTTCGCCGCGCTCTTATCCGGGCTGCGGGAGGTCCATCTGCAGCGTCTGCTGCATCTGGACATCAAGCCCGCCAATATCTATCTGCGCCGCAACGGCGCGCCGCTGCTGCTGGATTTCGGCGCGGCCAGGCAGACCTTGTCGCGCCGCGACAAGCACTTCGCCTCGATGTACACCCCGGGCTTCGCCGCGCCCGAGCAATATGAAAAAGACGCGCCGCTAGGGCCGTGGACCGACATCTACGCGCTGGGCGCCTGTCTTTACGCTTGCATGGGCGGCGGTACGCCGCAGATTTCCAAGGAGCGCAAGGAAAGCGATCGGCTGACGCCGGCGAGCAAGGCCTTCCGCCATTTGTACTCCCGCGAGCTGCTGGAACTGACCGATCAGTGCCTGGCGCTGTCTCCGGAGGAGAGGCCGGCCACCGTGCCGGGGCTGCAAAAGCGCCTGATGGCGGAGGAGTACAGTCCGCCGGAAGAACTGGCGGGCAGCAAGTGGGTGGGATGGATAAAAAACCTGACTGGCGGACGCTCGTGATGAGGGGATCGGCATGAAACTATCCATCTATCAGGAAAGCCGCATCGGCGGGCGAGCGTACAACCAGGACAGGCTGGTGATCGCCCACTCGCGCGACACCGTGATGCTGGCGGTGGCCGACGGCATGGGCGGGCATATGCGCGGCGAAGTGGCGGCGCAAATCACGGTGGACCTGCTCAGCGAGCTGTTCTACCAGCAAGCCACGCCGACGCTGACGCATCCCAACCGCTTTCTCGTCAACGCGGTCAGCACCGCGCATCAAGTCATTCTCGATTACGCCGCCGACCACCGGCTGCCGGAGGTGCCGAGCACCACGGTGGTGGCGGCCATCATCCAGCAGGGGCAGTTGTACTGGTGTCATGTCGGCGATTCCCGCCTCTATCTGCTGGATGAGAAGGGCTTGCGTCTGCGTTCGCGCGATCATTCCCAGGTGCAGCGCCTGATCGATCAGGGCCAGTTGAGCGAGGACGCCGCCAAGGTGCATCCGGAACGCCACAAGATTTACAACTGTCTGGGCGCGGCCAGCGATCCGGACATCGACGTCGGCGAGAAACAAAGCGTGGGCGCGGGCTGCTCCATTCTGCTGTGTTCCGACGGCCTGTGGTCGCAGGTGATGGACCCGGAGCTGGAAAAGGTCTTCGTCCGCCGCAATGTCAGCCAGGTCTTGCCGGCGCTGATGAATGTGGCGGAGCGCCGCGCCGGCGCCGGCGGGGACAATCTGTCCGCGGCGGCGGTCACCCTGCTGGACGAGACGCAGGACTACGGCGAGCGCGAGGACGTGCTGGACACGGAAACGGCGACGCCGCGTCAGATGGGACGGATGATTCTGGACTCCAATCTGGAAACCATGCATCAGGAGATTCTGGCCAGCCGGGTGGCGGGCAAGCGCGACTAAGCGCCGTCGTCGGTGGCGACTGATATAATCGTCGGCATTTACCGTTCTGGACGATGACATGATGCGACCTTCCCAACGCCCGGCCGATGCCCTGCGCACGGTGCGGATCAGCCGCCACTACCTCAAGCACGCCGAAGGTTCGGTGTTGATCGAGTTCGGCGACACCAAGGTGATTTGCACCGCCAGCGTGGACGACGGCGTGCCGGGCTTCCTGAAGGGCAAGGGCCGAGGCTGGGTGACCGCCGAGTACGGCATGCTGCCGCGCTCCACCGGCTCCCGCATGCGCCGCGAATCCTCCGCCGGCAAGCAGTCCGGCCGCACCCAGGAGATTCAGCGCCTGATCGGTCGCTCACTGCGCGCGGTGGTGGATCTGGAGAAGCTGGGCGAGCGCCAGATCCAGATCGATTGCGATGTAATCCAGGCCGACGGCGGCACCCGCACCGCCAGCATCACCGGCGCCTACGTGGCCTTGGCCGACGCGATCGGCCTGCTGCTGCGCGAGGGCAAGCTGAGCGAGAACCCGCTGCGCGACCAGGTGGCGGCCATTTCGGTGGGCCTGTACCAGGGCATGCCGGTGCTGGATCTGGATTACGCGGAAGACTCCAACTGCGACACCGATATGAATGTGGTGATGACGGGCGACGGCCGCTTCGTTGAGGTGCAGGGCACCGCCGAGGGCGAGCCGTTTGGCGATCAAGAGCTGCAGGCGATGCTGGGTCTGGCCCGTTCCGGCATCCGCGAGCTGGTGGCGCTGCAGCGCCAGGCGCTGGCGGAGTGAGGGCGCAAGCCCTGAATAGTAAAAAGCCCCGTCGCCGGGGCTTTTTTCATGGCTTGGCGCTCTTGCTGATGAACTGCTGCAGCGCATCGTAGAACATCGGCGCGCTGACGCTCATATTGTCTTCTTGCTTGCGCCGCGCGGCGGTGGGGGCGGAGCTTTGCACCGCGACGATGACCGGCTGTCCCGGCCCCATCACGAACACCGGCGAGCCGCTATTGCCTTCCAGCGTGTCGCAGCGGTGGGTCAGGCGGCCGTCCGGGCGCAGCTTGGTCGCCTTGCAGGCGTTGTGCACCAGCAGGTGTTTTTGATCGTCGATGGGGTAGCCGCCTTGGGTCAGCGTCCAGCTCCGCTGGTTCAGCAATTCGCGCAACTGCTTGGCGTTGCCGCTGAAGACGGGCAGCACGCCCTGGGTGTCGCCCAAGGGGGTGGCCAGGCGGACGAAGGCGAAGTCGCGCGGCGCGATGCGCGGCGGGATGTAGAGGCCGTCGGCGCGGCGGTCCAGGCCTTTGAGGAAGCTCTTGTCCACCTGCACTTCCAAAATCTTGCTGCGCGCGGTGAATTCATCGCCCCACAGGCCGACGGTGAAGCTGACCGCCGGATCGAAACGGCCTTTCTCGTCGACGAAGCAATGGCCGGCGGTCAGCACCACGTCGCGCGCCACCAGCGCGCCGGTGCAAATGGTGCGGGAGCGGGTTTGCAATTGTCCGACGGCGAGCCAGGGTTGATGGTCGGGGCGAGTGCGGACGCGATCGTCCTGGCCGAAGAACAGGATCTTGTGTTCCGCGGAGACGGTGGGGGCGGCGGACGCCGGCAGGGCAAGCAGAACACTGAGGACAAGCAGCGGGAGTTTCATCGAGTTTGGCCTTGCAAATGAAAACGGGGCGCCGAAGCGCCCCGAATTATGTGCGATTGCCGGAGGTTCCGGCAATGCTCGCCGCCTGATTACTTGGCAGCGGAAGCAGCTTTTTTGGAAGCTTTCTTCTCGGCTTTCTTGGCCGGAGCGGAAGCTTCTTTCTTAGCAGCTTGGGCTTTCTGAGCAGCGGAAGCCTCTTTCTTGGCTACGTGCTTTTTGTGCTTTTTAGCGGCTTTTTTGGCCGGAGCGGAAGCGTCGGCTTTAGCGGCTTGAGCTTTTTGAGCAGCGGAAGCTTCTTTCTTAGCAGCGTGCTTTTTGTGCTTTTTAGCGGCTTTTTTGGCCGGAGCAGAAGCGTCGGCTTTAGCGGCTTGAGCTTTCTGAGCAGCGGAAGCTTCTTTCTTAGCTACGTGCTTTTTGGCTTTTTTGGCTTTTTTCGGAGCGGAAGCGTCGGCCTTGGCGGCTTGGGCTTTCTGAGCGGCGGAAGCTTCTTTCTTGGCTACGTGCTTCTTGGCTTTTTTAGCTTTCGGAGCGGAAGCGTCGGCTTTAGCGGCTTGAGCTTTCTGAGCAGCGGAAGCTTCTTTCTTAGCTACGTGCTTTTTGGCTTTTTTGGCTTTTTTCGGAGCGGAAGCGTCGGCCTTGGCGGCTTGGGCTTTCTGAGCGGCGGAAGCTTCTTTCTTGGCTACGTGCTTCTTGGCTTTTTTAGCTTTCGGAGCGGAAGCTTCAGCTTTGGCGGCTTGAGCTTTCTGAGCGGCGGAAGCTTCTTTCTTAGCTACGTGCTTCTTGGCTTTTTTAGCCTTCGGAGCGGAAGCTTCGGCTTTGGTGGCCTGAGCTTTTTGAGCAGCGGAAGCTTCTTTCTTCGCTACTTTTTTCTCGGCTTTCTTAGCCTTGTGGATCGCAACCGGAGCGGAAGCAGCAGCTTTTTCAGCGGCGAAGCCGTTAACGGACACCAGGCTGAAAGCAGCGGTCAGAGCAAGCAGAGCCAGCTTTTTCATTTATGAAACTCCTAAGTTTCTTGGATTGGTATGAAAGTGGACATGTAGTCCTTTTCAGGCCGAAATGCTAACCATGACAAGGGGCTGAGTCTATGCCTTCTGTGTATCCCAATGTTACGGAATGTACAGGCGCGGCGACGGCGGATGTCAGATCGGCCAGCGGAACAGAAAGCGCGCGCCGCCCAGCGGCGAGCTTTCCACTTTCACCTCGCCGCGGTGGGCGCGGGCGATGCCGGCGACGATGGCCAGGCCCAGGCCGTGGCCGCCGGTCTTGCGGCCGCGGCTTTCGTCCAGCCGCACAAAGGCGTCGAACACCCGGCCGCGGTCCTGTTCCGGAATGCCGGGGCCGTCGTCGTCCACCATGATGATGCAGTGGCGCTGCTCGACGATGATGCTGGTCTGCACCAGGCGGTTGGCGTGGCGGCGGGCGTTGGACAGGAAGTTGTCCAGCACCCGGGTCAGCAGGTGTTCGTCGGCGGTGATGGCCAGGCTGGCCCCGGCCGGCTCCAGCCATTGAATGTCCTGCGTCAGCGCAGCCTGGCCGGCGATGCGGTCCTTGGCCCAGGGGATGGCGTCGAAGCTGCTGAGCTTCAGCGGCGCTTCCGGCCGGTCCAGCCGCGCGTGCAGCAGCAGCTCCTCCACCAGCTTGTCGATGGCGGAGAGGTCGCGCTCTATCGCCTGCCGCTCCGGGCTGCTCTCGTCGCCTTCCAGCAGCGCCATCCGGTAGCGCAGCCGCGCCAGCGGCGTGCGCAGTTCATGGGCCACGGCGTTGGTCAGGGTTTTCTTGCTATTGATCAGCGCGGCGATATTGTCGGCCATGTGGTTGAAGGCGACGCCCAGCTGGCTGACGCCGGAGCGCGGCGGCAGGTCCACGCGGGCGGACAGATTGCCGCTGGCCAGCTTGCCGGCGGTTTGCTCCAGCGCCACCAGGTCGCGCCAGTGCGGCCGCATCCATAGAAACACCGGTATCGCCAGCGACAGGCCAATGAAGCCCAGCAGCGCGTAGTCGAACCATTTGAGCTGGTGCAGAAAGAATAGATAGCGCAGCGGACCGGCCACCAACAGGTAGTTGCTGTCCTCCAGCTTTTGCAGGAACACGTATTTGTCTTCCAGCATCACGATTTCGCCGCGGTCCAGCGCCTGCTTGGATTCGTCGTCCAGCAGATAGCTGCTCATCTTCTCCACTTTGACGCGGAAGGTGAAGCCGTGGTCGGAGTTGGCCAGCGTTTCGCTCCAGCGGTCTTCCGGCACGCCGCGCAGATCGGCTTCGATCAGCGACAGCGTGGTGCGCAGCAGGTCGGACAGATAGCGCTCGCCCACGTCGTCCACCGCCTGCTTGTAGACCGCGCCCACCAAGACCACCGCCACCAGGAAACAGGTCATCAGCAGCAGGTAGAACTGGATGAACAATCGGCGCATGCGCGCTTACTCCCAGCCGGACAAGGAGAACAGATAGCCGCGGTTGCGCACCGTCTTGATGCGGAACGGCTCGCTGGGATTGTCGCCCAGTTTCTTGCGCAGCCGCGAGATGGCCACGTCTATGCTGCGGTCCAGGCCGTCGTAGCTGACGCCGCGCATTTCCTTGAGCAGGATGTCGCGGTTCAGGGTTTCGCCGGCGTGGCTGGCCAGCAGCCACAGCAGATCGAAGTCCGAGGTGGACAGCGGAATCTTCTCATTGGCCAGCGTCACGTCGCGGCTGATCGGGTCTATCGCCAGTTGGCCGAACACCACTTTGCGGGTGCCGGGCTTGGGCGCGGCCGCGTCGGCGTTGGCCGGAGTGGGCCGCAGATTGCGTAGCTGGGCGCGCAGCCGCGCCACCAGCACCGAGGGCGGCGTGGTTTTCAGGATGTAGTCGTTGGCGCCCAGTTCCAGGCCCAGGATCTGGTTCATATCGCTGTCCAGCGAGGTCAGCATGATGATGGGGCCGTCGAATTTGGGACGCAGCTCGCGGCAGATGGAGAGGCCGTCTTTGCCGGGCAGCATGATGTCCAGCAGCACCAGGTCCGGCGCTTCGCGGGCGATGGTGTCCAGCGCGGCGTCGCCGCGCGGTTCCACCACCACGTCCATTTCATGGCGGGACAGAAAGTCGCTGATCAGCTCGGCCAGGTCGGCGTCGTCTTCTACAAACACGATGCGGTGGGTCATGCCTTGCATCCATCTATTCAGTGGTCAATCCGCGAAGTATCGCCCGAGCCGCCGCGCGCTTCAACTGCAAGCACGGTCAGGACCGCCTTGTTTCCGCCCGGCGAGCAGGCGATTTCCGTTTCGAAGCGGAAAATCCACCGGTCCACAGTTGCCGGCGGCTTGATTACAGTTTCCTGACATCGCCAACCGTTTTGCAAAGGAAAGCTCATGAACGATCAAGTCCGTCCCGCCGCCGTCGACCAGACCGCGATCCGCCGCCTGGCGGACCAGATTCTGGGGCAGATTCCCGCCTTGCTGGATGCGGCCGGCAAGTCTCTGACCGAGGTTCAGCAGCAGAAGCTGGATTCGCACGTGCTGGCGATGGCGCGCCGCTCGCTGACCGGCGAAGGGCTGCCGGATTTCGACAAGAGCCTGTTCGACGAGATCTCGGACACCACGCGGCGGCTGTCCGCCGCGGTGGTGGCCCTGTTCGGCAATCTGCCGGAAGAAGAAGCGCTTTTGCTGTCCATTCATTTCGAGATGGCCAAGAACAAGGCCTGAAGTCCGCCGTGCATAGATAGAGAGATAGAGGAGAAGACAATGACACAGATAACCGTAGTGATTGGCGACCGTCTGGGCAAGGGACAGAAAGTGGGCGCGGGTGCGGAGGCCGCCGGCGCGCGCGCGGTGGTGATCGCGGGCATGGCCGCGGATATGAAGCTGGGCGACGTGATGCAGGCGGAGGGCGCGCAGCTGGGCATTTCCTTCTGCGGCAGCGGCGGCGCCGGCGCCATCACCGCGCAGACCAAGTACGGCTACAAGGCCAAGTACGGCATGCGTTCGGTGGAGGAGGGCGTGACCGCGATCGAGGAGGGCTACACCGTGCTCGGCTTCGGCTTCATGGACAAGGAAGAGCTGGGGCAGCGGCTGGTGGCGGCCTATCAGAAGAAATACGGCGGCTGAGCGATGCAAAGGCGTTTCGAGTCCAGCGTGACGGTCAGCGGCCGCGGCGACAGCAAGGCGCAAGCTTGCGCCGACGCCTTGTCCGGCGTGCAGCGCGCGGTGACGGCGGCCGGCCATCCGGTGCTGTTGCGCATCGAGCCCATGCGGGTGACGGTGGTCGCGGCGGAGGAGATCCGCCGCCGCGAGCGCTTTCTGTTCTTCTTCCTGCCGCGGGACAGGCTCAGCTACGCCGTCACGCTGGAGGTGGAGGTCAGCGTGACGGCGCTGGATATCGAGGCCGTGCCCTTCGTCGCGCGCCAGGTTTAGGCGCCGGCTGTCGTTTTATTCCGAGGAGGAAGCCATGCTTCTGATCATTCTTCTCAAGTCGCTGTTGATAGGCGGTCTGGTCGGCGTCGCGGTGGGCGCCGGCGCGGCCCGCATGTTCCACGCGCCGACTTCCCAGGGCATGGGCGCTTTCCGCACCCTGGGCGAGCTCAATTCCTGCGAGGGCGACCCGGCTTCGCATTTTTCCTTCGGCCTGGGCTTTTTCTTCAACGCCTGGGCCTCGTCGGTGGCCGCCGGCGCCTTCACCCAGGACATCGACCACCGGGTGATTCCGCACTGGGGCGCCGCGGCGCTGCTGGCGCGCAACCGCAATCTGGCGGAGACCCTGCACAACCCGCGCAAGATGGCCTTGGTGTGCGGGGTAATCGGTATGCTGCTGGTGGCCTTCCTGAACACCACCGCTTCGGCGGTGCCGGCTTCGCTGCAAATCACCGCGGTCAAGGTCTTGGTGCCCGCGGCCAACCTCTTGGTCAACACCGTGATGCCGGTGATTTTCTGGCTGGCGGCGATTGAGGCCGGCCGGCGTTCCGGTCTGTGGGGCACGGTGTTCGGCGGCCTGGCCCAGCTGATCATGGGCAATGCGGTGCCGGGCCTGGTGCTGGGCATTCTGATCGGCAAGGGCGTGGACGAGGGCGGCTGGAACAAGGTGACCAAGCTGATGATGGCGGCCATCGTGGCGCTGTTCGCGCTCAGCGCCTTCTTCCGCGGCTTTGATCTGAAGCTGCTGAGCAGCTTCCACCTGAACGCCCCGTCCTGGCTGGAACTGCTGCACGCCGCCGTGCGCGGCGCTTGAGGTTGAAGGAGAGAATGATGACTGAACAAGCACAAACCGGGGGTTTCTGGCTGGCGGACTGGTCTTTTCCCTTGCTGGTGGGGCTGTTGTCCGCCGGCGTGTTCGCCGGCACGCATATGTATTACGTCTACGGCATCGGCGCTTTCAACGAGGTGGCCTTCGTATCGATGCTGCGTGCCGGCATGGACACCGGCGTCTACGGCGCGGTGGCCGCCTTCGGCGCCAGCTTCTTGTTCGCCCGGGTGATAGAAGGCTCGCTGGTGGGCATCCTGGACATCGGCGGCGCCATCATGACCGGCGTCGGCCTGGGCATTCCGGCGATGTTCCTCGGCGCCGGCATCTTGTTTCCGGTGGAAAACTTCGGCGCGGCGCTGGCCACCGGGATGGTGATCGGCTTGCTGATCGGCGCGGTCATTATTTTCGCGCGCAAATTCACCATCAATCAGGGCAATTCCACTTACGGCGCCGATGTGATGATGGGCGCGGGCAACTCCTCCGGCCGCTTCCTCGGCCCGCTGATCATCCTGTCGGCGATGGCGGCGTCGATTCCCATCGGCGTCGGCTCGCTGCTGGGCGCGCTGGTCTTCTATCTGTGGGGCAAGCCCATCACCGGCGGCGCCATCCTGGGCGCGATGCTGCTGGGCACGCTGTTCCCGGTGGCGATTGCCTGAGGAGGCGGCGATGGATGATTTGCTGATCAAGGACGCTTTGCTGGCCGACGGCTCGGTGCTGGACATCGCTATCCGTCACGGCAAGATCGCCGGGCTGGGGCGGCTGGACGGCCCGGCCCGGCGCACGCTGCGGCTGGACGGACGCTGGCGGCTCAGCGCCGGCTGGATAGACGGCCATGTGCATTGCAACCCGGCTTCGCCGATTTATCACGACGAGCCGGATCAGGTGGGCGTGGCCGGCGGGGTCACCACGGTGGTGGACGCCGGCAGCGTAGGGGCCGACGACGTCGCCGCCTTCCGCGAGCTGGCCGGCGCTTGCCGCACCGATGTGCGCGCCTTGCTGAACATCTCGCGCATCGGCCTCGTCACCCAGCATGAATTGGCCAATCTGGACGACGTCGACGTGGCGCTGGCCGGCGCGGCCATCCGCGCGCATCGCGATTTCATCGTCGGCATCAAGGCGCGGCTCAGCGGCAGCGTGGTCGGCGCCAACGGCGTCGCGCCGCTGGCGCGGGCCAAGGAGATACAGCGGCGCTTCGGGCCGCTGCCCTTGATGGTGCACATCGGCAACACCCCGCCGTCGCTGGACGAGATCGCCGAATGGCTGGAACCGGGCGACATCGTCACCCACTGCTTCAACGGCAAGCCCAACCGCATCCTGGACGCCGCCGGCGCGCTGCGCGCCTCGGTGCGGGCGGCGATCGAGCGCGGCGTGCTGCTGGACGTCGGCCACGGCAGCGCCAGCTTCAGTTTCCGCGTGGCGCGCGAGGCCATGGCGCTGGGCCTGTACCCGGACACCATCAGCTCGGACATCTATTGCCGCAACCGCGTGGCCGGGCCGGTGTTCGGCCTGGCGGCGGTGATGTCCAAATTCCTGAGCCTGGGCATGCCGCTGGAGAGGGTGCTGGACTGCGTGACCCGGCGGCCGGCGGAAGCGCTGGGACTGGGCGGCAAAGGCCGGCTGGAAGCGGGCGCGGACGCCGATCTGACCATCTTCGACATTGAAACCGCGCCGCGGCCGCAGAGCGATAGCGACGGCGACACGCTGACCGGCGTGCGGCACCTGACGCCGCTGGCGGCGGTGGCGGGCGGCGTCTTGCTGCCCACCGAACAAGGAAAGGCTTGCCATGTCTTCGATCTATGAGCAGTACCAGCTTAAGCCGGTGATCAACGCTTCCGGCCGCATGACCCTGCTCGGCGTGTCCACGCCGGCGCCGGAAGTGAGGGCGGCGATGGTCCAGGGCCTGGAGCGGTATTTCGAGATGAAGGATCTGGTCGACAAGACCGGCGACTACATCGCCCGGCTGCTGGAGGTGGAGGCCGCGACGGTGGTGTCCTGCGCGGCCGCCGGCATCGCCCAGTCCGTGGCCGCCGTCATCGTCCGCGACGACCCGCGCCTGCTGGTGAATCTGCACGCGCAGCCGGTGGCCGGACCGCGTGAGATCGTGCTGCCCAAGGGGCACAACGTCAATTTCGGCGCGCCGGTGGGCGCCATGGTGGCGCTGGGCGGCGGCCAGGTGGTGGAGGCCGGCTGGGGCAATGAGTGCTCGGCCGCGCAATTGGAGGCGGCGGTCGGCCCCGGCACGGCGGCTATTTTGTATATCAAGTCCCACCACGCCTTGCAGAAAAGCGTGCTCGGCGTGGCCGAGGCCGCCGAGGTGGCGCGCCGCCGGAAGGTGCCGCTGATCGTCGACGCGGCGGCGGAGGAGGACTTGCGCGAGTATTACCGGCTGGGCGCGGACCTGGTGATCTACAGCGGGGCCAAGGCGATAGAGGGGCCGACCAGCGGCCTGGTGCTGGGCCGCCGCCAGTATGTGGAATGGGTCAAGCTGCAAAGCCAGGGCATAGGCCGGGCGATGAAGGTGGGCAAGGAGGGCATTCTGGGCCTGACGTGCGCGATAGAACGCTATCTGAAGCAGGACAAGGAAAGCGGGGCGGCGATGGCGGAGCGGCTGCGGCCCTTCATCACCGGGCTGAACCAGTTGGCCGGCGTCAGCGCGCGCCTGGTCTGGGACGCCGCCGGCCGCGACATCGCCCGCGCAGAGATCGCTTTCGACGCCAGCGCCACCGGCGTCAGCGCGGTGGCCGCCGCCGCCGCGCTGAAACAGGGCGAGGTCGCCATTTATTTCCGGGAATACCGGGCCAACGAGGGCAAGCTGGAGGTGGACGCGCGCAGCGTGGACGCCGCTCAGCTGGAACAGATCGGCACGCGCATCCGCCGCTTGCTGACGGGAGAGAAGGCATGAAACTGGAACCCCATTTTTATCAGGACCGCGTTTGCTTGAATGTACTGGCTGGAAGCAAGCACAATGCCCGTCAGATTCATCAGGCGGCGGAAGGCCATGTGCTGGTGGGCGTGCTCTCGAAGAACTACGCCGACGTGGACAGCGCGGTGGCGGACATGCGCGAGTACGCGGCCTTGATAGACAACGCCTTGTCGGTGGGACTGGGCGCCGGCGATCCGCGCCAGTCCGACATGGTCAGCGCCATTGCCGGCCAAGTGCAGCCGCAGCACGTCAATCAGGTGTTCACCGGCGTGGGCGCCAGCCGCGCGCTGCTGGGTCAGGCGCGTACCGTGGTCAACGGCCTGGTGTCGCCCAGCGGCATTCCGGGCCTGGTCAAGGTGTCCACCGGCCCGCTCAGCGCCGGCGCGCCGGTCTGCGCCGCGCCGGTGGACACCGCCATCGCCATGCTCAAGGATATGGGCGGCAGTTCGATCAAGTACTTCCCCATGGGCGGGCTGGATTGCCGCGACGAATACCTGGCGGTGGCGGAAGCCTGCGCGCGGCATGATTTCTGGCTGGAGCCCACCGGCGGCATCACGCTGGAGAATTTCAGCGAGATCGTCCGCCTGGCGCTGGAGGCCGGCGTGCCCAAGGTGATACCGCATGTGTACAGTTCCATCATCGACGCCAGCGGCGAAACCCGGCCCGGCGACGTGGAGCGGCTGTTGTCGATGGTGAAAGCCTTGTTGTAGACGCGTCCGGGGAGGCCGGGCGCGGATGGGTTTAAGAAGGAGGCTCATGGTCAAATTCCCCTATCAACGGCTGGCCCAGGCCTTTGCCGCCCTGCAGGCGGAAGCGCTGCCGCAGGAAGAGCTGGCGCGCCGGCTGGCGGTGTCCACCCGCACCGTGCGCAACGACATCGACGCGCTCAACGCCATTCTGGCCGAGCACGGCGCGCGCTTCGTGCTCAAGCGCGGCGAGGGCTACCGGCTGCAGGCCGACGACCCGGAACGCTTCCAGCAGGTGCGGCCGCAGGCCGGCTCCGGCCGCGCCATTCCGCGTCAGGCCGGCGAGCGGGTGCATTATCTGCTGGCGCAGTTCCTCGGCTCCGCCTACGCCTTGAAGCTGCAGGACCTGGCCGACGCCTGGTGCGTCAGCCGCGCCACCTTGCAGACGGACATGGCCGAGGTGCGCGAGCGCCTGGCCGGCTACGGCCTGAGCATAGAGGCCAAGCCGCATTACGGCATGAAGCTGCTGGGCGCGGAATCCTCCATCCGCGTCTGCCTCAGCGATCTCTTGGCGCAGCTGGCGGCGGAGCGGGCGGACCATCCCTTGTTGAGCGCGGACCCGGTGCTGGCCGACGCGCTGGCGACGGTGCGCGCCGGCCTGCCCGGCTGCCTGAGCCGCGCCGGCGTCCGCCTCAGCGACGACGGCGCCCAGTTCCTGAGCTTTTATTGCGCGGTGGCGGCCAAGCGCATCGTCGACGGTTTTCCCTTGCAGGATTTCTCCTGCGAGGAAGCGCCGCCGGCGGCGGCCCAGGCCGCGACGCACATCGCCGGCCTGCTGCGGCGCATGAGCGGGGTGGAGATCGCCGCCGCCGAGCAAGCCTTCCTCTGCGTCAATATCGCCGCGCGCAGCCTGAGCGGCATATTGCCCAGCGCGATCAACGCCGACGATGCCGATGCGCTGGTCCGCTACATCCTCGACTACATCAACCGCCATTACCGCTACGATCTGCGCGCCGACCGGCAATTGCGCGACGATCTGGTCACCCACGTCAAAACCATGATCACCCGGGTGCGTTACCAGATCACGCTGGCCAATCCGGTGCTGGCCGACATCAAGCAGCATTACGCGCTGGCCTACGACTTCACGCTGGCGGCGGTGTCGAGTTGGGCCAAGCATTCGCCGTACCGGATTTCGGAGAACGAGATCGGCTATCTGGTGCTGCACATCGGCGTGGGGCTGGAGCGCCATTACCAGATCGGTTATCTGCGCCGGCCGCAGGCCCTGCTGGTGTGCGACGGCGGCAACGCCACGCTGCGCACGCTGGAGGCGGTGCTGCGGCGTCGCTTTCCGCAGCTGGAGGTGTGCGCCGCCTTGTCCTGTCAGGAGTACGAGGCGCTGGAGCATGTGGGCGCGGATTTCGTGGTGTCCACGGTGAGGCTGGAGGACAAGCGCAAGCCGGTGGCGCTGCTGTCGCCGTTTCCGTCGGATTACCAGCTGGAGCAATTGGCGCGGCTGGTGGCGGTGGACCGCACCCGGCCCTATATGCTGGAGCGCTATTTTTCCGCCCAGCATTTCTGGGTGGCGGAGCAGGGGCTGAGCCAGCAGGCGCTGTTCGAGCGCGTTTGCGGGCGGCTGCGCGAGGAAGGCTATGTCGACGCCGATTTCCTGCCTTCGGTGCGCGAGCGCGAGGATATCCTCAGCACCATGCTGGGCGACGGCATCGCCTTGCCGCACTCGCTGGGCTTGCTGGCGCGCAAGACCACGGTGTGCACCATCATCGCGCCTCACGGCATCGCCTGGGGGGAGGGCGGTGTGGCGCGGGTGATCTTCCTGCTGGCGATCAGCAAGACCGAGTACGAGGAAGCGATGGCGATCTACGAATTGTTCGTTTCCTTCATGCGTCAGCGCGCCGGTGCCCGGCTGGTGGAGAGCCGCAGTTTCGAAGCGTTTCTGCGCAATGCCTTGCTATGTCTGCCCGACGCCTGAGCCAGGCGGGGCCGGCGTTTTCCTCGCTGTCAATCCATATTGTTTGGTTTATGTTTTTGTTGTGATTTGTATTGAATCGCGTTGTTTTTGTGCACTGCAAGGGGCGGAGTTCCAGCTTTTTTGTAACAGTTTGAAACTGTATATAGGTTCGAGTATTTACTTCATGCTTTCGTTCTAGATCACGCCATGTCTGCGCTTTGGCTCTATTTTCGTCATTGATCTGTAACAAGCTCTCTGGATTTACCCCGCGAGCGGCCGTTAACCTGGATCAAATTTGCCCTTGAAAGTTGGGGGCGAACTGTTTTTAATAGCGCCGCCTGGCTTCACAACCGGGATGCTCCCGCCGCTTTCTGCGCCGTCCAGGGCTTGCTTGCCCGCCGGAAGACGCGTCTCCGCCCGAGGGTTCGCCGGCTGTCAGCGTTGTGATGTCCCAGCAGGGGAAGGCCGCTTGTCGCCGTTTTCCTGTCGCGTCATCCACCCGGGGCGATTCGCGTCGCCCCTGTCGATTGATCATGCCGACCTTTCGATTTTGATCAGCTCGCGCTGCGAGTTCCGCATTGCTTTTTATTATGCCAATAGCATTTGCATGGCCGTCGGCCGCGCAAGGGCTTGCCGTTGCCGTCCGGTCATGAGCCGGGCCTGGATTACCGCCGCCGGGGCCGATGGCGCGCAGCCTTACGCGCCCGGGCGAGATAACAAGAATGTTCAACCCGTAAAGTCGTAAATGATGAGAAACCAAAGACCCTCACGCCTGTGGCGGGGACTTGCTGTAGCTTCGGCGCTGCTGCTCGCCGGGTGTCAAGGCGGAATCCTTGACCCCAAGGGCCCCGTGGCGGCGGAGCAGAAGTCCCTGATCATCACGGCAACCGCGCTGATGCTGCTGGTGGTCATCCCGGTGATCCTGATGACCTTCTTCTTCGCCTGGAAGTACCGCGCCAGCAATAAGGACGCCGTCTATGAGCCGAAATGGTCGCATTCGACCAAGATCGAGCTAGTGGTCTGGCTGATTCCCTGCATCATCATCGCCTTCCTCGCCGTGCTGACCTGGGAAACCACCCACAAGCTGGACCCGTACCGCCCGCTGGATTCCGACCAGAAGCCGATCGAGGTGCAGGTGGTGGCGTTGAATTGGAAATGGTTGTTCATCTATCCGGAGCAGCAGATCGCCACGATCAACGAGCTGGCCTTCCCCAGCAATGTGCCGGTGAACTTCAAGATCACTTCCGACGCGGCGATGAACTCCTTCTTCATCCCGCAATTGGGCGGCCAGATTTACGCGATGGCCGGCATGCAGACCCAGTTGCATCTGCTGGCGCATGAGCCGGGCGTGTACAAGGGCTTCTCCGCCAACTACAGCGGCGCCGGTTTCTCCGGCATGAAGTTCAACGCCGTCGCCACCAAGACGCCGGCGGAGTTCGAAGCCTGGGTCGCCAAGGTCAAGGCCTCCGGCAAGACGCTGGACGTGAACGGCTACCGCGGCCTGGTGCTGCCCAGCGAAAAGAACCCGGTGGCCTATTACGGCGCCGTCACCCCCTATCTGTTCCAGGGCGTGCTGCACAAATACATGACCGGCCGCACCTCGCTGGCCGCCACCGAGGCCGACGTGAAGCTGGCCGCTCTGGCCAAGAGCCTGTGCGAACCGCTGACGGTGAAGGAGTAATCAAGACATGCTGTTAGGCAAACTTACGCTGGACGCCATCCCCTTCCACGAGCCCATTGTGATGGGCGCGCTGGGCGGCGTCGGCCTGATCGGGCTGATGCTGGTGGCCCTGATCTCCAAAATGGGCAAATGGGGCTATCTGTGGCATGAGTGGCTGACTTCGGTCGACCACAAGAAGATAGGCGTGATGTACATCATCGTCGCCATGATCATGCTGCTGCGCGGCTTCGCCGACGCGCTGATGATGCGCGCGCAATTGGCCATCGCCACCGGCGGCAGCCACGGCGTGCTGCCGCCGGATCACTACGATCAGATCTTCACCGCCCACGGCGTGATCATGATCATCTTCATGGCGATGCCGTTCATGACGGGCCTGATGAACATCGTGGTGCCGCTGCAGATCGGCGCGCGCGACGTGGCCTTCCCCTTCCTGAACTCGCTGAGCTTCTGGCTGCTGGTGGCGGCGGTGATCCTGGTCAACCTGTCGCTGGGCGTGGGCAACTTCGCCCGCACCGGCTGGGTGGCCTATCCGCCCTTGGCCGGCATCGCCTTCAGTCCGGACGTGGGGGTGGATTACTACACCTGGGCCTTGCAGATATCAGGGATAGGGACGACGCTGACGGCGATCAACTTCCTGGTCACCGTGATCAAGATGCGCGCCCCCGGCATGAAGCTGATGGACATGCCCATCTTCACCTGGACCTGCACCTGGGCCAATGTGCTGATCGCCAGCTCCTTCCCCATCCTGACCGGCGCGCTGGCCATGCTGAGCCTGGACCGCTATCTGGACTTCCATTTCTTCACCGCGGAAGCCGGCGGCAACGCGATGATGTATCTGAACCTGTTCTGGGCCTGGGGCCATCCGGAGGTGTACATCCTGGTGCTGCCCGCCTTCGGCATTTTCTCCGAGGTGGTGTCCACCTTCACCGGCAAGCGCCTGTTCGGCCATAAGTCCATGATCTACGCCAGCGGCGCGATCTCCATCCTGGGCTTCATGGTGTGGCTGCATCACTTCTTCACCATGGGTTCCGGCGCCAGCGTCAACGCCTTCTTCGGCATCGCCACCATGATCATTTCTATCCCGACCGGGGTGAAACTGTTCAACTGGCTGTTCACCATTTACCGCGGCCGCCTGCGCTTTGAAACCCCCATCCTGTGGACGCTGGGCTTCATGGTCACCTTCTCCATCGGCGGCATGACCGGCGTGCTGATGGCGGTGCCGGGCGCGGACTTCGTGCTGCACAACAGCCTGTTCCTGATCGCCCACTTCCACAACACCATCATCGGCGGCGCGGTGTTCGGCTATCTGGCCGGCGTGACCTTCTGGTTCCCGAAAGTGTTCGGCTTCAAGCTGAACCCGAAACTGGGCAAGGCCTCGTTCTGGTTCTGGCAGATCGGCTTCATGTTCGCCTTCATGCCGCTGTACGTGCTGGGCTTCCTCGGCATGACCCGCCGCCTGAACTACACCACCAACCCGGAATGGGAGCCGTGGCTGTATCTGGCGCTGTTCGGCGCGCTCTTGATCGCCTGCGGCATCGCCTGCCAGTTGCTGCAGATCGTGGTCAGCATCCGCGACCGCAAGAAGCTGGCCGACGTCAGCGGCGACCCGTGGAACGGCCATACCCTGGAATGGTCCACCTCGTCGCCGGCGCCGTTCTACAACTTCGCCAAGCTGCCGGTGGTGCATGACATCGACGCCTTCACCGACATGAAGGAAAAAGGCGTGGCTTACGCGGTGCCCAAGTCCTACGAGCCCATCCACATGCCGAAGAACACCGCGATGGGCGTCTATATCGGCGGCTTCACCACGGTGTTGGGCTTCGCCCTGATCTGGCATATCTGGTGGCTGGCCATCGTCGGTCTGGTGGGCATCGTCGGCTGCATGCTGGCGCGCGCCTACGACAACGATCTGGACTACTACGTGCAGCCGGAGGAAGTGGAGGCCATCGAGCGCGAGCGTTTCGAAAAACTGGGCATCGATGTGGACAACTACACCGAGCGCGACCCGGCCCAGCCGCACAAGGCGGCGCGTCCGACCACCACCGCGTAACAGGTTGAATCCGACATGACGACTTATGTAAAAGACGCGCACGAAGCGCACGACGACCACGAGCACCACGACAGCGGTTCGCAAACCGTGTTGGGCTTCTGGTTCTACCTGATGACCGACTGCATCCTGTTCGCCAGCGCGTTCGCGGCTTACGCCGTGCTGTTCCGCAATGTGGCGGAAGGCGTGTCCGGCAAGGAGATCTTCGATCTGCAATACGTGCTGGTGGAGACCGCGGCGCTGCTGCTGTCTTCCATCACCTACGGCTTTGCGATGATCGCCGGTCAGAAGGGCAATAAATCCGCGGTGCTGGGTTGGCTGGGCATGACCTTCCTGTTCGGCGCCGCCTTCATCGGCCTGGAAATCAACGAATTCCACCACCTGATCTCCGAGGGCCACGGCCCGCAGGTCAGCGCCTTCCTGTCGGCCTTCTTCGGCCTGGTGGGCCTGCACGGCCTGCACGTGACCGCCGGCCTGATCTGGATGGCGGTGATGATGGTGGAAGTGGCCAAGACCGGCCTGACCGGCCGCGCGATGACGCGTCTGAACTGCCTGTCTCTGTTCTGGCACTTCCTCGACATCGTGTGGATCTGCGTGTTCACCGTCGTCTACCTGAAAGGAGCCATGGGATGAGCCAGGCACATCAACACGCCGCGCACGGCAGCGTGAAAAGCTATCTGATCGGCTTCCTGCTGTCGGTGGTGCTCACCGCCATTCCGTTCTGGATGGTGATGGGCGGCGCCTTCACGCCGCAGGCGACGGCGATCGGCATCTTCGCGCTGGCGGTGGTGCAGATCGTGGTGCATCTGAAGTATTTCCTGCATCTGGACTTCAGCAAGGAGGGCAAGCTCAATACCTTCTCCTTCCTGTTCACCGGCATGGTCATCGTGCTGCTGGTCGGGCTGTCGATCTGGATCATCTACACCGCCGACGCGCTGATGATGCGCTGAGGCGGGTTTGAGAGAGACCGTCTTGACATTCAAGCGCTATCTGCAGGTGACCAAGCCGGGCATCATCTTCGGCAACCTGATCTCGGCCGTCGGCGGTTTTCTGCTGGCGGCCCAGGGCCGGGTTGACTGGAGCTTGCTGCTGGCCACCCTGGCCGGCCTCTCGCTGGTGGTGGCGTCCGGCTGCGCGATCAACAACTGCATAGACCGGGACATCGACGCCAAGATGGCCCGCACCCGCAAGCGGGTGCTGGTCACCGGCGCGATGAGCGCGCGGGCGGCGCTGGCCCATGGCCTGCTGCTCGGCCTGGCCGGCTTCTACGCGCTGTGGCGCTGGACCAATCCGCTGGCCTTCGGCTGCGTGCTGTTCGGCTTCGTCATCTATGTGGGGGTGTACAGCCTCTATATGAAGCGCCATTCGGTGTACGGCACCCTGGTGGGCAGCTTGTCCGGCGCGGTGCCGCCGGTGGCCGGCTACTGCGCGGTGACCGGCCGTTTCGACGCCGGCGCGGCCATCCTGCTGCTGATGTTCTGTCTGTGGCAGATGCCGCATTCCTACGCCATCGCCATCTTCCGCCTGCAGGATTACCAGGCGGCGGGGATTCCGGTGCTGCCGGTGGTCAAGGGCATTTCCAGCGCCAAGCGCCAGATCGTGCTCTACATCCTGGCCTTCGGCGCCGCCACCGCGATGCTGGCCTTCGGCGGCTACGCCGGCTACGGCTATCTGGCGGTGGCCGGGGCCACCAGCCTGTGGTGGCTGAAGATGGCCTTGTCCGGCTACAAGCGCAGCATCGACGACCGCGTCTGGGCGCGTCAGCTGTTCTTCTTTTCCATCATCACCATCACCGCGCTGTCGGTGATGATGGCGGTGGATTTCCGGCAGCCGGAACGCCAACAGCTGGCCGGTTTGAGCGCGTCCGCGCAGTCCTGAACGCCAGCAAGCCAAGACAAAGCGCGGGCCGCGGCCCGCGCTTTTTTCATGGCTGAGCGGCTAGAGGCCGATCAAGCCTCGTCGGCCGCGACGCTGACCAGCAGCTGGTCGGCGGCGACGATGTCGCCCACCCAGCAGTGCAACGCGCTGACGACGCCGGCGCGCGGCGCGTAGATGCGGTTTTCCATCTTCATCGCCTCAACGACGGCCAGCACCTGATTGGCCTCCACCCGCTCATTGACCGCCACCGGCAGCGCCACCACCGTGCCCGGCATCGGCGAGGCCACTCGCTGGCCGGCGTCGGCGTCCGCCTCGGCGGCTTCCGGCTGCTCCGCCTGCAAGCGCAGGCGATGGCCGGCCACCGTCAACTCCATGTCGTCGCCGCAGGGCAGGGCGCTCCATTGCCGCCCGTCCACCTCGCCGCGCCACAGCTCGCCGTCGCGGCGCAGTTCCACGCGCAGGCTCCGCTCCGCCACCGCCGCGCGGACCTGGGCGCCTGAGCGTTCCAGCAGCCGGGCCTGCCAGCGCGAGGCGCCGGCGCGATAGCTCAGCCGGCCCAAGGGCGCGTCCGGGTCCAGCGCGGCGCGGTCGTGCGGGCCGATGCCGCCCTGCCAGGGCGAGGACGATTCGACGCAGGCCAGGGTCAGTTCGACGGCGGCGGCGCAGGCGACGGCCTCGGCCAGCGGCGCGGCTTCCGGCGCGGCGGCGAGCTGGTCGACCAGATGGGTGTCCAGCTCGCCGGCCCGCACCCGCGGCTCGCGCAGCAGCCGCTCGATGAAGCCCAGATTGGTGCTCAGGCCCGGCAGCGCGGTGTCGCGCGCGGCGGCTTGCAGCGCGTCCAAGGCCGCGGCGCGGCTGCCGCCGTGGGCGATCAGCTTGGCCAGCATCGGATCGTAGAAAGCCGGCACCTCGCCGCCGTCGCCGTCGAAGGCCGCGTCCACGCGGCAGCCTTGCGGCCAGCGCGCCAGCAGCGCCTTGCCCGGCATGGGCGCGAACTCGCGCAGCGGGTCTTCGGCGTAGACTCGGCATTCGATGGCGTGGCCGTCGGCGCGGATCTCCTCCTGGCGCAGCGGCAGGGCTTCGCCGGCGGCGACGCGCAACTGCCACTCCACCAGGTCCAGTCCGGTGACGGCCTCGGTGACCGGGTGCTCCACCTGCAAGCGGGTGTTCACCTCCAGGAAATAGAATTGGCCGTCCGGCGCCAGGATGAATTCAAAAGTGCCGGCGTTTTGGTAGCCGATGGCCGCCGCGCCGCGCACCGCGGTGTCCAGCAGCACGGCGCGGGTGGCGGCCGGCATCGCGCAGGCCGGGGCCTCCTCGATGATTTTCTGATGACGGCGCTGCAAGGAGCATTCGCGTTCGAACAGATGCGCCACATTGCCGTGGCGGTCGCCGAACACCTGCACTTCCAGATGGCGCGGCCGCGCGATATAGCGCTCCACCAGCAGCCGGCCGTCGCCGAAGCTGGAGCGGCCGACGCGCACCGCGGCGTCCACCGCCTCGCGCAGCGCGGCTTCTTCCCACACCACTTGCATGCCCTTGCCGCCGCCGCCGGCCACCGGCTTGAGAATGACCGGATAGCCGATCTCGGCGCAGCTCTCCAGGATCAGTCCGTAGGACTCGGTGGCTTCCGCCGAGCCCGGCGTCACCGGCACGCCCGCCGCCGCCATCAATTGGCGCGCGCGCGCCTTGTCGCCCATCTGGGCGATGGTGTCGGCGTCGGGGCCGATGAAGACCAGGCCCGCGGCGGTCACCGCGCGGGCGAAGTCGGCGTTTTCCGACAGGAAGCCGTAACCGGGATGGATGGCCTCGCAGCCGCTGTCCAGCGCCGCGGCGATGATGGCCTCGCCGTTCAGATAGCTGGCGCTGGCCGGGGCCTCGCCTATCCAGCGCCGCTCCGCGGCCCCTTCCAGATGCGCGGCGCCGGCGTCGGCCGTGGAGTAGACGGCGACATGCTCGATGCCGAGCCGCCGGCAGCTGCGGGCGATGCGGCGCGCGATCTCGCCGCGGTTGGCGATCAAAATTCGTTTGAACATGGTGTTTACATCCTGAATACGCCGAAGCGGGTGTCTTGGACCGGGGCGGCGGCGGCCAGCGCCAGGCTGAGCGCCAGCCATTCTCGGGTCTGGGCCGGGTCGACGATGGCGTCCACCCACATGCGGGCCGCCACGTACAGCGCCTGGCCCTGGCGCTCGTAGGCGTCGCGGATCGGCCGCTTGAAGCTTTCCTCTTCTTCCGGCGTCCAGGCCTTGCCCTGTTTTTCCAATTGCTCGGCGCGGATCAGCGCCAGCACCGTCGCCGCCTGTTCGCCGCCCACCACCGTGGTCTTGGCGTTGGGCCACATCGCCATCAACTGCGGGCCGATGGCGCGGCCGCACATGGCCAGATTGCCGGCGCCGTAGCTGCCGCCGATCAGGATGCTGAACTTGGGCACGCGGGCGCAGGAGGCGGCGTTGACCATCTTGGCCCCGTGTTTGGCGATGCCGCCGGCCTCGTATTCCGCGCCCACCATGAAGCCGTTGATATTGTGCAGGAACAGCAGCGGAATGCCGCGTTGGGCGCAGAGTTCGATGAAGTTGGCCGCTTTTTGCGCGCTTTCCGAGAACAGCACGCCGTCGTTGATCAGCACGCCCACCGGATAGCCGCCGATGTGGCCGGTGCCGCACAGAATGGTGGCGCCGAAACGGGCGCGGTATTCGGCGAAGGCGGAGTCGTCCAGCAGCCGGGCCAGGATTTCCCGCGCCGGAATATGCTCGCGCGGGTTGGCGCTGACGATGCCGGCCAGTTCCGCCGGATCGTAACGCGGCGGCCGCGGCGCTTGCGGCGGCGCGTACTGCCGGCCGCGGCCGCGGCGCGCGACGATGTCCCGCATCAGCCGCAGCGCGTGTTCGTCGCTGAGCGCGTAGTGATCCGCCACTCCGCTGTCGCGGGTGTGCACATCGGCGCCGCCCAGGGTTTCCGCGTCCACGATCACCCCGGTGGCGGCGCGCACCAGTTGCGGGCCGCCCAGGAAGATGGAGCCGTTGCCGCGCACGATGATGGTTTCGTCGCTCATCGCCGGGATGTAGGCGCCGCCGGCGGTGCAAGAGCCGAGCACCGCCGAGATCTGCGGCAGGCCCAGCGCCGACATCTCGGCGATATTGCGGAAGATGCGGCCGAAGTGCTGCTCGTCCGGGAAGATGTCTTCCTGCAAGGGCAGGTAGACTCCGCCGGAATCCACCAGATAGAGGCAGGGCAGGCCTTGTTCACGGGCGATCTGCTGGGTGCGCAGATGCTTGCGCAGCGTCAGCGGGTAATAAGTGCCGCCCTTGACCGAGGCGTCGTTGGCGAACACCGCCACCGCGTGGCCGGCGACGATGCCGATGCCGGTGACGATGCCGGCGCAGGGCACCGCGTGCTCGTACACGTCGTGGGCGGCCAACTGGCCGATCTCCAGAAAGGGCGTGCCGGGGTCCAGCAGCAGGGATAGGCGTTCGCGCGGGGACAGCTTGCCCTTGGCCGCTTGCTTGGCGCGCGCCTCCGGGCCGCCGCCTTGCAAGGCGGCGTCGCGGGCGGCGGCGATGCGCTCGCGCAGCTGGCGGTAGGCTTCGGCGTTGCGTTCAAACGTCTCGCCGGAGGCGGGAACGCGGGATTCGATACGGGACATGGAAGAGCTTCCTCGATTCAGGCGGCGCGCGCGCGCACCTTGAACAGCACTTGCGACAGGGTCAACAGGCCCAGGGCGGCCACCGCCAGCGTCCAGGCGCCGTCGTGATGCAGCAGCACCGAGACGGTGGCGGCGATGCCGGCCAGCCCCTGCTGCAGGAAGCCGCACAGCGCCATCGCGTGCGCGCCGTGCTCCTTGGCGTCGCTGACGGCGGTGGCCATGCTGTTGGGGAACAGTACCGCCTGGCCGAAAATGGTCAGGCAGTAGAGGCCGATGAACAGCCACAGGCCGGGCAGACGCTCAAGCAGGCCCAAGTGCCAGCCCAGCAGCATGGCCAGCGTGGCCGCGGCCAGCAGCGCCGCGCCGGCGCGCATCAGGCGCAGCCCGCCCACGCGGGCCACCAGGCGGTTCACCACCATGGCGCCGCTGAAATAGGACAGGCCGATCAACAGTCCGACGTTGCCGAAGCCGGCCACCGCCAGGCCGAAGTGCTCCTGAAACACGAAGGGGCTGACCTCTTGCAAGGTCACCGTGGTGGCGAAGCCCAGGCCGCCGGCGCAGGCCGGCCACAGAAAGCCGGGCCGGCGCAGAATGCTCCAGTACGGGCTGGGGCCGGAGGCCGCGGCGGCCGGGCGGCCGGCTTGCAGCGGCAGGCCCATGGTCAGCAGCGCCGCCACGGCGCCGGTGACCGCCATCAAGGCGAAGCCGGCTTCCCAATGACTGTATTTGCCGATCAGGCCGCCGATGAACTGGCCGCCGCCCAGCGCGGTGATGAAGGCGATGGAGAGCACGGACAATTTGCGCGCCAGATCGTCGCCGCGCCAGTGGTCGCGCACGATGATGCGGGCGATGATGGCCGCGCCGCCGCCGGCGATGCCCTGCGCCACGCGCAGCGTCAGCAGCTCCGCGGCGTTGGACACGAAGGCGAGCAGCAGGCTGCAGACCACGAACAGCGCCAGCGAAATCAGCAGCGGCCCGCGCCGGCCCCAGCGGTCGGCCGCCGAGCCCCAGAACAGCACCGGCAAGGCCGCGCCCACCACATAGCCGGAAATCGACATCTCCACCAGGCTCTGGCTCATCGCCAGCTCCCGCATCACCGCCGGCAGCGAGGGCAGATACACGGTGGTGGCCATCTGCGCCATGAACACGATCAGGCAGGCCAGCGCCATCAGCCGGGCGGCCGGCCGCGCCAGCGCCGCGGGCGGCGCGGTCAGGGTTTTCTCATTCATGGGCGGCTCGCAACTGATTGAGGCAGGCGGCGAAGCGCTCGATCTCCTGCGTCGTCATATTGGCGCGGATCATGATGCGCAGGCCGGCGCGGCCCTTGGCGATCACCGGGAAGAAGATGGGCGAGGTGTAGAAACCGTCTTCCAGCAAGCTCTTGGCGTAGAAGATGGTGTTTTCCTCCGAGCCGATGGAGACGAAGCGGATGGGCAGCGGCTCGCCGCTATTGTCCGAGGCCACGTGCTGGTCGAACAGGCGGATATTGTCCTGCAGCCGTTGTTGCAGACGCGGCAGCTCCTCGGAGAGGTGAATGGCCGCCGACTGGATGATGGCGCCCAGGCCGGCGGTGTTGATGCGTTGCGACCAGGTCACCGGTCCGCCGAAGCGGGTGGCCAACTTGCGGCGCTGGGCGTCGTGGCGCGGGCCCAGGAAGATGGCGCCGCCGGACGCGCCGAAGCCCTTGTTCAGCGAGGTGACGATCAAGGTGCGCTCATTGATGCCGCCCATGGTTTCCAGCACCAGGCCGCGGCCGTGGCGGCCCAGCGTGGACAGGCCGTGGGCTTCGTCGAAGAACAGGAACAAACCGTATTTGTCCTGCAACGCCAGCAGCTCCGGCACCGGAGCCATGCCGCCGGTGCTGTAGACCCCGTCGGCGACATAGGCCACGCGCGCATGGGTCTTGCACAGGTCTTCCAGCGCGTTCAGATCGTTGTGGCGTATGGTCTGGATCTCGGCCTCGTCGGCGCAGATCGGCTTCATCATGTTCAGGCAGAAGTGGGCGTTCTTGTCGAACACCATCAAGGGCGGCACGTCTTCGGTCAGCGCGCCGGAGGCCAGCAGGGGCAGGGCGGCTGCGGCGGCCGCGGCGCAGGACGGCACGGTCAGCGTTTCCGCGTCCACCAGCTCCGCCAGCGCGTCCTCTGCCTGTTGCAGGATGTCGAACTGCACCCGGATGCGCGAAATCGAGGTGTTCAACGAGCCGGTGTTCAATACCGCGTCCGCCGCCGCCTGCAGAATGTCCGGGTGCGAGTCCAGGCCCAGATAGGAATAGGACGACATATTGACGAAGCGCTTGCCGTTGGCCACCGCCTCATGGCGGCCGTCGCCCAGGTTGCGGGTGACGATATTGGCCAGGCCGGCCTGGGTGGTGATGTCCCAGAAGCTGTTGCTCAACTGGATGGCTTTTTTGATATTGGCGTGTTGATGCATGTTTCCCCCCTCGTATGGTTTGACGGCGGCCGTCAAGGCCGCCTCGTCCGGCCTATACCCGTTCCAGAATCAGCGCCAGGCCCTGTCCCACGCCCACGCACATGGTGCACAGCGCGTAGCGCTTGCCGCCGGCCTGCAGCTGCGCGGCGGCGGTCAGCGCCAGCCGGCTGCCGCTCATGCCCAGCGGGTGGCCCAGCGCGATGGCGCCGCCCTTGGGGTTCACGCGTTCGCAATCGTCGGGCAGGCCCAGCGCGCGGGTGACCGCCAGCGCCTGGGCGGCGAAGGCTTCGTTCAGTTCGATGACGTCGATGTCCTCGATGCCGAGGCCGGCCTGGCGCAGCGCCTTGCGGCTGGCCTCGATCGGGCCCGCGCCCATGATGCGCGGCGCGATGCCGGAGCTGGCCGAGGCCAGCACCCGCGCGCGCGGACGCAGGCCGTGGCGTTGCGCCGCCGCGGCCGAGGCGATGATCATCGCCGCCGCGCCGTCGTTGACGCCGGAGGCATTGCCGGCGGTGATGCTGGATTCCGGGCCGAACAGCGCCTTGAGCTTGGCCAGCTCCTCCAGAGAGGTCTGGCGCGGATGCTCGTCGCGGCTGACGATCAGCGGGTCCTGCTTGCGGCGCGGGATCGTCACCGGGACGATCTCCTCGGCGAAGAAGCCGGTTTCCAGCGCGGCGAAGTAACGCTGCTGGCTGCGCAGCGCGAAGGCGTCCTGATCCTGGCGGCTGACGCCGAATTCGCGCGCCACGTTCTCCGCCGTGGCCGGCATGGTGTCCACGCCGTATTGTTTCTCCATCGCCGGATTGACGAAGCGCCAGCCTATGGTGGTGTCGTAGATCTGCATGTCGCGGCCGAAGGCTTTGTCCGATTTCGGCATTACGAAGGGCGCGCGCGACATGGACTCCACGCCGCCGGCGATCAGCAGCTCGGCCTCGCCGGACTTGACGGCGCGCGCCGCCAGCGCCACCGCGTCCAGGCCGGACGCGCACAGGCGGTTCACGGTCAGGCCCGGGACGCTCTCCGGATAGCCGGCCAGCAGCAGGCTCATGCGGGCCACGTTGCGGTTGTCCTCGCCGGCCTGGTTGGCGCAGCCCAGGATCACTTCGTCTATCGCCGCCGGGTCCAGGCCCGGATTGCGCTCCAGCAGCGCGCGCAGCGGCGCCGCGGCCAGATCGTCGGCGCGCACGCCGGACAAGGCGCCGCCGAAGCGGCCGATGGGGGTGCGCACGGCGTCGCAGATGAAAGCGTCGGTCATCGCGGTCTCCTCTCAGCTCAAGCTGGTTTGCGGTTGCAACAGCGCGGACAGCAAATCGCGCGCGGCGTCGATCTCGTCGGCGCAAACGTGGTGGGGCATGTCCGGGTAAACGCGGAAATCCACCTCGGCGCCGGCGCGGCGGAAGGCCTCGGCGCTGCGTTCGATGCGCTCCAGCGGCATCCAGCTGTCGCTGTCGCTGGTGCCGAAGAAGGCCGGGAAGTCCAGCGCCGCGGACGGCGCGCCCCAGGCGGCCTCGTCGGGGCCGAACAGGCCGCCGGAGAAGGCGATCAGCCCGCCTATCGGGCGTGGGCGGCGATAGATGAACTCGGCGGCCAGGCAAGCGCCCTGGGAGAAGCCCATCAGCACGATCCGGCTGTCGGCGAAGCCGTAGCCGCGCAGTTCTTCTATGGTGGTCTCGACGCAATCCAGCGCCTGGTCCAGCGAGGGCTGATTGCTGTCCAGCGGCGCCATGAAGCTGTGCGGATACCAGGTGCGGTCCTTGGCGATGGGCAGAATGTAGGCGACGTCGGCCAGGCCGATGGCCTCGCCGTTCTTGTAGGCGTCCTGGGCGCTCTGGCGGCGGCCGTGCAGCAGCACCACGGCGAGTTTGGCCTGGTTCAGCGGCGCGCCGTAGATTTCCAGGCCGTGTTCTTTATGCGGATTGGGATCGATTGTGCTCATGTAGTGTGTCCTTTAGTGGATGCCCAGAATTTGCTTGGCTTCGGCGGGGGAGGCGATCTCGCGGCCGACTTCGCCGGCCAGGCGCGCCAGGCGCTCCACCAATTGGGCGTTGTCTCGGGCCAGTTCGCCGTAGCGGTAATAGACGTTGTCTTCCAGGCCGGTGCGCACATGGCCGCCCAGCAGCAGGGTGTGCAGATTGATCGCCAGCTGGTGTTTGCCTATGCCCAGCGCCGACCACACGCTGTCCTGCGGAATGCTTTCGACGAAATGCAGCAGGTTTTTGCAGGTGGCGGCCGCGCCGCCCTGTATGCCCATGGCGAAGCTGAAGCACAGCGGGCCGCTCAGATAGCCGTCTTCCTGCAGTTTCAGCGCCTCGCCGATGATGCCCTGGTGATAGACCTCGATCTCCGGCTTGGCGCGGTATTCGCGGATGTCCAGCGCCAGCGCGCGGGCCAGTTCAGGCGGATTGATGAAGGGCTTGCTGCCGTGGTTGACCGAGCCGCAGTTGAAGGAGGCGATGTCCGGACGGAAGGACAGATGGTTCCAGGCTTCCTTCTTCTCCAGCTGCGGCGGCAGATTGAGGCCGGAGGTGCTCAGATTGATCAGGATGTCGCAGCGCTCGCGGATGCGGCGGACGATATCGCCGTAGATGTCCGCGTCGTAGCTGGGCGTGCCGTCCGGGTTGCGGGCGTGGATGTGGACCACCGAAGCGCCGGCGTTCCAGCATTCATAGGCGGCCTGGGCGATTTCTTCCGGCGAAAACGGCACGCCGGGATGTTTCTGCCGGCTGGTGATGCCGCCGTTGACGGCGGCGGTGATGATGAGTTTTTGCATGGTGGGAACGCTCATGTGAATGAAAGAGGAAAAAGCTGCGGTGTTCAGATCTTGTCGCCGACGGGCGCGGTTTGCGGCTGCGCGGCGGCGTCCGGGCGCTTGGACACCAGATAAATGCCGACGCCGATCAGCACGCCGCCGATCAGCTCATGTAGCGACAGCGAATAGCCGAAGGCGGCGAAGGAAATCAGGGTGGCGAACAGCGGGGACAGAAACAGGAAACCGCTGGTGCGCACCGCGCCGCCCAGATCCAGCGCCATGAACCACAGCGCCATCGCGCCGGTGGTGGCCGGCAGCGCCAGCCACAGAAAGGCGGCCAGCACCCGCTCGCTGTGAGGCAGTGTCGGGACTTCGCCGCCGGCCCAGGCCAGCAGCGCCAGGCAGGCCGAACCCACCAGCATCTGCCAGAAGGTCAGCGCCCAGACGTTGATCACGATGCGGCTGCCCTTGATCACCAGCGTGGACGCCGCCCAGCAGGCCGCGCCGCACAGCACCAGCGCGTCGCCGGCGCCGAAGCCGTCCAGCTTGTTCAGGCCGATGCAGACGGCGACACCGAAGAAGGACAGGACTAGGCCGACGGCGGCCAGAGAGTGGATTTTTTCCTTCAGCGCCAGCCGCGACATCAAGGCCACGATCAGCGGGGTGCAGGCCATCAGAATGGCGGCCTTGGCCGGGGTGGTGCTGCGCAGCCCGATATTGAGAAAGCCCATCGATCCGGCGGTCTGCAACAGGCCGATCAAGGCCAGCACGCCCCAGGGGCGAGGGCGGACGAAGGCGCGCGGATAGCGGAAGCGCTGCCACAGCAGAATGGGCACGATGCCGGCGGCGGCGGCGGTGAAACGCGCCACCGCGGCCCACAAGGGCGGCATTTCCGACAACACGATCTTGGAGGTGGGAAAGGTGGAGCCGAACAGAAAGGTGGCGGCCAGAATCAGCAGCCAATAGCGTTTGGCGTCGTAGTTGGGATGGGACATGGTCACCTGGCCAGACGGCGGTTTCAATAGCCATTTATCATATTGAAACGGTTTGGTTCAGGCTTCTTGCAAGCGGACAATTGCTGCTTCAAAACGGACAATTATGCTGCGCTGCGGCAAAGCCGTGCCGGCGCGCGGGTCCGCGGGGCGGAAAAGAGGCGGTTCAAAGCCTCGCTCTTGTCGGTGGGGCTTTGAACCGCGGATGGGATCAGGAGAAGTACTGGCTGGGGGCCGCGTTCATGATGCGGCGGAACATGGAGGAAAACGCGCCGGGCGTTTCATAACCCAGATCGGAGGCGATCAGGGTCACCGGCTCGCCGGCGCCCAGCCGCGGCAGCGCCGAGATCGCGCACACTTGCTGACGCCAGTACAGATAAGACACGCCCAGCTCCTGCTGGAACAGCCGCGCCAGCGTGCGGCTGGACGCGCCCACCAGTTCCGCCCATTCGTTAAGCCCGCGCCGGTCGCCGGGATTGGCCAGAATCGCCGAGCACACCCGCTGCAAACGCTGATCGCTCAGCGGCGGCAGCGGCAAGGCCGTTTCCCCCGACCATTCGATTTCGTCGATCAGCACGTCCAGCAAGCGGCCTTCTTTTTGATCGGCGTGGGGAATGCCGCGCGTGCGCATCAGGCGGATGATGAGTTCCCGCATCAGCGGCGAAATGGCGATGGCTTTGGAGTGGCGCGGCAATTGCGCCAGATAGTGCGGGGATTGGATGTACAGCGTGCGCAGCGACACCGTGCCGCGGGCGCGCATGCTGTGCTCCACCGCGGGCGGCATCCAGACGCCGCGCTGCGGCGGCACCAGCCACAGACCGTCGGCGGTGGACAGTTCCATCACGCCGGAAACGGCGAAAATCAGCTGGCCTTCGCGGTGTTGGTGGCGGCCGACTTGATGACCGCTGGGAAAGTCCTTGGACATGCTCCACGCGGCGAAGTCCGGTAGGACGGCGTTGGATTCTATGGCCATGCGCTTGCTTTCTTATTTGAGGGTAGCCCGGTTCCGCGCGGCTTGCGGCCCTGTTGTGCGGGCGTCTTCAGCCGTCGGTTCAAGCTCATGATACTGCAGCGCACAAAATATTCATACAGTATAAATTGTGTCTATTTCAATGCGAATGCCTTGGAGCGGCGGAGCCGCCCGCCGCAGGGACAAAAGAAAACACCGCGGCCGGAGGGCCGCGGTGCGCAGGAGGAGGGTTAAGTAGAGCGATGCTTCGTCAGAAGCTCAGCCCAAAACCGCGCGCGTAGCGCAGCGCGCCCGGCTGGCCGTTTTCGTCCAGCGCGTGGATGGCCACCGGCAGCTTGCCGCCGGGCGGATTCGCGCCCAGCATCACGTCCACCAGCGCCGGCATGGACGGCCCGCGCAGGCCGTTCTCATAGCCGTAGTAGGCGTAGGTGGCCAGCGTGGCGTCGGCCAGATCGTCGTAATTGATCACGTCATAAGGCGCGCGCAGGGTCACGTGTATCAGCTTCTTGCCTTGCCGCTTGGCGTATTCCATCGCATTGCGCATTTGCTGCGCCTCGCTGAGCGGCGGCGCGGACAGGCTGCGGGCGAAGCGGGTCCGGAGCGCGGGCAGGTCTTCCACCACATTGAAGACCAGGGAACCGTTGCCGGCGGCCGGCGCCGGCTCGGCTTGCAGGCTGCGCTTCATCCGCGGCGCGATGGCGGGCGCGTTGGGGTCGCCGTTGCGTTCCACCGGGCTGACGCCGGTGGCCAGGGTGCCGATGACGACCACGTCGGCCTGATCGATCGCCTGTTTCTGCGCTTCCCACGGCGTGGCGCTCAATTTGGCGCCGCTGACCTGGCGATAGCCTTTCTCATCAAAGCGGCGACGCATCGCCTCGGCCTGTTCGCCCCAGGGCGTCAGGATGAAGATGCGCTGGCTGGGCGAGCGCAGCGGCAGCGCCGCGCCCTGATTGCGCAGCAGGGTGATGGATTGCCGGGTGATCTTGTCCTCCACCGCGCGATGCTCCGCGCCGCCTATGGTGCTCAGCGCCGGCAGCGGCTTGGCTTCGCCGGCCGGGGTGACCTCGTTGCGCAGCTTCATCGCCACGATGCGCCGCGCCGAGCGGTCCAGTTCGGCGCGGTCTATCCTGCCGTCCGCCACCGCGGCGGCCACCTGGTCTATCAATTGGCGCAGCCGGCCGGCTTGCGCGGCGGTGCGGAACTCCGTGGGCATCAGCGCGATGTCCACATCGGCCTGGAACACCTTGATCACCGCGTCGGCCTGCTCGAAGAAATCGCTGATGCCCTTCATGTCCAGCGCGTCGGTGACGGTGACGCCCTGGTAGCGCATCTCGCCGCGCAGCAGATCGTGCTGGATTTTGCGCGACATCGTCGCCGGCGCGATCATGCGTTCGCCGTTGCGGGCGGTGATTTGGCTGCTGTCCAGCGCCGGGTACTGGATGTGGGCGGTCATGATCATCTCCGGCGGCTGGCCGGAGGCGATGGCCTGGCGGTAGGGCGCCAGGTCGATGGCGTAGGCGTCGGCGCGCGACTTGTTCACCACCGGCAGGCCGTAATGGGAGTCGGTGGCGGTGTCGCCGTGGCCGGGGAAGTGCTTGAAGGACCCGATCACGCCTTGCTCGCGCATGCCCTGCGTCGTGGCCTGGCCCAGCAGGCTGATGGTGGCCGGATCGTCGCCGTAGGCGCGGACATTGATGACCGGATTGAGCGGATTGCTGTTGACGTCCACGTCCGGCGCAAAGTTGACGTTGAAGCCGACGGCGCGGATCTCGGCGGCCAGCACCCGGCCGGAGTCGCGGGCGAGGCCGCTGTCCCGCGTCGCTTCATAGGCGGCGCCCAGCGCCATATTGCCGGGGAAGCTGGTGGCCAGCGGGCGCGGCAAGCGGAAGACATTACCGCCCTCCTGGTCAGAACCGATCAACAGTCCGATCGGGCTGTTCTGCGGCCGCGCCCGGCGGATCTGCTCGGACAGACGCCGGGTTTGCTGCAAATCGCTCAGATTGTTGGCGAACAGAATCACGCCGCCGATGGCGTTGTCGCGCAGCGCGCGGCTGGCGGCGTCCGGCAGTTCGGTCATGCCGGCGGTGCAGGCGGGCTGATCGTCCGGGCACCAGTAACGGAAGGCCATCATGATTTTCTGGCCGATCTTCTCGCGGACGCTCATCTGTTCGACGATGCGCGCGGCTTGCTGCTCGACGCTGGGCTGCTCAAGGCAGCCGCTCAGCAGCGCTGGCAACAGCATCAGCGCCGGCAGGCGCAGGGAAAGTGGTTTGGACATGGTTCAACCTTGTGCTGAAGTGGAGGCATCCGGAATGACGGGCAGGCCCGTCTTGCCGCTGGCGACGCTGGTCCGGCGGCGAGGCCGGACCTGCGGACAGCCGTGGAGGCTGGGATCTCTTTTTGTGAATATATTCATTTGTGAATGGTTTTTGTTAGTAATGAATTGCGCGTCGGACGCCCCTGCCAGGGCGCGCTCGGCGCGAAGAAGCGCTCGCCAAGACTAAAGCTTATGAAATTCAATTTTTGAAAAAGTTGCCTGCGGCGAGGAATTGCCTGGGGCTGTGCGACGCATCTACTTGATTGCTCGGCGTTTTTGTCTCAATGCTTGACCCTGGATCGGCTACGGGAGGATAATTCATGCCTTTTTTCAAACGCTTAGCGCGATGGCGGGCCGGCTGGCCGCCAACGCTGAGCGGCGATTGGCTTTCGGGTGGATAGGGATACGATGCAGGACAGCGGAGTGAAGCATTCTAGGGTTCAGGAGAGCGGCGGCCTGCCGTCGCGCCGGCTGTCGGTGGCGCCGATGCTGGATTGGACCGACCGTCACTACCGCTATTTCGCGCGTCAGATCACCCGGCATACCTGGCTGTATACCGAGATGGTCACCACCGGCGCGCTGCTGCACGGCGACGTCGAACGCCATCTGCGTTTCGACGAGGCGGAGCACCCGCTGGCGCTGCAACTGGGCGGCAGCGAGCCGGCGGAGCTGGCGCGTTGCGCCAAGCTGGCGGCGGAATGGGGCTACGACGAAGTCAATCTGAACGTGGGCTGCCCGTCGGAGCGCGTGCAAAAGGGCGCTTTCGGCGCCTGTCTGATGGCCGAGCCGCAATTGGTGGCCGACTGCGTCAAGGCGATGCGCGACGCGGTGTCCATCGACGTGACGGTCAAGCACCGCATCGGCATCGATCGCATCGAGCATTACGATTATTTGCGCGACTTCGTCGAGCAAGTGGCGGACGCCGGCTGCCGCACCTTCATCGTCCATGCGCGCAACGCCATCCTCAAGGGCCTGAGCCCCAAGGAAAACCGCGAAATCCCGCCCCTGAAGTACGATTACGTCTACCGGCTGAAGCGGGAACGCCCGGATCTGGAAATCCTGATCAACGGCGGCGTCAAGAATCCGGCCGAGATCGACGAGCATCTGCGCCATGTGGACGGCGTGATGGTGGGGCGCGAGGCCTATCACAATCCCTGGCTGATGGCCGATTGGGACCAGCGCTACTACGGCGCCGGCGCCGCGCCGGAGCGCGAACAGGTGGTGGCCGCGATGATGCCCTATGTGGCGGCGCGCCTGGCCGAGGGCCACAAGACGCGCAATATCGCCCGCCACATCCTGGGCCTGTTCCAGGGCATTCCCGGCGCGAGAAACTGGCGGCGCATGCTGTCCGACGCCAAACTGCTGGACGGCGCCGACGAGCGTCTGCTGCAACAGGCCCTGGAAGCGACGCTGGGCGCCGCCCGCCGCGCGGAATCAACAGAATAAACCGCCTGGCCGCCGCGGCCAGGAACGGATTCGCGGCGCCGGGGTCTGCTGTAGCAAGGCGAGAGCGCTGTTCTTGCTGAGGCAGGGCCCGACGCCGCCATATTAAGAACGTGTTGACGATCCAAGGAGCAAGCGCGAGACAAGGCGGAAGCCGCGCGTGGCGCAAGAGCGTCTCGACGCCGCGTCAGCTCCCGCGAAGCGCTGCGGATCGTGAACAGGTTCCAAGTCGCGGGACTTCCCAAGGGGGAGCCCGCCATGGCGGCTTGCCGCCTTTTCTGTTCGCCATGCTGGTCATGGCCGTCTGGAGGTGAATCTGAATTGAAACCGCTGAAGCTTGTCCTATTGTCCTCCATCCTGTCGTCCGCCGTCTGGGCCGGACCCAAGGACGTCTTGCACATCTATAACTGGAGCGGCTCCTTGTCGGACGCCATCCTCCGCCAGTTCGAGAAAAGCTGTGATTGCCGCGTGGTGCAGAATTACTACGGCGACAATGAGGAAATGCTGGCCAAGCTGGCGGCCGGGGCCAAGGGCTACGATATGGTGTTTCCGTCCAGCTTCGTGATCGAGGCGATGAGCAAGCAGAAGCTGCTGCGGCCGCTGGATCACGCCAAATTGCCGAATCTGAAGAATGTCGACCCGGCCTATTTGTCCCAAAGCTACGATCCGGGCAACCGCTACACCGTGCCCACGGTGCTGTCGCTGACTTCGGTCGGCTACAATGCGGAGCGTCTGCAGAAACTGGGCATCGACCCGCACAGCTGGTCGGTGATCTTCGATCCCAAGGTGCTGCAGAAGATCAAGGGCAAGGTCACGGTGCTGGACAGCTCGCGCGAGGTGTTCGCCGCCGCGTTGTTCTACCTGGGCAAGAACCCCAACACCGCCAGCCAGGCCGATTATCGCGCGGCGCAGGTGGTGATCAAGCAGGCCAAGCCCTACTGGGCCACCTTCTCCAACGCCAGTTATCTGAAAGAGCTGGCGGTGGGCAATATCTGGGTGTCGCTGGGCTACTCCACCGAGTTCTTCCAGGCCGCCGAGGACGCGCGCCAGGCCAAGCGCCGCTTCCGCATCGCCAATGTGGCGCAGAAGGAAGGCAATGAGCTGGGCGTGGACACCATGGCGGTGCTGGCCAGCGCCAAACGCCCGGACCTGGCGCATCAGTTCATCAACTTCATGCTGGACGGCAAGAATGCAGCCCAATTGACCAACCTCAACGGCGCCACCAATCCGGTCAAGACCGCCGCGCCCTTTTTCCGCGCGGACTTGAAAAGCCATCCGGTGATCGATCCGACGCTGGACACCGTGAAAAAATGGACGGTGCTGCGCGAACTGACGCCGGCGGAGCGGCGTTCGCTGGCGCGGATGTGGACGGAAGTGAAGGTCAGCCGTTAAGCTTGTTTTGAGCAAAGTCTGCTGCGCGTCGGCGATACGGCGTTGAAAACGGCTTCGAAATGCTCATGTACCACGTGTACATT
>NZ_JAMZGH010000011.1:0-67011 GCF_024158805.1 Chromobacterium sp. S0633 | reverse complement strand
GCCGCGCCGAGGCCAGCCTGGCGCTGGACCCGCGTCAGGCCGCCGCCGGCCTGCAGGGCGAAAACCCTTTCGGCCAACGCCACGCGGCGCCGCCCTTGCAACGGGTCCGCGGCCTGAGCGTGAGCCCGGCGCCGCTGGCGGCGATGGGGCCGCTGGGCAGCGACTGGCCGGAACGCCGCCAATGGCAGCCGCGCTTCGCCGGCTCGCCGCAGGCGATGGCGGAGGACGGCAGCCATATGGGCTGGCCGGCGGCCACCGATCTGCGCTTCTTCCAGCAGGCGGCGCCGGACCAATGGTCGGAGCAGGCTTGCTGGCCGGCGCAAGCGCCGTACGCGCTCAGCGGTTTTCGCGGCGGCGAGCTTCAGGGCCGCTTGCCGGCCCTGCGGCCGCTGCTGCTGGCCGGGCGCGGCGACGGCCCGCTGGACGAGCGCCCGGAACTGAGGCTGCAAACCGTATGGCTGCTGCCGGACGCGGATCTGGGCGTGATGTGGTGGAACGGCTTCCTGCCGCTGGATTACGTGCTGGACGACAGCGTCGGCCGGCTGGCGCTGGGCTTCAAGGACGCCGCCGAGCCGGAGCGGCCGGCGGAGCTTGCCGCCTTCGCCGAGCGCCGCGCGCGGCTGGACGACCAGGACCCGCTCTTGCTGGCCGATCACGCGCTGATGCCGGACCCCGCGCGCGGCTGGGTCTGGGAACAGATCCTGGACTCCGCCGACCATCCGCGCTTCGCGCCGCCGCCGCGCGATCGCGCCGAGATCCGCGCGCGGCTGGAACAGAACCGCGAGGATTTGCGCGAGGCGCAGGCGGCGCAAAGCCGGCTGCAGTCCTTTGTCCGCGCCAATGAAAACGCCTTGGCCGGCCTGCCGCAGGCGGCGGCCGACGAGGAAGACTGGCGCGCGCGGCTGCAAAGCGAGCGCGGCCCCTGGAGCGAGCTGACCATACGCGACGCCGATCTGAGCGGTCTGGTCATCGACGGCCGCGAACTGAACCAGGTCCGCTTCGAACGCTGCAAGCTGGATCACGGCCGCTGGCGGCAATGCCGGCTGGAGCAGGTGCAGTTCGTCGATTGCTCGCTGGCCGGCGCCGTGCTGGAAGCGGTGCGCTGGAGCGGCGGCGGCTTGAACCGCTGCAATCTGGGCGCCAGCGTCTGGAACGGCGTGGAGCTGGCGCAGCTGGGCATAGAGGATTGCCGGCTGGACGACATCGCGGTCAACGGCGGCGCCTGGCGCGCGGTCACCGTGCAGGGCGAGGGCGGCGCCGGCGGCAGGATCGGCCAGCTGCGCTGGGATCAGGTCAATTGGTGCCGGGTGCGCGCCGAGGACTGGCGCTTCACCGGCCTGCAGGCCGACGGCCTGGGGCTGGTGGAATGCCAGCTGCCGCGCAGCGGCTGGCGGCAATGCCGGCTGCTGAAGTTCAGCGCGCTGGACACCGATTTGTCCGCCAGCGTCTGGCAGCGCTGCCAGCAACGCTTCGGCGTGGTGTCGCACGGCAGCTCGCTGCGCCAGGCGCGGCTGGAAGACTGCGAACTGCTGTCGTGCAGCTGGCAGGAGCTGGACGCGGCGCAGCTGCGGATGGAGCACTGCGCCTGCCCGCAACTGCACGCTCAGCGGCTGCGGGCGCCGGATTCGCTGTGGCGGGGCTGCGCGCTGGACGGCCTCAACGCCACCCACGCCGATCTGACGCGCGCCCGCTTCGAGGCCTGCGCCTTGAAGGACGCGCTGTTCTACGGCGCAGGCCTGGAGGACAGCCGGATGGAGGGCTGCAATCTGATCGACGCCAAAACCGCCTGGATGCGGCCGCCGTCCGGCGGCGGCTGGAGAGGCAATCTGGAAACCGGACGCCAGGACTGGCCGAGGAGGGCGCCATGAGCGCGGCGGGAGAGGAGGTCTTGCGGGAGCTGGCCGGACAGTTGCCGGCGGTGGTGGAGGGGCTGCGTTTCGACGCGCCGCCGGCGGCGACGCTGAACCGCGCCGTCTACATCGACTGCCGTTTCGAAGGCGTTCACTGGCAGCGGTGCCGCTTCGAGGAGGTCCGCTTCGTCAACTGCCGTTTCGAGGCCAACCGTTTCGAACGCTGCGTCTGGCGCGAGCTGGGCTGCGCCGACAGCCAGTTCATCGACTGCGTTTGGGACGAATGCGAACTGGAACGGGTGGGCTGGCAGCGGGTGAGCGCGTCCGGGGCCCAATGGCGCGGCGGGCGGCAGCGCGACTTTTCCTGCGTGGAGCTGGACGCGGCCGATTGGCGGCTGAGCGATGTGCACAGCGCGCACGGCTCCTTCGTCGATTGTCGGCTGCGCGAGTGGCAGTTGCAGGGCGGGCGCTGGTCGGACAGCGCCTGGATCCGCAATCAGCTGGACGGTTTCAGCGTGGAAGGCGCGGAGCTGCGCAACTTCATCCACGGCCAGAGCCGGGCGCGGCGCGTGGCGCTGAGCGCCTGCCGGGGCCTGAACGCGCGCTGGATAGATTGCGAACTGGAGCATATGGCGCTGGACCACTGCGAGCTGCGCCAGGCGGCCTGGTCGCACAGCGTCTGGAACGGCGGTGCCATCCGAGCCAGCCGTCTTGCCGGCGCCAGTTTCGACCAGGCCCGGCTGCGGCGGGTGCAAGCGCGCGAGGCCGATCTGGAGCAGGCCCTGTTCGACGGCGCGCGGCTGGAGGACTGCGCCTTCGAGCAATTGAGCGCGCCGCGGCTGTCGCTGCGGCAGGCGCGGCTGGAACAGGTCAATCTGTCCGGCGCCAATTTGCGCGGGCTGGACGCCAGCGGCGCCGCGCTGCAGTCGGTGAAGCTGTCCGGCTGCGATTGCCGCGGCGGCAGGCTGATAGGCCAGCCGCGCGGCGCATGGAGCGCGGCGGACACCGCCGGCGCGCTGTTCGACGATAGCAAACTTGAGCAAGACCGGGCCTGGCGGCAACAGACGCAGCCCGGACCTAGAGGAGCCGCATGATGACATGGATGCAAGAGAGCGCCCTGGCCTGGGCTGAAACCCCGGCCGAATCCGATCCGGTGCTGCGCGCGCTGCGCGTGGCCGCGCCGACGCCGCGCCCCAGCCAGGAATGGCTGCCGGCGCGGGTGTGCGCGCAAGGCGAGGGAGACGGCGAATGGCTGGTCCGGCTGCCGACCGGCGCGCTGCGCCAGGCGCGCGCCGCCTTCAGCTGCCTGGTGAGGCCGCAGCGCGGCGATCTGGTGCAATTGGCGGCGTCGGAAGAGGGGTGCTGGGTGCTGGCCGTGCTGGAGCGCCCGCAGCCGGGCGGCGTCTGCCGGCTGGAACTGGGCGCGGCCAGCGTGCAGCTGCACGCCGCCGAGCTGCATCTGTGCGCCGACGGCGAACTGAGCCTGAACGGCCGGCAGCTCAACAGCCGCGCCCAGGCCATCGCCACCGCGGCACAGGAGCGGCAGACCCATATCGGCGGCACCGACGCCGCGCACTGCGGCAGCCTGCTGCTGCACGCGGACCGCCACATGGGGCTGCACGCCAAGAGCACGGCGCTGAGTTCGGCTTCGCTGTTGAAGCTGGACGCCGGCCAGATCCACGTAGCTTGAGGAGAATCGCGATGTTCGCCAATTGTTCCGCGGGCGGCATGGCCCTGGCGGCCTCCGACGTCTGCAAGACCCCGCCGCTGGGGATTCCGTCCACCTACGCCAATATCGCCAACAAGCCGGAGGCGGTGCCCAATGTGCCGACCATCATTTACGCCGGCGGCCCGGTGCACAACCTCAACACCATCATCCCGATGACCCACGGCGACGAGGGCGGTTCGATGGGCGGCGTGGCTTCCGGCACCGTGGCGGCGTTGTCCCGCCACGTGACCGGCTCCGGCAAGGTGCTGATCCAGGGCGCGCCGCAGACGCGGCTGACCGACACCAATCTGCCCAATAACCAGAACACCGCCGGGCAGACGGTGGCTCCTTCTCAGACCATCACCATGACCTTGAGCTAATGACCTCCTTCTCCTTTGTCCGGCGCGCGCTGCTGCTGTGCGCGCTGGCCGGCCTGGCGGGCTGCTCCTCGCTGTTCTCCTCGCGGAGCGACGAGGGGCCGCGCCAGCTGCACGTCACCCTGGTGGGCGGCGGCCAGCTGAACAACAGCGGCGGCGGCCCGCGGCCGGTGCAGGTCTGCCTGTACGTGGTGCGGGAGGCCAACTGGCTGCCGCCGGCCGGGCTGGAGGATTCCAGCTGCGCCCAGCGCGGCCGCGAAGTGGCGGCCGAATCCCGCCACGTGGTGGCGCCCAATCAGGTGCAGCAAGTGCTGCTGCCGGCCTCCGGCTCGGACCCGGTCTGGCTGCTGGCGGACGCGGACTTCGCCAGCAAGCCGCCCGGCTACGCGCCGCTGCGCATCCGGGTGGACGGCCGCCAGCTGATCCATCTGGCGGTGCTGCTGGAGCGCAGCCGCATCGTCGACGCGCTGCGGCCCGCCCCCTTGCCGGCGGACGCCTCCGCGGCGGCGCCCGCCGCGTCGCCGCCGCCGGCCAAGCCCGGCCGCAAGCCTTGGCGCAAAACGCGCAAGGCGCCCATCGCCCATCTGGAGGAAAGCCCATGAGCGCTTTGCCGGTAGGACCCGTCGCCTGGAGCGACGGCATGTTGATAGAAACCCAGCATTTTCAGCAGCAGGAACGCCATCTGGCCCATCAGTTCGGCCTGCGGATGCGCCAGACCTCCAACCACGGCTGGGGCTTTTTCCGGCTGGACGTGGACAGCGACGGCCTGGGCCTGGGCCGGCTGGGCCTGCGCGCCGCCGAAGGCGTGCTGCCGGACGGCACCCCGTTCGCGCTGCCGGCGCACGACCCCTTGCCGGCGCCGCTGGACACCTCGGAAGCCCAGGCTGGCGACATCGCCTGCCTGGCTTTGCCGGCCGCCGGCTGCGGCGGCCCGGAAATGGCCTTCGGCGACGCACCGGCCGCCGCGCGCTACCACGCCGCCGCCACCGAAGTGCCCGACCTCAGCGTGGGCCTGGACGCGCCGGGCTCGCCGCGGCGGCTGACGCTGGAAACCGGCCGCATGATGACGCGGCTGTGCTGGCAATCGCAATTGCGCGCCGATGAAACCGCCTTGCCCTTCGCCCGGGTGGCCGGGCGCAGCAGCGCGCTGACCCTGCTGCTGGACCCGCGCTTCATCCCGCCGCTGCTGGACAGCCGCGCCCACCAGACGCTGCGCGCGCTGATCGAGGAATTGCAAAGCACGCTGCAAGTGCGGCTGGCCGGCAGCGCCGGCTTGCGCCTGCTGTCCGCCGGCGGCGGCCTGGCCGATCTGGTGGAGCTGATGCTGCGCCAGGGCATCGCCGAATACCGGATGCGGCTGGCCCACCTGGACGCCTTCGACCCGCTGCCGCCGGCCTTGTTGTTCCAGGAGCTGATCGGCCTGTTGGGCCGCCTCAGCGTGCTGCCCGGCGTGGACGAGGCCCTGGCCGAGCGGCAGTTCGTCTATCAGCACAACGACCTGCAAGCCGGGTTCGAGCCGCTGGCCGCCACCTTGCGCTACGCGCTGGCCAGGGTGATCGAAACCCCGGTGCTGCCGCTGAAGTTCGAGGACCGCGGCGACCAGGTCCACGTCTGCGTGGTGGACCGCCAGTGGAAGCTGCAGAAGATGGTGTTCGCCTTCTCCGCGGCGATGCCGGCGGACAAGCTGCGCCAATTGCTGCCGCAGCAGGCCAAGCTGGGCGCGGTGGAGCAGATCCAGAAACTGGTGGACCTGCAATTGCCGGGCGCGCGCCTGATCCCCGCGCCCAATCCGCCGCGCCAGGTGCCGTACTACGCGCAGAGCGTGTATTTCGAAGTGGAATCCAGCGACCCGTTCTGGGCGCAGGCCTTCGCCGGCTCGGCGCTGGCGCTGCGCATCGTCGGGGACTTCCAGGACTTGAGGTTTGAGGCTTGGGGGTTGCGCGAAGGCAAGGTTGCTTAGAACCAGTTTGCAGCCTGCAGCGCGTGCTCGCGGGACCGTAAAACAGGTTCAAAACCCAATAGCCGAAAGAGTGAACCTAAATGAATCTGCTGCATAATTTTTCCTCCATCTTTCGCCGGGCCTCCACCGCGCACCTGAACAGCGGCATGCTGGAAGGCGCGATGCGCAGCCGGCTGGAAAACCTGCCGCTGCTGATGCCGGGCCAGCAAGTGTCCACGCTGGACGCCCAGCCGGAGCCTGAGACGCTGGAGGCCTTGCCGCTGGCGCTGCCGCCCGCCGCGCCGCCGACGGCGGGCGCGGGCAGGGCGCAGGCCGAGCCCGACGACGCGCCGGTGATCTATCAGCGCTCCGGCGCGCGCGGCGGCCTGCTCAAGGCCGGCCTGCAACAGGCGCAATGGGACAATCCCTTCATCTCCCACGCCTTGCCGGCGGTGTTGCAATTGCAGCGGCTGCAAGGCGGCGCGGCGGAGAGCCAGGCGCAGATCCGCGCCCAGCTGGGCCTGGAACTCAAGCTCTACCGCGAACGCCTGGCGGCCTCCGGCTGCGAGTGGCAACAGGCCCAGGACGCCTCCTACCTGCTGTGCACCTATCTGGACGAGGTCTGCAACGACGCGGCGCGCGGCGCCGGCCAACAGCCCTACGACGGCGAGCGCAGCCTGCTGGTGGAATTCCACGACGACGCCTGGGGCGGGGAAGACGCCTTCGCCGACCTGCAGCGCTGGTTGCGCCACGAGCCGTCGCCCACCCCCTTGCTGGAGCTGTACGAACTGGTGCTGGCCCTGGGCTGGCAAGGCCGTTACCGGGTGCTGGATCGCGGCGAGGCGCTGCTGCAGGATTTGCGCTCGCAGCTGCACGCGGCGATCTGGCGCCAGCGGGAACCGGAGCCGCTGGGCGCGGAATTGATCGCGCCGCCGCCCCCGCCGCCGCCGCCGGAACCCGAAGCCCCGCCGCGCCAGCGCTGGCTGACCCCGCTGCGCGGCGGCGCCATCGCGCTGGGCGTGGTGGCGCTGGCCTACGGCGCGGCCAATATCAGCCTGGACCTGCTGGGCCGGCCGATACGCGAAGCGCTGGCGGCCTGGACCCCGCCCTTGCGCAGCATCAATCTGGCCACCACTTTGCCGCCGCCGCTGCCGCAGCTGCTGTCCGAAGGCTGGCTGGTGGCCTATAAGCACCCGCAAGGCTGGCTGCTGGTCTTCCGCAGCGACGGCGCCTTCGACGTGGGCAAGGCCGAGGTGAGGGCGTCCTTCCAGAAAAACATCGAACGGCTGGGCCAGGCTTTCGCGCCGTGGCCGGGCGATCTGGAGGTGATAGGCCATACCGACCGCCAGCCGATCCAGACCAGCGCCTTCCCCAGCAATCAGCGCCTGTCCGAGGCGCGCGCGCGCTCGGTGGCGGACACTCTGCGCCAGACCGCGATTCCCGGCGGCGCGCAAGCGCCCGACAACGCGGTGGCGCGGCGCATCGATTCCTCCGGCCGCGGCGACAGCGCGCCGCTGGACGCGGCGCAAACGCCGGCCGCCTATGAGCGCAACCGTCGCGTCGACGTGTTGTGGAAAGTGGCGGACGCGGCCAAGGGCGCGGCGGCCGCCGTCCCGTCGCCCGGTCAAAGCGCTCAGACGCCGGCCCCGCTGGCGCTGGCCCCGGGCGTCGGCATCGCCAACGGCCCCAGCCCGCTGGAGCCCGGCTATAAGGAGCAACAACCATGATCCGGCAAAGCATGCGCGTCTTGATCGCGCTTTTGATCGCGCTGGCGATCTGGTGGATAGGCCCGCTGATCTCCATCGGCGTCTACCGGCCGCTGGGCTGGGCCTTGCTGCGGCACATCCTGGTGGCGGCGGCGCTGATCTGGGGCTTTTGGCCGCTGCTGAGCTGGCTGTGGGGCCGGCTGACCGCCGCGCCGCGCGCCTTCCGACGCGCGCCCAAGCCCGCGCCGGAACCGGAGCCGGACCCCGGCCCGCCGGACTATATCAGCGACACCTTGCAGCAACTGGAGCGCCAGCTGAGCCGCCGCGGCGGCGCGCCGCTGCCGTGCTATCTGCTCTTGGGCGCCGCCGGCAGCGGCAAAAGCAGCCTGCTGTCCTGGACGCTGCGCGACGGCGCGGCGCCGGCGACGGCGATAGGGCAGGGCCTGGGCCTGGATTTCCGCCTGTCTTCGGACGCGGTGTGGCTGGACACCCAGGGCCAGTGGAATGTCGGCGAAGGCTACGATCAGGAAGCCTCCGCCGCCTGGGACAAGCTGCTGGCCGGCTTGGCGGCCCTGCGCGACCAGCTCAGCGTCAGCGGCGTGGTGCTGTGCGTGGGCGGCGACGATTTGATTTCCATGGCGTCCAAACGCCGTCAGCAAATGGCCGCCACCTTGCGCCAGCGCCTGCTCAAGCTGCGCGACGGCCTGGGCCGCACCCCCAATGTTTACCTGGCCCTGACCGGGGCGGACCGGCTGGACGGCGCGCTGGCGATGCTGAACCAGATGCGGCCGGAGCGTTGGGCGCGCGGCATCGGCTTCCCGCTGCCGCTGGAAGCCGGCGCGGACGCCGCCGGCGCCTGGGCGCCGGCCTTGCACAGCCTGGAGCAAAGAGTGCAGCGCCAGGTGCAGTTCGCCGCGCCCCTGGCCGGCGAGGTGGAGGCCAACCACGCCCAGCTGCGCTTCGTGGAGGCGCTGGGCCGGCTGCGCCAGGCCTTGCAGGGCCTGCTGCCGCCGCTGTTCGCCCGCGACGGCGACGAGGACGCGGCTCATCTGCGCGGCCTGTGGCTGGGCTCGGTGGCGGAAGTGGCCGACATCGAAATCGACGGACCGGAACCGGCGACGCGGCCGCTGGGCGAGCTGTGGACGCCCTTGCTGCGCCAGGTGGCGGTGGAACGGCAGTTGATGGAGCAGAACCTGACCGCGGCCGAACGCCAGGCGCGGGAACGGCCGGCCCCGCCCGCGCCGCCCTCGCGCAAGCGCCGCCTGCTGAACGCGCTGCGCTGGGCGGCCTTGCCGGCCTTGGCGCTGGGCCTGCTGCTCTGGGTGGCCTGGGGCTATTTTGCCGAGCGCAACTATCTGGAATACGTCTGGGCCCAGTTCAGCGAGGGCAAGACGCTGGCGCGGGAACAGGCCGGCAGCGCGCCCAGCGCCGGATCGCCGCTGCTGGCGGTGGCCGCGCAGATGCGTTACGCCCAGGCTCAGGCGGAAAGCGCCGAGCGCGGGATGAGAACCCCGTATTTCGAGCACCGCCGCGTGGCCGAAACCGCCACCGCCACCTATCACCGCCATCTGCAGAAAACGCTGATGCCGGAGCTGTACAACGAGGTGAAACGCACCTTGCTGGCGCAGACCGAGGGCAGCCCCGGCGACATCTTCCTGACGCTCAAGGTTTACTTGATGCTGTGCCGGCCGCAATACCGCTCCGCCGACGCGGTGGAGCGCTGGATCGCCGGGCGCTGGGAGGCGCTGTCCGAAGGCCAGTACAACGACGAGGACCGACGCATGCTGATCGCCGACGCGCGCGCGCTGATCGCGCTGCCCGGCCTGCCGGCGGCGCCGGAGGACGCCAATCTGGTGCAGACGGCCCGCGCCCGCGCCTCGCAGATTCCGGTGGTGACCCGGGTGCTCAACCATGTGCGGGAGCAGGGCCTGCCGGCGCAGATTCAGGACATCTCGCTGGCGCGCGCGGCCGGCTTCGGCTCCGCGATGAGCTTGCGCATGCGCAACAACGTGCCGGACACCGACAGCGCCGTTTCCGGCTGGTACACCCGCGCCGGCTATGTCGACGCCTTCCTGCCGCGGCTGGAGACCAGCGCCCGCGCCATGCTGGAGGAGCAGAGCTGGGTGCTGCGCAACGAGCCGCTGCGCGGCAACGGCTTTGAAATCGACAGCCTGGTGCAGAAGCTGGCCGATAGCGCCCGCAACCAGTATCTGCAGGACTACATCACCGCCTGGCAAAGCTTTCTGGCCAATGTCAGCGTGCGCTCCGTCACCGGCCTCGACGACGCCGCGCAACTGGCGGCGTCCATGATGAACTCGCAGTCCCCGCTGGCCAATCTGCTGCGCTTCGCCGGACGCGAAACCATGTTGACCGGAAACTACGACGGTGGCATGGACAGCTGGATAGACCGCCAGAAGGCGCGGCTGGAGAAAAGCCGCCGCTCGCTGGTGGGCGAGATCAACGGCGAGCGCTACCGGACCACCTTGCTGCCGGAACACGCGGTGGAGGAGCACTTCCAGTCCTTGCGCCAGATCGCCAAGCAATTGGAGAAGAACGACAACAGCGGCAGCAATCCGCTGGCGCGGCTGTTCGATTCGCTGTACCGCCAGCTGGGTCTGGTCAACGGCGCGCTGCAAACCGGCCAGGTGCTGCCGGCGCAATACGATGTGTTCACCAAGCTGCGCGGCGACGCCGGCCTGCAGCCGGAACCGGTGCGCGGCATCATGCTGGACCTGATCAACAACGGCAGCGCCGCCACTTCCAGCCAGACCCAGGCGGTGCTCAACAAGGGGGCGGCCGGCGCCACCCGCAGCGCCTGCGATCAGGGCCTGACCGGACGCTATCCCTTCCGCCGCGGCGCCGGCGCGGACGCCAGCGTGGAGGGCTTTGAGCGGCTGTTCGCGCCGCAGGGCGCGATGGCGGTGTATTTCCGCGAGCATCTGGCCGCCTATGTTGACACCTCGGTCGCGCCGTGGAAGGCGCGCAGCGTGGACGGCGGCAAGCAGGCGCTGCTGAGCCCGGACGTGATAGGCGCTTACGAGAGCGCCAGCCGCATCCGCGACGCGATGCTGGACGACGGCGGACGCTTGCGCGTGCCCACGGTCTTGCGCTTCCTGGACATGGACCCGCAATTGGCCGAGGTGCAACTGGATCTGGCCGGCCAGACCCTGCGCTTCGCCCACGGCGCCACCACGCCGCAGCGCATCGACTGGAACGGCCAGAGCCAGAAGCTGGCGATACGGCTGCAGATGAAGTCGGTGGACGGCCGGGTCAACACCCTGCAATACGACGGGCCGTGGGCGCTGTTCCGCTTCTTCGACGCCGGCCGCGGCGTGGGCGGGACCGCGGACCGCCGCGAGCGTCTGTACCAGGGCAGCCTGGGTTCGGTGCGCATCGAGTGGCAGTCGCTGTCCTCGCCGTCGCCGCTGTGGTCCGGGCTGATCCAGTCTTTCCGTTGTCCGCAAGGCGGCTGACAACGGCTCCGGGGCCGGCGTGGCCGGTCCCGGGCAGCATTGCCGCCGTTTGCTTCATTCCATGACCCACTGAAAGGAAACACCATGACCAAGGCCGCAGAAAACATGATCAACCCGGCGGAAATCCTCAAGGCGTGCAGCGCCGCCCACCAGTACGGCCAGAGCGCCGGCGGCTCCATGGCGGAGCCGTTCATGAACTCGGTGCCGGGCATGTCCACCGCCTCCGGCAGCAACGCCAGCAATATGATAGGCAATGTGCAGGACGTGGGCCGTCAGATGCTGGATCACATGACGGCGATCAAGTCCGCGGTGGATAAGCAGGTGGCGGTGCACCAGGACCAGCAGCGCCGGCAGAAGACTTACGACTTCCAGCCGGACATGTCCGACCTGCGCCCCAGCGACGCCAAGGGCTTCCCCACGGAAATGCCGGAAGCCTTCTTCGCGCCCTTCATGCGTAAATAAAGGCGGGCCCTGGATCAGGGCGAGTTTGGACTTGGGAACCGGCAGCGATCTTTTGTTGTGCTAGCGCGTTGTTGGATACGCAGGAGGCAACTTGTCCGATGTGCCCCGGTCCCTTCAAGCCTGCCGTCGGGTGGCAGGCCCGAGGTCTTAAGCGGCTGCCCTGTTTGAGCGATTTGACGTTAGCAAATCGCGAGTTCAGCCGCGCCTCGGGCCTGACGGGAACCGGCGGGAAGCCGTAGGCCAGGTTTGCAGGGCGGCCTTTGGGGTGAAGGGGAATTTGGCCGAGCAAATTCCCCTTCCTGCCCGCCGGGCAGCCCCGGCAATGCAAATCATCATCCGCGTAGCGGATTCAATGGACTACGGCTTAGCCGCCGCTGTCGGCGAACTTCTCCAGATAGAGCTTGAGGCGCTCGCAGCCGTGACGGCGCAGCCAGTCGCGCATCGCGTCCACCATCGGCGGCGGGCCGCAGAGATAGATGTCGGCGGCCCGCGCGCGCAGCGCGTCCGCGTCCAGATGATCCGGGATCAGCCCGCGCTTGCCGCTCCAATTCTCTCCCGGCGCCGTCACCACCGGATGCCAGACAAAGCCGGGCAGCCGTTCGGCCAGGCCGCGCAAGCGCGGCAGCTCGCACAGATCGCCTTCGCGGTTGACGCCGTAATACAGCGTCACCGGCTGGCCGCAGCCGCCTTGTTCCGCCAATTGATCCAGCATGCCGAGAAAGGCGGACAGGCCGGTGCCGCCGGCCAGCATCAGCACCGGCTTGTCGATGTGGCGCAGATAGAAGCTGCCCAGCGGCGCCTCCAGCTCGATGCGGTCGCCGGCCCGCCAGCCGTCGCGCAGATAATTGCTCATCGCGCCGTCCGGCAGCAGCCGCACCAGAAAGCGCAGCTGCTTGTCCGCGCCGGGGGCGTGGGCGAAGGAGTAGGCGCGCCATTGCTCGCCGCCGGGCACGCGCAGCCGCGCGTATTGGCCGGGCAGGAAGGACAGCGCGCCCTCGGCGGCGGAGGCGTCCAGACACAGCACGGCGCAGCTGTCCGATACCGGCTCCACCCGGCTGACCACGGCGCTGAGACGGGCGGCCGGCGCGCCGCGGCACAGGCTGGAGTCGAAGTCGAAGGAAAAGGCCGCGTCCGACAGCACCCGGGTCTGGCAGGACAGCACGCTGCGTTCCGCCAACTCCTCCGCGGACAGCGCCTCGGGGTCGACATAGTCCTGGCTGTAGTCGCCGCGGTCGCAGCGGCCGCGGCAGGTGGCGCACACGCCCTCGCGGCAGTCCATCGGGATCTTGATGCCCTGGCGCAGCGCGGCGTCCAGCAGCAATTCCCCCGGCCGCGCTTCCAGAAATAGCGTTCTGCCATCGAGAAAATTCAAAGCCACTTGATGCATATCGGCGCTTTCCGATTCAAAGATGGTAGAAGTCCAACACCGCGTTGACGGTATCGTTCAGCAAGAGCACATGCTGACGCCGGATCAGCCAGCCGTCGCCGTTTCGCGCCAGCGTGTACGCGGCGCGGCCGTAAAAATAGCGGGTCTCGCCAAAGCGGGTGTAGAAGGTGGCCCAGTTGACGCGCGCCTCCACCAGCCCGTCCGCGCCGCGTTCCACGCGGAGATTGGCCAACTGGTGCAAGGTGCGCGGCATCGGGTTGCAGGCGGCGGATTTGCCGGTGCGGATGCGGAATACCCGGTCTTCCAGGCCGGCGCGGCTGGCGTAGTAGATCAGCGACATCTCGCGCTTGGGGTCGGTGGTGTACACATGCTCGGCGTCCCATTGCGGCACGTGGTATTCGCAGTCCGGCGCGTAATCGGCCAGGTAGGCGTCCCAGTCCTGGCTGTCGCAGCGCTCGGCGTGGCGGTAGAGGAACTGCTCCACCTGATAATGCAGTTCGATATTCATTGCTCGGCCTCCTCGGCGGCGGCGCGCCGCTCCAGCCCTTGCAGCAGGCATTGCCGCCAGGCGCTGTGCTGGTTGACGTACAGGCCCTCATGGGTGATTTCGGTCCCGGTCAGGCAGGGGCGGATGCCCAGGGTCAGGCTATTGGGCGTGGCGCCGGTCTGCCAGCGCGGGTGGCCGCGCGAGATGTCGCTCCAGCGCTCCAGCCGCCCCTGGAAGCCGCGCTGGGCCTCGCGGAACTCGGTCAGATCGTCCGGCGTGCCCATGCCGGACACATTGAAGAAGTCCTCGAACTGGCGGATGCGGTTTTCGCGGTCGGCGGCGGATTCGCCCTTGACGCCCAGGCATTGGCTTTGCACCAGGGTCTTGTTCCAGGCCAGCGGGCGGATGATGCGCAGCTGGGAGCTGATCTGGTCCATGAAGAACAGGCTGGGGTAGATGTTGAGATTGCGCAGCCGGTGCATCATCCATTCCGCCTTGGCCTGGCCGTGTTCGGCCACCAGCCGCGGCATGATGCCGGCGTAGCCGGGCCGCACCGCGGGGTTGGGCATGTCGCTGAACAACAGACTGTGGCCGTTGGGGAAGGAGAACCAGCCGTCGTCGGTGGCGGCGTCGCCGGCGCCCAGCTTGCTGTAGTCCAGCGTGGCGGCCTGCGCCTCGCCTTGTTGGCGGCTGACTTCCTGGCGGTGCTGCACCGTGGCCACGTAGTTGTAATGCACGGTGCTGACGTGGTAGCCGTCCAGGCCGTTTTCGTTTTGCAGCTTCCAGTTGCCGTCGTAGGTGTAGCTGGATTTGCCGGGCAGCACTTCCAGCTCGCCGCTGGGGGATTGCGCCACCATCATGTCGAAAAAGACCTTGGCGTCGCCCAGATAGTCTTCCAGCGCGTCCGCGCCGTCCGCGTCCAGGCTGACGAAGACGAAGCCCTTGTAGCTGGCGACGCGCGCCTGTTTCAGCGATCGGCCGGCCTTGTCGAAGTCCGCCGGGTATTCGCCCGGGGCCTTTACCTTGAGCAGGCGGCCGTCGTTCTTGTAGCACCAGGCGTGGAAGGGGCAGGTGAAGGTGGATTGATTGCCCTTGCACTGGCGCACCAGGGTGGCGCCGCGGTGCTGGCAGGCGTTGACCAGCGCGTGCAGGCCGCCGTTGGCGTCGCGGCTGACGATCAGCGGCTGGCGGCCGGCCTGCAGGGTGATGAAGTCGTTGGGCTCGGCGATTTCGCTTTCGTGACAGGCGTAGATCCAGACTTTCTCGAAGATCAGCTCCATCTCCAGCTCGAACAGCTGAGCGTCGGTGAACATGTCGCGGGCGATGCGGTAGACGCCGTCGTCCGGGCGGAAGTCCAGGCAGCCGCCGACGAAGCTGCGCCATTGCGCCGTGGTGCGGAAGGTTGTGCTCATCGTAATGTCCTTGAACAGGTTCTGCGTTCCGGCGGGCCCGCCGCGCTGGGCGGCGGGCCGCGGTTTCAATCAGTCCATCAGCCTTGGTCCATCAGGCCTGGGCGCGGGCGCGGCTGACCTCGGTGGAGGGGGCCGGAGCCGCTTCGCGGTGCAGGGTGAAGTTGAACTCGATGCGGGCGAAAGGCTTGCCCACGCCGCTCTGGCGCAGTTCCTCCGGCGCGCTGACGCGCTGGACGTCCGGCACCAGCCCGTCGCGCGTGCCGAAGGCGAAGTCGTCCCACAGATGCGGATCGTCCTGGATGTTGATCTGGGTGGTCAGCTTGCGGAAGCCCGGCGCGGACACGAAGAAATGCACGTGGGCCGGACGGTGGCCGTGACGGCCCAGCTGCCGCAGCAGACGGTCGGTGGCGCCGCCCGGCGGCACGCTGTAGCCACAGGGCATGATGCTGCGGAAGCGGTAGCGGCCTTGCTCGTCGGCGCGGATGCTGCGGCGCAGGTTGAAATCGCTCTGGGTTTTGTCGAAGTAGGAGTAATTGCCCAGGCTGTTGGCGTGCCATACCTCCACCAGCGCGTGCGGCACCGGCCGGCCGGCGTCGTCCCGCACCTGGCCGCGCATGAACAAGGGTTCGCCGTCGTCCTTGCCGTCGTCCAGCCGCGCCTCGCATTCGCACAGCGGCGCGCCGGCCACGTAGAGCGGCCCCTCTATGGTGCGCGGCGTGCCGCCGAGCAGGCCGGCCTTGCGTTCGGCCTCGTCGGCGCGCAGGTCCAGGAGGTGTTCCAGCCCGAGCCCGGGCACGATCAGGCCCAGCTCGCCGCTGCGGCCGGCGTCGGCCAACAGCTCCACCGCGCTCCAGAACTCCGACGGCTGGATGTCGAAGTCCTCGATCGCGTAGCACAGCTCGCGCATCAAGCGGTTGACGATGGCGCGGGTGCGCGGATTGGCCTGCTCGCTGGCGGTTTGGTCGAAGCGTTGCAGCAGGGCGTCGATTTCGGCGCGTTCCATGGTGTTTCTCCTTTGTTGACGGGCGGGGCGGGGGTCTTGTGTTTTGCCGCCGCCGCAGTGGACCGCTAAAGCGGGCGCCTAGCGGTCGTCGGCGTGGATGCTGGACGGATGCCGGTTCAAGGGCTTGACCTCGATGCGCATGAAGGGAAACAGCGGCAGGCTGGACAGCAGTTGGTGCAGTTCTTCGGCGTCGGCGACGTCGAATACGCTGATGTTGGCGTACTGGCCGCTGAGCCTCCATAGATGGCGCCATTGGCCGCTGCGTTGCAGCGCTTGCGCGCGTTCGCGCTCGTCCAGCTTCAAGGCCGCCGCCCGTTCCGGGTCCAGGTCGTGCGGCAGGCTGACTTGCATTTCCACATGAAACAGCATGGTGGTCTCCTTGGGGTGTCGGGTGTCAGACCGCGTGCAGGCGCGGCGCGGTCCGGTCGCGGCGCAGGGCCGCCAGCTTGTCCGGGTCCGGGCGCACGCCCAGGCCGGGGCCGGACGGCAGTTGCAGTTCGAAATCGCGGTAGCAGAGCGGCTCGCTCAGCAATTCCTCGGTCAGCAGCAGCGGGCCGAACAGCTCGCTGCCCCAGTCCAGCCGTTCGAAGGTGGAGAACAACTGGGCCGAGGCGATGGTGCCGATGCCGCCTTCCAGCATGGTGCCGCCGTAGAGGCCCAGGCCGTTGACGGCGGCGATCTCGGCCACCTGGCGCGCGGCGAACAGGCCGCCGGACTGCGCTATCTTCACCGCGAACACGTCGGCGGCGTCCCGGCGCGCCAGCTGATTGGCGTCCGCCGGGCCGTGCAGGGATTCGTCCGCCATGATGGGCACCTCGAAGCGCCGCGCCAGCCGGGCCAGCGCCGCCGGGTGCTCGCGCGGCACCGGCTGTTCGATCAGCTCCACGCCGCCGTCCTGCAGCCGGGCGATGGCGCGCTCGGCCTGCATCTCGCTCCAGGCCTGGTTGACGTCGACGCGCACGCCGGCGCGGCCGTCCAGCGCGCGGCGTATCGCCAGCACGTGGGCCACGTCGTCTTCCGGCGCGCGCAAGCCTATCTTCAGCTTGAACGCGCGGTGGCGGCGCCGCTCCAGCATGGCCTCGGCCTCGGCGATGTCGCGGCCGGTGTCGCCGCTGGCCAGGGTCCAGGCCACCGGCAGGCTGTCGCGCACCCGGCCGCCCAGCAGCTCGCTCAGCGGCACCTCCAGCCGCCGCGCCTGGATGTCCAGCAAGGCGGTTTCCAGCGCGCACTTGGCGAAGCGGTTGCCGCGGGCGCCGCGGCGCAGCTTGCCCAGCAGGCGGCCGAAGTCGCGGGCGTCCTCGCCCAGCAGCAGCGGCGCCAGGTAGCAGTCGATATTGGTCTTGACGCTTTCCGGGCTTTCCTCTCCGTATTGCAGCCCGCCTATGGTGGTGGCCTCGCCCCAGCCTTCTTGTCCGTCTCGGCAGCGGATGCGGACCAGGGCCAGCGTCTGGCCGCGCAGGGTGGCCACCGACAACTGGTGCGGGCGGATGGTGGGCAGATCGACCAGAATGGTCTCCACCGTGTCTATCGCGGTATCAGGTATCAAGATTGCGCTCCCGTGGTTTCGGATATCATGCAAGCCTGTGGAACCGCGGGTCCAACACCGTTTTCGTCTGCTTCCATACCTGTGAGGTATTGAATGGAATTGCGCCATCTGCGCTACTTCGTCGCCGTCGCCGAAGAGCTCAACTTCACCCGCGCGGCGGAACGGCTGCACATCGCCCAGCCGCCGCTAAGCCGGCAGATCCAGCAACTGGAGGAGGAACTGGGCCTGTTGCTGCTGGACCGCGGCGCGCGGCCCTTGCAACTGACCGAGGCCGGCCGCTTCTTCTACGCCCAGGCGCGCAATCTGCTGGCCCAGGCCCAGGGCATGCGCGCGATGACGCGCAAGATCGCGCTGGCGCGCCGGCAGCTGGTGATAGGGTATGTCGGCTCCACCTTGTACCGGCCCTTGCCGGAAGTGATACGCCGCTTCCGCGCCATCCATGTCGACACCGAGCTGTCCTTGCTGGAAATGACGTCCTTGGAGCAGGTGGAGGCCCTGAAGGCCGGCCGCATCGATGTGGGCTTCGGCCGGCTCTTGTTCGACGACCCGGCGGTGGAGCGCGAAGTGCTGGCCGAGGAGCCCTTGTGGCTGGCCTTGCCGCTGGAGCACCCGCTGGCGCGGCGCGAAGGACCCTTGCGCCTGCGCGACGCGGCGGAGGAAACCGTGCTGATCTATCCGCGCCAGCCACGGCCCAGCTACGCGGACCAGGTGCTGGCCGCCTTCCGCCAGCGCGCGCTGGAGCCGGCTTACGCGCTGGAAGTGAGAGAATTGCAAACCGCGCTGGGCCTGGTGGCCGCCGGCATGGGGGTGTGCGTGGTGCCGGCCAGCGTGCTGAGGCTGCGCCGCGACGACGTGGTGTACCGGCCGCTGACGGACGAAGGCCTGGCCTCGCCGCTGATCATGAGCGCGCGGCGCGGGGACCGCTCCGAGGAGCTGGCCCTGATCCGGCGCTTATTGCGCGAGCTGCTGCCGCGCGAGGAGGCGCTGGAAGAGTAGGGCAGGCCGCCATCGCCGCAAGGGCGGGTTGAGGCGGCCCTTGCCGTTCGATGCCGCGGCCTAGGCCGTTTTCTCTTGCAAAGAGCGGGCTATCCGGCGCTGCCCGGCCAGCGCGATCACGGCCATCAGCGCGCCGGCGGCCAGGGTCACGCCGAAACCGGCGCGCACGCCGACATGGTCCACCACCCATCCCGTCGCCGCCGCGCCCAGCGCCACGCCGCTGGCGAGGCCGGTGATCAGCCAGGTCAGGCCCTCGGTCAGTTGCGCCGGCGGCGCCATCTCCTCCACCAAGCCCATCGCCACGATCATGGTGGGCGCGAAGAACACGCCGGCCAGCAAGACGCCGGCGCTCAACATCCATAGATTGGAGACCAGCAGCAAGGGCAGGGTGGCCAGCGCCGTGGCGGCGGCCGCCCAGACGAAGAGCCGCGCCAGCGGCATGCTGGCCTTGCGCGCGCCGAACAGCAGGCCGGCCAGGCAAGAGCCTATCGCGTACACCGACAAGACGATGCTGGCCGCCGCCGGCTGTCCCTGCTGCTGGGCGAAGGCGACGCTGATCACGTCCACGGCGCCGGCGATGGCGCCCAGCGCCACCAGGGCGAAGATCAGCACCCGCATGCCGGCCAGGGCGGCGACGGAGCCGCGCCGTTCTTGGGTTCCGGGGTGCACCGGCGGTTCGGTGCCGGTTTGCGCGCAGAAGGCGGCGACGCCGACGGCCAGCAAGACGGCGGCCAGCAGCGGGCCGGCCTGCGGAAACGCCGCCACGCTCAGGCCCACGGCGATGGGCGGGCCGACGATGAAGCAGACCTCGTCCAGCACCGATTCCAGCGAAAACGCGGTGTGCAGGCGCGGCGTGCCGCGGTAAATCTCGGTCCAGCGCGCGCGCGCCATCGCCGACATGCTGGGCATGCAGCCGGCGAAGGCGGCGGAGACGAATAGCGTCCAGGCCGGCCATTGCGCCCAGCTGCAGAACAGGAGCGACAGCATCGCCGCCACGCTGAGCGCGGTGGCCGCGGGCAAGACCCGGCGCTGGCCGTAGCGGTCCACCGCCCGCGACACCTGCGGCGCCAGCAGCGCCATCGAAAAGGTGAAGGTGGCGGCGACGGCGCCGGCCAGCCAGTAGGAGCCGGAGGTTTGCGACAACATGGTGATGATGCCGATGCCGGTCATGGAAATGGGCATGCGCGCCACCCAGGCGGCGGCGGAGAAGGCCAGGCTGCCGGGGTGGGAGAACAGGCTGAGGTAGGGGTTGGCCATCGGGTTTCCTTGTGGCGGACGGCGCCGATCTCGCCTGGTCCGCTGTTTTAATATACGCGACGTATGCTAAACTAATTGACATACGCGCCGTATGTCAACAGCGGCGCGACGGTCAATGCGGAAACAGGGGAGCGGGATGATGAGCAAAACACGCAGCGAAGCCATGGAGGAAACCCGGCGCAGGCTGTTGCTGTCCGCGCGCCGCAGCTTTGGCGCCGACGGCTATGCGGCCACGGTGATGGATGAGCTGACCGCCGCGGCCGGCGTGACCCGCGGCGCGCTCTACCACCACTTTGGCGACAAGAAAGGCCTGTTGCTGGCGGTGGCCCAAGAATTGGACGCCGAGATCGAGGCCGGCCTGGCGCTGGCGGAACGCGAGGCGGCGGACCCGTGGCAGGGCTTCAAGCGCCGCTGCCGCGCGTATCTGCAAGCGGCCACCCAGCCGGAGGCGCAGCGCATTCTGTTGCGCGACGCGCCGGCGGCGCTGGGCGCGGAATACGCGCAGGCCGGCCAGCGGCAGTGCGTGAGCAATATCGCCGAGCGTTTGCGCGCCTTGATGGACGCCGGCCTGATCCGCCGCGCCGACCCGCAGGCGCTGGCGCGGCTGATCAACGGCGCGCTGGTGGAAGGCGCCGGCTGGGCGTCAGGCGCCGAGCGGCCGGAGGAGGCGCTGGCCCAGACGCTGGACGCGCTGGAGCCCTTGCTGGAGGGCCTGCGGCTAGGCGCGGCCGGCTGAACAATTGGACGGCTCAGGCCGCGTCCAGAAAGTCCAGCAAGGCCCGCTCGAAGGCGAGCGGCGCTTCCAGATTGGACAGATGGGAGGCGGGCAGCCGCGCCAGGCGGGCGTCAGGCATCGCCGCGGCCATGGCTTCCGCCTCCGCCACTGTGGTCACCGGATCGAGCAGTCCGGCGATCAGCAGCGCGGGCGCGGCGATGCGCGGCAAGTCCGCGCGCAGGTCGGCGTCGGCCAGCGCCTCGCAGCAGGCGGCGTAGCCGTCCGGCGCGGTGGCCGCCAGCCAGGCGCGCGCCTGCTCGACGATGTCCGGCGCCTGGGCGCAAAAGTCGGCGCTGAACCAGCGCTGATGCGCGCTGGCGGCCAGTTCGGCCAGGCCGCTGTCGCGCACCTGGGCGGCGCGTTGCCGCCAGGCTTCGCTTGCGCCTATCTTGGCGGCGCTATTGCTGACCACCAGGCATTGCAGGCGTTCCGGCGCGTGGGCGCCCAGCCACAGGCCGGTGAGGCCGCCCATCGAAATGCCGCAGAAATGAGCGCGCTCGATGTCCAGCGCGTCCAGCAAGGACAGCGCGTCGCCGGCGAGGTCGGCCAGCCGGGGCGGAACGGCTCCGACGCCGCTGCCGCCGTGGCCGCGCGCGTCGTAGCGCAGCACGCGGTAGCGCCGGCTCAGCGCCGCCAGTTGCGGCCGCCACATTTCCAGCGAGGTGCCAAGCGAGTTGGACAGCAGCAGCGCCGGCGCGCCGGCCGGCCCGTCCACTTGGTAGTGCAGCGCGTGCGTGCCGAGTTTCAGCATGGGCATGGCGAATCTCCTTATCTATACCTGGGATTTCAAAACCGCGGGCGGCGTCCCGCCGCGACATCCTAACCGGCGTTCAGACGCGCTCCATGATCAGCGCGATGCCTTGCCCCACGCCTATGCACATGCTGCACAAGGCGTAGCGGCCGCCGCCGCGCTGCAACTGATAGAGCGCCGTGGCCGCCAGCCGCGCGCCGCTGGCGCCCAGCGGATGGCCCAGGGCGATGGCGCCGCCGTTGGGATTGACGTGTTCGGCATCGTCCGGCAGGCCCAGTTCGCGCAGCACCGCCAGCGCCTGGGCGGCGAAGGCCTCGTTCAGCTCGATCACGTCCATCTGTTCCAGGCGCAACCCGGTCAGGGCCAAGACCTTGCGTATCGCCGGCGCCGGGCCGAAGCCCATGATGCGCGGCTCCACGCCGGCGCAGGCCATGGCCAGCACCCGCGCGCGCGGCGTCAGTCCATGGCGCTGCAGCGCGGCCTCATTGGCCAGCAGCAAGGCGGCCGCGCCGTCGTTGATGCCGGAGGCGTTGCCGGCGGTGACGCTGCCCTCGGGCCGCACCACGCCCTTGAGCCGGGCCAGCGCCTCCAGCGAGGTGGCGCGCGGATGTTCGTCGCGGACAACACGCAGCGGCTCGCCCTTGGACCGCGGAATCGTCACTTCCATCAACTCGTCGTCCAGCCGGCCGGCTTCCTGCGCCGCGGCGGCGCGCAGCTGGCTGCGCAGCGCGAAGGCGTCCTGATCCGCGCGCGAGATGCGGAATTGCTCGGCCACGTTTTCCGCGGTTTCCGGCATCGAGTCCACGCCGTAGCGCTCGCGCAGCAGCGGGTTGACGAAGCGCCAGCCCATGGTGCTGTCCTCGATGCGCAGATTGCGGGCGAAGGCGCTGTCCGCCTTGCCCATCACATAGGGCGCGCGGCTCATGCTTTCCACGCCGCCGGCTATCATCAGTTCGGCCTCGCCGCTCTTGAGCGCGCGCGCGGCCTGGCCGATGGCGTCCAGGCTGGAGCCGCACAGGCGGTTGACGGTGCTGGCCGGCGTGGACGGCGGCAGGCCGGCCAGCAAGACGGCCATGCGCGCCACGTTGCGGTTGTCCTCGCCGGCCTGGTTGGCGCAGCCGTAGAGCACATCGTCCAGCAAGTCCCAGTCCACGCCCGGGTTGCGTTGTCGCAGCGCGCTCAGCGGCAGGGCGGCCAGATCGTCGGCGCGCAGGGCGGACAGGCCGCCGCCGTAGCGGCCGAAGGGGGTGCGGATGGCGTCGCAGATATAGGCCTGGCTCATGGCGTCTCTCCTTGGCGGGCGTCGGTCAGGGGCAGCGGCGTCAGCCGCTCTAGTTCTGCGAAATCCAGGCCGGGCACGCATTCGCGCACCAAGAGCTCGCCGTCGCGGAGGTCGATCACCGCCAGATCGGTATACACCCGGTGCACGCAGCCGACGCCGGTCAGCGGGTAGCTGCAGGCTTCCACCAGCTTGCAGTCTCCCTGCTTGTTCAGATGCTCCATCATGACGAAGACCCGCTTGGCGCCGATGGCCAGGTCCATCGCGCCGCCCACCGCCGGGATGGCGTCCGCCGCGCCGGTGTGCCAGTTGGCCAGATCGCCGCGCCGCGACACCTGGAAGGCGCCCAGCACGCAGATGTCCAGATGGCCGCCGCGCATCATGGCGAAGGAGTCGCCGTGATGGAAGAAACAGCCGCCGGGCAATAGGGTGACCGGCTCCTTGCCGGCGTTGATCAGGTCCGGATCCTCCTGGCCGGGTTCCGGCGCCGGGCCCATGCCCAGCAGGCCGTTCTCGCTGTGCAGGAAGATGTCCAGTTCCGGCGGCAGATAGTTGGCCACCCGGGTGGGCAGGCCTATGCCCAGGTTGACGTAAGCGCCCTCGGGGATGTCGCGGGCCACCCGCGCCGCCATCTGTTCGCGGTCCAGTCGCTTATGCATGCCGGCCTCCTTGCATGGGCTGGCCGGCGACGCAGACCAGCTTGTGAACGAAGATGCCCGGCGTCACCACGGTTTCCGGGTCCATTTCGCCCAGCGGCAGCAACTGCCCCACCTGGACGATGGTCTGGCGCGCGGCGGCGGCCATGATGGGGCCGAAATTGCGCGCCGCCTTGCGGTATTGCAGATTGCCCCAGCGGTCGCCGCGCCAGGCCTTGATCAGCGCGAAGTCGGCGTGGATCGGGTATTCCAGCACATAGTCGCGGCCTGCGATGCGGCGGGTTTCCTTGCCTTCCGCCAGCAGGGTGCCGTAGCCGGTGGGGGTGAAGATGGCGCCCAGGCCGGCGCCGGCGGCCTGGATGCGGGCGGCCAGATTGCCCTGCGGCACCAGTTCCAGTTCGATGTCGCCGGCGCGGTAGAGCGCGTCGAAGACCTGGGAATCCGCCTGGCGCGGAAACGAGCAGACGATCTTGCGCACCCGGCGCGCGCGCAGCAGCGCGGCCAGGCCGGCCTCGCCGTTGCCGGCGTTGTTGTTGACGATGGTGAGATTGCGCGCGCCGTGGTCTATCAGCGCGTCTATCAACTCCGCCGGCTGGCCGGCGACGCCGAAGCCGCCGATCATCACCGTGGCGTCGTCGTGGATGTCGGCAATGGCGGCTGCGGCCGAGCTTACCGTTTTATCTATCATCGACTGTCCTTTGCGGGCTGCATGCAGCCATGAATGGAAAGGAGTTTGTGCGATTATCGAACGATATGTTTTTAATCGCGCATTCAGCATGCTTGCCGGCCTGCCGCAGGGTCAATACGATAATCGCAATAGTGTGCGGTGATCGCTCAACGACGATAAAAGGTGACAAGATGCAACAGTGGCAAGAGGCGGCGGCCGAGGAGGGCGTGGAAGAGAACTTCAGCGGCGATCCCAATTACATGGCCTCGCTGGCGCGCGGCCTGGCGGTGATTCAGGCGTTCTCGGCGCAGCGCCGCCTGCTGTCCACCTCGCAGATCAGCCAGCGCACCGGCATTCCGCGCGCGGCGGTGCGGCGCTGCCTGTACACCCTGGCCAAGCTGGGTTTCGTGGACAGCGAGGACGGCCGGCATTTCGCCTTGCGGCCGCGCATCCTGGCGCTGGGCCACGCCTATCTGGGCTCCACGCCGCTGGCGCGCGCCGGCCAGCCGGTGCTGCGCCACGTCAGCAGCAGCGTCAACGAATCCAGCTCCATCGCCATTCTGGACGGCGACGACATCCTTTACATCGCGCGCGCCTTCACCAGCCGCATCATGACGGTGGACCTGGATATCGGCAGCCGCCTGCCGGCGGTCTGCACCTCGATGGGCCGGGCGATGCTGAGCCGGCTGCCCGCCGCGGAACTCGCCCTCTTGCTGGACCGGGCGCGGCTGGTCCGGCACACGCCGCACACTCTGATTGAGCGGCCGGCGCTGGAGGCGGAACTGGCGCGGGTGGCGGAGCAGGGTTACGCCATCATCGATCAGGAGCTGGAAATCGGCCTGCGCTCCATCGCCGTGCCCATCATCGGCGCCGACGGCCGCGCCGCGGCGGCCATCAATGTGGGGGTGCAGGCGGCGCGCGTCAGCCGCGAGGATTTGCTGCTGCGCATCTTGCCGGTGCTGCGCGAGGCCGCGGCGGAACTGGCACTGCTGGCGGTGTGAGCAGCGCGGCGAGAACGACGCGGATAGGACATCAGAATTAACTGCGCGGCGGAAAACCCTATGCTAAACCTACAGCAATAAGACATAGGCGAAAGCAGGCTGTCATGTCGTTCAAATTTCCGGAAAGGGCGCCCGCCGGCGCTTCCGGCAATGCCGGGCTGGCCTCCGTGGTGGAGGCCGCTCCGGTGGGCGTGCTGGTGGTGGCGGCCGACGGCCGCATGCTCTACGTCAACAGCGCGCTGGAGAATATGTTTGGCTACAGCAAGGCCCAGTTGCTGGGCCAGGCGGTGGAAATGCTGCTGCCGGCCGATATCCGCGAACGCCATCTCGATTTTCGCCAGCTGTTTTTCTCCCATCCCACGCCCAGAACCATGGGCAGCGGCCGCGAGCTGTTCGCCCAGCATGCGGATGGCCGCCAGTTTCCCATTGAAATCGGCCTCGGCTCCATGCCGCACGAAGATGAAATCTGCGCGGTGGCCTTTGTCAGCGACATCACGCCGCGGCGCCGGCTGGAGCATCGCTTCGCCAAGGTCGTGGCCTCGCTGCCCATCGGCCTGCTGATGGCGGGCGCGGACGGCAAGATCTCAATGACCAACCAGGCGCTGGACGCCCTGTTCGGCTACTCGCCGGGAGAGTTGACCGGCCAGCCGGTGGAGGTGCTGCTGCCGCAACGCGTGCGGCAGGGCCACCCGGCTTTGCGGGCCGCCTTCGCCAAGGCGCCGGAAGTCCGGGCGATGGGATCGGGGCGCGATCTGCTGGCCCAGCATAAGAACGGCAGCGAATTCCCGGTGGAAGTGGGCTTGACCCCGCTGGAAACGGAAGGAGAGCGGCTGGTGCTGGCCGCGATCACCGACATCTCCCTGCGCAAGAAATTTGAGGAGACGCTGCAGCAGGCCAACGCCCAGCTGGAGGAGTTCACCTATGTGGCCTCCCATGATTTGCGCTCGCCTTTGCGCGGCATTGCCGACCTGATCTCCTGGATACGCGAAGACCTGGACCCGTCCCAGCTGAGCGCGGACATCGAGAGAAACTTTGTCCGCGCCGAGGAACGCATCGCCCGCGCCGAACGCATGATAGAAGACCTGCTGGAATACGCGCGGGCCGGGCGCCAGGACGAACGCGTCGAGGAAGTCGATCCCGGCCTGCTGGTGCGCGAGACCCTGGAGCTGCTCGATATCCCCCCGGGCTTTCAAGTGGAAGTGGAAATCAAGGCCCGGCCGTTTCCCGCCGCGCGCACGCCGCTGTCGCTGGCGATCCGCAATGTGCTGTCCAACGCCTGCAAGCATCACGGTGGCGGCAAGGGCGTGATCCGCATCGCGGTGGAGGAGGACGGGCGCTTCAATCTGTTCACGGTGGAAGACGACGGCGTAGGCGTGCCGCCAGGCTCGGAAGAACGCATTTTCAAGCTGTTTCACCGCGCCAGCAGCCAGGCGGAAGGGCATGGAGTGGGGCTGGCGGTGACGCGTCGCATGGTCAATAGCAATGGCGGCACGGTGGTGCTGGATAGACACGGCACGCTGGGCGGCGCCTGTTTCCGCATCCGCTGGCCGCGGTTTCCGCTCAAGGAGGTGGGATGATGGCAAGCGTGGCGGTAGCGAGCGATATCACGGTTTTGCTGGTGGACGACGACGACGTGGCCATTGAGGGCGTCTTGCGCGGCGTGCGCCGACAAGGGCTTGAATGCAAGATGGTCACCGCCTGCGATGGCCTGGAGGCCTTGCAAATCCTGCGCGGCGCGCACGACAGCAAGCGGATCACCAGCCCCTTTCTGATCCTGCTGGATCTCAATATGCCGCGCATGGACGGTTTTCAATTCCTGGAAACCATCCGCGCGGACAGCCAGTTGCGCAACTCGGTGATCTTCGTGCTGACCACCTCCTCGCGGGACGCGGACCGCATGCGCGCCTACGAGGAAAACGTGGCGGGTTATATGATGAAGTCCGCCGTGGGCCCGCAGTTCGTGAAACTGATGGAGCTGCTGCATTCCTACGCCCAGTCCGTGGTTTTACCCGCCCGGTAATCAAGATGATCGACGATGTCGAATGCCTGTTGGAAACGCCGCCACAAGTCAGCGTGCTGGTGGTGGACGACGACGACGTCGACCGCGAGCGCATCATCCGCCTGCTGCACCGAAACGCCCTGTGCTCCCAGATTCTGGAAGCGGACTCCAAGGCCAGCGCCTTGAAGCTGCTGGGCCGGGAGTTGTTCGACTTTGTGTTTCTGGACTTCAAGCTGGACGACGGCGACGGCCGCGAACTGGTGCCGTCCATCCAGCAACGCAACCAATCCTGTCTGATCGTGGCGGTCACCGGCACCGGCAATGAACGCATCGCCGCCGAGGCGATCAAGCTGGGCGTCTACGAATACCTGCCCAAGTTCGAACTGACCGAGGACCGCCTGCGCCAGACCATCAGCGACGGCGTGCGGGTGGCGGCGATACAGGCCAAGCTGCGCGAAACCGAACAACTGCTGCAACACCGCAGTCTGTACGACTCGCTGACCGATCTGCCCAACCGCAATCTGTTTCTCGACCGCCTGGATCAGCTGTGCGCCTTGCACGCTCGCAATCAACTGCCGTTCGCCGTGCTGATGATAGACCTGGACCGCTTCAAGGAGGTCAACGACAAGCTGGGCCATCAAGCCGGGGATTTGGTGCTGCGGGAGGTGGGGGCGCGTTTCGCCACCCTGCTGCGCGGCTCGGACACCATCGCGCGCCTGGGCGGCGACGAATTCGCCGCCTTGCTGCTGGAAGTGGATAGCGCGGAATGCGCGCTGGCCATGGCGGAAAAAGTGGGCCATACGCTGGACGCGCCCATTCTGGTGGGCGAGCACGCCTTGTCGATAGGCGCGTCCTTCGGCGTGGCGATGTGCCCGCAGCACGGCTGCGATCCCGCCCAATTGCTGTCCCGCGCCGATATCGCGATGTATCAGGCCAAGAGCCATCTGGGCGCCGTCGCCTTGTACGCGGGAGAAAACGACAAGCCCTGGCCCAAGGCGGGGCAAACCACCCAGGCCTTGATCACGCAATTGACCCGGGCGATCCAGCAAGGCGAGCTGGAAATGCATTATCAGCCCAAGGTCAGGCTGGATACCGAGGAGGTGGTGGGTTTCGAAGCCCTGGTCAGATGGAACAGCCCGGCGCAAGGCCGGGTAAACCCCGACGACTTCATGCCCACGCTGGAGTCATGCAATCTCTTGAGCCGCTTCACTTATCTGACGCTGGAGCTGGTGCTGTCCCAGCAACAATGCTGGATCAGCCAGCGACAAAAGCCGTTCAAGGTGGCGGTGAACATTTCCGCGCGTATGCTGGAGGACAATCGGTTTGTCGAAGAAGTGATGGCGCGGCTGGCGCTCTACAAGGTTCCGCCCAGCCTGCTGGTGCTGGAGTTGACGGAAACCGCGCTGGTCATCAACCCGGTCAAGGCCAAGGAAATGATAGAACAACTGCACGCTCAGGGCGTGTCCTTGTCGATAGACGACTTCGGCGCGGGCTTCACCTCCTTTACCTATCTGAAAAGCTGCCCCATCACCGAGATCAAGCTGGACAAGGCGTTTGCGCAGGACTTGGAGCCGGGCTCCTTCAACGCCTCCTTGATTCAGTGCATGGCGGTCTTCTGCCAAAGCCGCGCCATTGACTTCATTGTCGAAGGCGTTGAGCGTAAAAAGTATTGGCCGGTCTTGATGCAACTGGGTTGCTGCCTGGCCCAGGGCTTCAGCATCGCCAAGCCGATGCCGGCCGCCAAGGTCTTGTCGTGGTGGGAGACCTGGGAGCAAGGCAAGTCATGAAGGCGAGCCGGCCGCGTCTCGGATCGCGGGCAAGGGCTCAGGCAACGGTTCAGGGCAGAAACAGGCTTGCCGCGGCGCGGGGGTTGGACGGGAAATAGGCGTGGAAATAACTGGCCAACAGGCTGCCGCTGCGGTACAAGGCCTCCCCGGTTCCGGCGCCGCTGGCGCGCGCGGCGCGGGCGATCGGCTCCAGCGCCGTGTCCAGCCGGGTGTAGTGGAAGGTGTGGCCGCGCAGCGCGCCACCGGGGAAGGTCATTTTTTGAAGTCCCAGCCCGCATAGCCTGTCTTGAAGGACCGCTTGGCCGGGCAGCAGGCCCAGCATAGACGCGCTGTCGCCGGCGCGGTTGGTCAGCCGGTCCAGCAGATAGAGCATGCCGCCGCACTCGGCGTAGAGCGGCTTGCCGGCCGCTATATGTCCATGCAGTCCCGCTTTCAGCGCGGTGTTGGCGGCCAGCGTGTCCAGATGCAGTTCCGGATAGCCGCCGGGCAGGTAGACGGCGTCGCAGTCCGGCAGCGCCGTGTCGGTCAGCGGCGAGAAGAAGCTCAGCTCCGCGCCCAGCTGGAGCAGCGTTTCGAGGTTGGCCGGGTAGACAAAGGCGAAGGCGGCGTCGCGGGCGATGGCGATGCGCCGGCCGGCCAGCAGTTTCGGCGGCTCGGCGGGCGCGGCGGGGGGGAAGGCCACCGCCGGCGGCAGCGCGGCCAAGGCGGTGGCGGCGATCTGGCCCGCCATGCGTTCGAGACGCACGTCGAGGTCGGCGATCTCCTGCGCCTGCACCAGGCCCAGATGACGCTCCGGCAGCCGCGCCGCCTCGTCCCGGCGCAGCGCGGCCAGCAAGGGCGGATGGGCCGGCAACTGCTGGGCCAGCATTTCGGCGTGGCGATCGCTGGCGACATGGTTGGCGATAAAACCGTGAAAGGCCAGGCCGGGGCGGAAGCTGGCCAGGCCGTGGGCGACGGCGGCGAAGCTCTGCGCCATGCCGGCGGCGTCTATCACCGCCGCCAGCGGCACGCCGAGCAGGGCGGCCAGATCGGCGCTGCTGGGCGTGCCGTCGAACAAGCCCATGCTGCCCTCGATCAGGATCAGGTCGGCCTCGGCGGCGGCCTTGTACAGGCGGGCGCGGCAATCGTCCTCCCCGTTCATCCACAAGTCCAGGCCATAGACGGTGTGGCCGCTGGCACGCTCCAGCACATAGGGGTCCAGGAAGTCCGGCCCGGTCTTGAACACGCGGACCCGGCGGCCCTGATTGCGGTGATGGCGGGCCAGCGCCGCCGTCAGCGTGGTCTTGCCCTGGTGCGAGGCGGGGGCGGTCAGGAACAGCGCCGGGCAGCGCAAGGACGTCATCAGAACTCCACCCCGCGTTGCGCCTTGATGCCCTGCTCGCGGTAGGGGTGCTTGACCAAGCGCATTTCGGTGACCAGGTCCGCGGCCTCAAGCAAGGCTTCCGGCGCATGGCGGCCGGTGACCACCACGTGCTGCATCGCCGGCCGGGCGGCGAAGGCGGCCAGCACTTCGTCCAGCGGCAGGTATTCGTACTTCAGCACCACGTTCAATTCGTCGAGGATCACCATCTCGTAGTCCTCGCTCTCCAGCATCGCCAGCGCCTGCGCCCAGCCCTTGCGCGCGGTGGCGATGTCGGCCTCGCGGTCCTGAGTGTTCCAGGTATAGCCTTCGCCCATGGTGTGGAAGTCGCAGTTGTCGAAGCCGCCCAGCAGATCGCGCTCGGCGGTATGCAGCGCGCCCTTGATGAACTGCACCACGCCCAGGCGCATGCCGTGGCCGACGGCGCGCAAGCCCATGCCGAAGGCGGCGCTGCTCTTGCCCTTGCCGGTGCCGGTGTTGACGATGAGCAGGCCTTTTTCGCCGGTGGCGGCGGCCTTTTTCTTTTCAAAGCCCGCCTTGCGCTTCTCGGTCATGCGCTGGTGGGATGCCGGATCGGTTTTCATCGTGTCGTCCTTGTGTGGGGCCGGCGCCGTCAGCGGCGCAGCAGCCAGATAAAGAAGGCGCCGCCGACGGCGGCGGTGCCGACGCCCACCGGGATGTCTTCCGGCGCGATCAGGGTGCGCGCGGCGGCGTCCACCCAGATCAGGAACAGCGCGCCCAATAGCGCGCAGGCCGGCAGCAGGCGGCGGTGGTCGGCGCCGACGCAGCGGCGGGCGATATGCGGGATCATCAGGCCGACAAAGCCTATCGCGCCGCTGACCGCGACCATGGTGCCGGTCAGCAGCGAGGAGGCGGCGAACACCGCCAGCCGCAGCCGAGTCACGCGTATGCCCAGGGTGACCGCGGTCTGCTCGCCGGCCATCAGGGCGTTCAGCGGCCGCGCCACGGTCAGCAAGGCGGCGAGCCCCAGGCACAGCGCGGCCAGTGGCGCAGGCAGCAGCTCCCAGCGCGCCTGGCCCAGGCCGCCCAGCATCCAGAACAGCACGGCCGAGGCCGAGCGGTGGTCGCCCAGATAGAGCATCAGATTGGCCAGGGCCATCAGCAGGAAGGACACGGCCACGCCGGCCAGCAGCAGACGCTCGGCCTGCAAGCGGCGCTGGCGCACGGCGATGCCGGTGACCAGCAGGGTGGCCAGCAAGGCGCCGGTGAAGGCGGCCAGCGGCAGGGTGGCGCCGCCCAGCACATTGCCGCTGAACAGCAGCACCGTCACCGCGCCCAGCGTGGCGCCGGAGCTGACGCCCAACAGGTGGGGATCGGCCAGCTGGTTGCGGGTGGTGGCCTGCAAGGCGGCGCCCACCAAGGCCAGGCCGGCGCCGACCATGCCGCCCAGCAGCACGCGAGGCAGCCGCAGCTGCCAGATGATCAGATCCTGGCCCGGCTGCCAGGCCGGTTCCACCGGCAGGCCCAGCTGGTGTAGCAGCACATTGGAACTGACGGCGAATTCAACCGGCGCGGCGCCCAGGCCGGAGGCCAGCGGCAGCGACAGCGCCAGCAGGGCCAGCAAGAGGCTCAGCAAGGGCCAGGCCGGCGGACGGTTGGCGATGGCGCGGATCACTTGGCGAAGACTTCCGGGTGCAGGCCGCGCGCCAGCGCGCTGATGGCGTCGGCGTTGGCGATGCCGGGCGTGGCGCTGTCGTAGGGCAGCACGATGAAGCGCTTGTCGCGCACCGCCGCCATCTTGTTCAGCGCCGGGTGTTTCTGCAGGAAGGCGATCTTTTGCTGGGCGGTGACCTTGCCGTAGTCGATGATCACGACCACTTGCGGATTGCGCGCCACCACGGTTTCCCAGTCGACGCGGGTCCAGCTGGCGTTGACGTCGTTCAGGATGTTGCGGCCGCCGGCGGCCTGGATCAGCGCGTCGGGCATCGCCAGCCGGCCGGCGCTGAAGGGGCGATCCTCGCCGCTGTCGTAGACGAAGACCGACGGCGTGGCCTTGCGTTTGGCGACGCGGGCGGCGACGCCGTCCACCTTGGCCCGCATCTCGGCCACCACTTTTTGCGCGCGCGGCTCCACGTCGAAGATGCGGCCCAGATTATGGATGTCGCGATAAACGTCGTCCAGGCTCGCCGCCGGGCGTTTCATCACATGGGCGCAGGATTCGCTGAGCTCGTAGACATTGATGCCCAAGGGCGCCAGCGAGGCCGGCGTCACCGGGCCGCCCACGCGCAGGCCGTAGTTCCAGCCGGCGAAGAAAAAGTCGGCGTTGCGGGCCAGCAGCGCTTCCGACGAGGGGTAGTCGCCGGCCAGTTCCGGCAGCTTGCCCAGCGCCTGTTTCAACGGCGCGTTCAGCTTGTTCCAGGCGCTGATGCCGGTATAGCCGACCATGCGGTTTTGCAGGCCCAGCGCCACCATCATCTCGGTCAGATTGATGTCGTGGCTGACCGCGCGCTGCGGCGCGCGCTGAAAGACGACCTTGCGGTTGCAGCTGTCCACGGTCAGCGGGTAGGCGCTGGCGTGGGCCTGGGAGGCCAGCAGCGCGGCCAGGCCGCAGGCGATGAGCGAAGGCGGATTCAGTTTCATAGGTTTTCTTCTTCCAACAGAGTGATGCGGGGGTGGCCGGCCTGCGGGTGGCGGTCCACCAGCGCGCGCACGCCGAACACCTCGGCCAGGAGCCGGGGCGTCAAGACGGTTTCCGGCGCGCCGCTGGCGACGATGCGGCCGGCCTTCAGCGCGTACAGGCGGTGGCAGAAGGCGGCCGCCAGGTTCAGGTCGTGCAGGGTGGCGACGGCGGCGATGCCCAGCCGGCGCACCAGGCGCAGCAGCGATAGCTGGTGACGCAGGTCCAGGTGGTTGGTGGGTTCGTCCAGGATCAGCAGCTCGGGCTGCTGCGCCAGCGCCCGCGCCAACAGCGCGCGCTGCTTTTCGCCGCCGGACAGGGTGGCGAAAGGCTGGTATTGCTGCGCCGTCAGTCCCACCTGGGCCAGCGCCTCGTCGACGATGGCGTGATCGGCCGGCGATCCGCCGCGCAGCAGCGACTGGTGCGGAATGCGGCCCATGTCCGCCACCTCGCGCACGGTCAGGCCGAAGTCCTCGGGGAATTCCTGCAGCACCACCGCCACGCGGCGGGCGAAGGCGGCGGCGGACTGAGACCAGATGTCGGCGCCGTCCAGCCTGGCCTCGCCGGCCAGCGGCTTGTTGAAGCGGAAGGCGCAGCGCAAGGTGCTGGTCTTGCCGCTGCCGTTGGGACCGATGACGCCGACGAATTCGCCGGGCCGCACCGTCAGCGCGATGTCGCGCAGCAGCCGGGTCTCGGGCGCCACGGCGGGGTCCGGCGACCAGTCCAGGCCGCATAGTTCCAAGGCGCTCATCGGCTAGCTCCAGTGCGCGCCGGTGATGTCGCGCAGCAGCGCCAGCACCCGCGGGCGGCTGGGGTGGTAGCCGATGAAGACCAGCTGCGCCTGGCGCGGCGCGGCCAGCGTCTCGTCGCGGCTGAGTTCGATGCGGCTGCGCACGCCCTGGGCCAGCAAGCGGCCGGGGCCTTCCACGCAAGCGGCGAAGCCCTTGATTCTGAGCAGCGGCTCCTCGCCGGCGATGGCCTCCAGCGCCGCGGCCAGCTTGTCGGGGTCTTGCGCTTCCTTGCTGCGGATCATGAACGATTGCCAGCCCGGGTCTTGCTCGTGGAAATGCTTGTGGGTGGACAGTCCATGGCTGTGCGCGGCCTGGCCGCCGTGGCTGTGACCGTCCAGCAAGGCCTGGTTGGCCAGCGGCCGCATCGCCAGCCCCGGCATGCTGGCCACCGGGCCGTAATGGCGGTGCGCGGCCGGCGCGGCCTCATGCAGGTGCAGGCCCAGCGTCAGCCGGGTGTCCAGCTTGGCCTGGTAGGCCAGTTCGATGAAGCGTATCGACGGCGCTTGCCGGCGCACGGCGTCTTCCGCCGCCAGCAGCGCGTCGGCGGACAGCGCGTCTATCTTGTTCAGCACCACGATGTCGGCGTGCCCCAGTTGTTGCTCGAACAAACCCGCCACCGCGTCGGCCTTGCCGCCGTCGCCGGCCGGCGCGAAATGCCCGGCCAGCAGCAAGGGGGTGTCGACCACCGCCAGCGTGGCATCCAGCACGAAATAGGGCGCCAGCGCCTCGCTTTGCAGCTGCGCCATCACCGCGCTGGGCAGCGCCAGGCCCGAGGTTTCGATCAGCACGTGGTCGATCTGCTGGCGGCGCTGCCACAGCGCCAGCATGGTGGGCAGGAAGTCGGCGTCGTCGTCGTAAGCCACCAGGCCCTGGGCGAGATCATGAATTTCCACGCCGCCGGCGTCGCCGCCGCGCAGCAGGCCGCCGTCTATCGACACTTCGCCGAATTCATTGACCAGGATGGCCAGCCGGCGCTGCTTATTGTTTTCCAGCAGCTTGCTCAATAGCGTGGTCTTGCCGGCGCCGAGGAAGCCGGTCAGCACGGTAACGGGCAGGCGCGGCGCGCTCATGCGGGTTCTCCCGCGGGCAAGGCCGCCAGCACGCCGGCGAAGTCGTCGAAGGCCTGCGGATAATCCAAGCGGGGCCGGTCGATCACGATGAAGGGGATGCCCAGCGCGGCCGCGGCGGCCGCCTTGGCGTCAAAGCCGCCGGCCGCGCCGCCGTCCTTGCTGATCACGCAATCTATGCCCCAGTCGCGCCACAGCGCCTCGTTGGCCGCCTGCGAGAACGGGCCTTGCATCGCGCAGACGCGTGAACGCGGGATGCCCAGCTCCAGCGCCCGTTGCAGGTGTTGCGGGTCCGGCGCCAGCCGGACGAACCATTCATGCTTGCGGCCAGCGTCGGCGGCGACGAAGCGGTGCAGTTCCTTGCTGCCGGTGGCCAGGAACACGCGCCGGCCGCGCGCCATCGCCAGCCTGGCGGCCGCATCGCTGTCGGCGCAGCGAATGAGCGGATGCGCGCTGGCGCTGGCCGGCCGCTCATAGCGCAGATAGGGCAGGGCCAGTTCCTTGGCCAGCGCCATCAGTTGCTGCGACATCTCGCTGGCGTAGGGGTGGGTGGCGTCGACGATGGCGCTGGCCCGGCTGCCGGACAGCAGTTCGCGGCGGCGCTCCACGCCCAGCCGGCCGCTGACGGTGGCGACGCCGGGCGCCGCCTGCTGCGCCTGCTCATTGCCGTAATCGCTGGCGCTGCTGATCACCACCGCGCGGCCGGTTTCCGCGATGGCGCGGGACAGCGCGTTGCCGTCGCTGGTGCCGGAGAACACCCAGGCCGCGGCGGCGGGCAGCGCGTCGGCCTTCACCGTGTCCTGAGTGTCGTCCCAGTTGAAGTAGCCGCGCGGGGTGAACATCCAGTTCCGTTTGCGGCGGGTGAAGCGGTTGCCGATGACGATGCTGGTCAGCATGTCGAAGCGGCGGGTGCGCAGCTCGGCCAGGGTAACGATTTCCACCGCCTGGTCCTCGCGGTAAGCATTGCGGACGATGCCGCACAGCGTTTCCGGCTTCTTGTGCTCCAGCATGATGTCCAGGATGCGGTAGACGCCTTCCTGGCGCTGGCGGCTTTGCACGTTGTAGAACACCACCGCCAGATCCGCCTGGGCGATGTGGCGGGCGCGGGTTTCAATCCATTCCCACGGGCACAGCAGGTCGGACAGGCTCAGGGTGGCGAAGTCGTGCGACAGCGGCGCGCCGAGCAGGGAGGCGCAGGAGTTGGCCGAGGTGATGCCGGGGATCAGCTGCACGTCGAAGCCATCGTCCTCGCGCATGTCCTCGTAAGCCAGCGTGGCCATCGCGTAGACGCCGATGTCGCCGCTGGACAGCAGAGCGACCGTTTTGCCGGCGCGGGCTTCCGCCAGCGCCAGCTGGGCGCGCTCGCGCTCCTGGGTCAGCGGCAGGGTGCGGATGTCCTTGCCGGTTATCCACGGTTGCACCCAGGTCAGGTAGAGATCGTAGGACACGATCACCTCGCTCGCCGCCAGCGCCTGGCGGGCGAGATCGGGGATCAGTTCGGCGCGGCCGGGGCCGACCGAGACGAGGTAGAGTTTGCCGGTCATTCTGTCATCCATTGTTGCGTAGGGCGGAAGTCCAAGGCGTTCCGCCGAAAGTCATTTTTGTCATGGGCTCGTGCCCGCGTAGCAGGCACATCCTGTGTTTTGAACTCAAACAATCGGCCCATCCTCCACCACCGCCACCGTCACCCCGTCGCGCGCGGTCTTGGGCACGATCAGCCCGCCCCTGGGGCTGGCGATCAGCGCGCAGGGTTCGCACACGCCGTCCACGCCGACGTTCCGCCGCACCCAATCCGAAGGCGCGCCGGTCCAGCCGCGGGCGGCGACGTCGGCGCGGGCGATGACGCGCAAGGGCAGCGCGTGGCGGGCGCAGAACGCCAGCAGGCCGGCTTCGTCGGCCTTCAGGTCTATCGTCGCCACTTCGCGCACGGCGGACAGCGGCCGGCCGGCCAAGGCCTGCAGAACCGCTTGTTCGATGGCCTCGGCGCTTTTGCCGCGGCGGCAGCCTATGCCCAGCGTCAGCGGTTTCATTGCTTCGGTGGCGGTGGTGATGGCCGGAACCGCGCCGGTCAGCCGCGCCGCTTCATAAGCCAGCGCATTGGCGCCGCCTTCATGGCCGGACAAGAGCGGGATGGCGAAACGGGCGGCTTCGTCCATCACCACCACCGCCGGGTCGCTGTATTTGCTTTGCGGCAGGCCGTCCAGGTAGCGGACGGCGATGCCGCTGGCCATCACCAGCACCCAGTGGCTGTGCGCATGGAAGGCGGCGCGGAATTGCTCGCGCGCGCCGGTCTCGGCTTGCCGCCACGGCTGGTACAGCCTGGCGTCCAGCGCCGCCGCCAGCTTTTGTCCCAGCGGCAGCGCCTCGGCGCGCACCAGCCACACGGCGCGGCTCATGCCTGCTTTTCTTTCTGAAGGCTGGCCCGCTTGGTCTGGCGGTCGTCGCCGTCGCGGAAGATGTGGGTGAAGCCGGCCGCGTACAGGCTGGATTCAACGCCGCCTTCGCGCGACAGCGCTGCGCCGACCAAGAGCAGCGTGGTCAGCAGCCAGTCTTTCTGCTTCACCTCGGACAGCATCTGGCCCAGCGTGGAGCGGTGGACGGACTGATCCGGCCAGCTGGCGCGGCGCACCAGCGCCACCGGGGTATCCGGCGGGTAATGCAGCGACAGATCGGCGACGGTCTGCTTCAGCCGCTGGCCGGACAGGAAGATGCACATCGTCGCGCGGTGGGCGGCGAAGCTGGCGATGGACTCTGTCTCCGGCACCGCGCTGGCGCGGCCGCTGGTGCGGGTCAGAATGATGGACTGGGACACCTCGGGCCGGGTCAGTTCGCTGCCCAATGCGGCGGCGGCGGCGGTGAAGGAGGACACCCCGGGTACCACTTCATAGGCGATGCCCAGCGCTTCCAGCCGGCGCATCTGCTCGTTGGTGGCGCCGTAGATCGCCGGATCGCCGGAGTGCAGCCGCGCCACGTCCTTGTCCTCGGCCTGGGCGCGGCGGTACAGCGCTTCCTGCTGGTCCAGGTTCAGTTCGGCGGTGTCGTGGATTTCCGCGTCCGGGCGGCAGTGGCTCAGCATCTCCGCCGGCACCAGCGAGCCGGCGTACAGCACCATGGGCGCCGCGCCCAACAGGCGGCTGCCGCGCAGCGTGATCAGGTCGGCGGCGCCGGGGCCGGCGCCGATGAAATACACTTTCATGAATGGCGTCTTTCTCTGGCTGTCTTGCGGATCAGCATGGTGGCGAGGTAGCCGCTGGCGTCTGCGCTCAGTTGCGAGACGTCGGCGCACAGCACTTCGCCGGGCAGGCCGATGCGGCGGGCGAAGGCGCACAGATGGGCGATGCCCATCTCGTTCAGCAGCGCCAGCACGTCCGGCAGCCGCTTGCCTATCTTCATCAGCACGATGAGGTCATGGCTGTCGATATCGGCCCGCAGCGCGGCCATCTCGTCCGGGCAGGGCAGGATCAGGATGCGTTCCTTGCCTTCGCCCAGCGGCCAGGACAGCGCCGACGCGGTGGCGGCGAAGCTGGTGACGCCGGGGAAGGTCTGGGTTTCCAGCGCCGGCAGCATTTCGCGCAGCGCCGCCAGCAGGTAGCCGTAAGTGGAGTAGGTCATCGAGTCGCCTATGGTCAGGTAGGCGACGTTCCGGCCGGCTTTCAGTTCGGCGGCCAGCCGCTCGGCCAGCGCGCCGTAATGGCGGGACAGCGCGCCGCGGTCCGGATTCATTTCGAACTCGATCTCGCGGAAACGGCCCTCATCCAGCGCCAGCCCGGCCAGGCATTGCCGGGCGACTGATGTGTCGCTGGAGGTGGCGCGCGGCAGGTAGACGATGTCGGCCTCGCGCAAGGCGGCCAGCGCCGCCACCGGAATCAAGCCAGCCGGTCCGGGGCCGACGCCTATGCCTATCAATCGTCCCAGTTTCATGCCGCTTCTCCCAGCGGGGTGCCGTCCATGCTGAACAGGCGCACCGCCACCTGCCGCGCGCTGGGCACTTTCGCGGCCATCAGCGCCGCGGTGCGGCGTTCTATTTCCATCCAGTAGCCGCGCGCGTCCGGCTGGCTGCTCATGATCTGCACTACGTTCTCCACGGTATTCGCTTGTTTGATGGCGGCCACCAGCTCGGGCGCATAACCCAGCTCGGTGGCGACGGCGGCGACGGCGTCCATCGCCATGCCGCTCTTGCCGGAGTGGGTGTTCCACACCCCGTCCAGCAGCTTGGCGATCTTGCCCGGGTGGCCCAGCACCCACAGCGTGTCTAGGATGCGGCCCTGTTCGAGCAGCACCGATTCGGCGAAGTCCAGCGAGTCGCCGACGAAGTTGGCGATCTGCACCACCTGCTTTTTCTCCAGCCCCAGCGTATCGGCGGCGTAGCCGCGGCCTATCTTGCCGGGGGTGAAGGCGATGGCGGCCGGCAACTCGCCCAGCGCCACCCGCACATAGACCTCGATGGAGGCGATCCACGCCGCCTGCGACATCGGCTCGACGATGCCACTGGTGCCCAGTATCGAGATGCCGCCGACGATGCCCAGCATCGGGTTGAAGGTGCGCTTGGCGATCTTGTCGCCGTCGACGCAGCCTATCGCCAGGTCGAAGCCGGGGTCGGGCCGGCCGGCCAGCGTCTCGGCCAGCGCCAGCCGCATCATCTGCCGCGGCACCGGGTTGATCGCCGGCTCGCCGGGCGGGATGCGCAGGCCGGGCTGGGTGACCATGCCGACGCCGGCCGCGGCCAGGAAGCGCAGCGCGCCGCTGTGGTTTATCCTCACCTCGGCGAAGATCGTCGCGCCGTCGGTGTTATCCGGGTCGTCGCCGGCGTACTTCAGCACTTCGGCGCGCACGGTGTTTTCGTCCAGCCAGACCACGCGCTGTATCGGCACCGCCAAATAGAAATCCGGGTCCGGCAGGCTGATGAAGACCCCGTCGGCGTCCACGCCGTCCAGCAGCAGCATCAGCGCCGCCTTGGCGGCGGCGGTGGCGCAGCTGCCGGTGGTGCGGCCGCGGCGCATGCCGTTGGGGGCGAGGGCGGCGAGGTCGTAGGGCTGGCGCACCGGGCTCAGGCTTCCTGCTGCTGATACACGTGTTCGATCGCGTCTATCATCAGCGCGTTGACCACGGTGGCCGCCCACGGCGAGCCGCCGCGGGTGCCGCGATTGGTGATGCGCGGCACTTGCAGCAGCGCGCGCAGCTCGTCCTTGCATTCGCGGGTGCCGACGAAGCCCACCGGCAGGCCCACCACCAGCTGCGGCCGCCAGCCGTGATCGCGCACCAGGCGCACCACCTCGCGGATGGCGGTGGGCGCGTCGCCTATCGCCACCACGCAGTCGTTGCCGAACTTCTGCCAGGCGCGGCGGATGCCGGCGGCGGAGCGGGTGATGCCGTTGGCTTCGGCCAAGAGCCGGGTTTCCTCGTCGTGCACGCCGCACCAGGTTTCCACTTCCAGCTGGCGCAGCACTTCGCGCTTGAGGCCGGTTTCCACCATGGTGACGTCGGTGACCACGCGGCGGCAGCGCAGCAGCGCGCGCATGCCGGTTTCGCAGGCGCCCGGCGAGAAAAACAGCTCGTCCACGCTGTTGAAGTCGCCGGTGGTGTGCACCAGCCGCATCAGCGCGGTGCGCTGCTCGGCCGGGAAGGCCGACCAGTCGCGGCCCTCATTGATGATGCGCATGCTTTCCGCTTCTATCGGGTGCGGGGTGTAGCGTTTCCAGGCCGGCGGCTGGCTGGAGCTGGGCTCGCGCTCCAGCAGGCCGCGCACCTTGCCGTGGTGGCCGCGCTGCGGCTCGCCCACTTGTTGTTCGAAGCCGACGATCTGCACCCGGTACTTGCACAGCGCGCAGTTCATCGCCGCGCGGCCTTCCACGCCCTCCTGCGCGCGTTCCAGGAACACCTCGGCCACTTGCTCGTCCGGGCCCAGATAGCCGGCGCTCAGCACCTCGATCTCCGGATGGCGCGCCGCCAGGTCCGCCGCCGCGCCGTAGATGCGCTTGACCAGCACGCCGTCGAACAGAAAGTAGGGCAGCATCACGATGCGGCGGTAGCCCAGCATGGCGGCGGCGCGCAGGCCGTCGGCCACCAAGGGTTTGGCGGTGCCGGAATAGCAGACGAAAGACGCGGCGAAGCCCAGGCCTTCTTCCAGCATGCGCGTGAGCTTGGAGATTTCGGAGTTGGCGTCCGGGTCCGAGGTGCCGCGGCCGACGACGACCAGACAGGCGTCGTTGCGCGACACCGTGTGCGGCGACGCCGCCTCGGCCTCGACGATGCGTTGACGGCACAGCGCCAACAGCCGCGGATGCAGATCCAGCGCCGCGCCGAAGTGAAAGTCAATGCCCGGATGCGCCTGCCGCAGCGCCAGCAGCTCGCTGGGCATGTCGTTCTTGGCGTGGGTGGCGGCCAACAGCACGCCGGGCACCATCACCACGGTTTTGGCACCGGCGGCCAGCACCTGGTCCACCGCCTCGTCTATGGTGGGGCGGGCGAATTCCAGAAAGCCGTGAGCCACCGGGCGCTCGCCGGCGCGCGCCTTCAACGCGGCCACCAATTGCATGAATTCGTTCACCCCGTCCGGGTCGCGGCTGCCGTGGCCGGCGAGCACGATGGTGTAGTCTTGCTGGCTCATTTGTGGGTCGGCTCGATCTGGCTGTCCATCGGCGCGAGCGTGCGGATCAGCATGATGCTCATGTCGGAGAAGCGCTGCTCCGCGCACTCGGCCAGCGTGCCGCGCCATTCCGCCTCGTTGCGGGTCAGGTTTTCCCACACTTCCACCTGCTGGCCGGCCGGGATGCCGTTTTCCAGCAGATAGGCGGCGATGTGCCAGGGCATGAAGGAACGCGCCTCGTCCCAGGGGCAGGGGATCACGATGGCGTTGCGGCCGTCCTGCAGCACATGCACCAGGTGGCGCTTGAACGGGGTCAGGTCGCCGCGGCGGTGGAAGGTGATGAAGCTGGTTTCGTCGAAGCACACCTTGCCGCGCGAGGCCAGGATCTGCGCCGACGAGATGCCGGGTATCGTTTCCACCGGGTGGCCGCAGGCGCGCTCCACCCGCTCCAGATACTGGAAGCCGCTGAAGTGGATGTCGCCCATGAACACCACCACGCAGTTTTTGCCGGCGCGATGGCGCTCGGCGACGATGTCCAGCTGCGCCACCTGGTCGCGGTAGCCCATCTGGATCACTTCGGCCGTGCCCGGGATCAGCGGGCGCACCACGTCCACCACCGCGTTGAAGCCGGCCACCACGTCGGCCTCGCGTATCAGTTGGGCCGAGCGTTGCGGCAGGTAGCCGATGTCGCCGGGGCCGGCGCCTATGCAGATGATCATGCGTATTCCTTCCTTGTTTCGTTGGCGGCGGACGGGCTACAGGACGCCAACGCCACCGTCGGTCCGATGACGATCAGCGCCGGGCTGTGGATGCCGGCCGCGCTCATGTCTTGTTCCAGCGCGTCCAGGGTGCTCAGCACCTGGCGCTGCTGCGGCAGGGTGCCGTTTTCTATCGCCGCCGCCGGGGTGTCGGGTTTCAGGCCGTGGCGCAGCAGTTCGGCGCGGATCAAGGGCAGCCGCTTGACGCCCATATAGATCACCAGCGTCATGCCGCTTTGCGCCAGCGCCCGCCAGTTGGGCTCGTCGCCGTCCTGATGCGGGTGGCCGGAGACAAAAGTGACGCCGTGGACGAAATGGCGGTGGGTCAGCGGTATGCCCAGCGTGGCCGGCACCGCCAGGCCGGCGCTGAGGCCGTTGACGATCTCCACCTCGATGCCGGCCGCTTGCAGCGTCAGCATTTCCTCGCCGCCGCGGCCGAAGACGAAGGGGTCGCCGCCCTTGAGGCGCGCCACCGTCCTGCCGGCTCGGGCCTCGTCCATCATTCTTTGCTCAATGGCGGCCTGCGGCGTAGACGGCCGGCCGCCGCGCTTGCCCACCGGCACGATTTCAGCGTCCGGCCGCAGCATGGTGTGAATATCCGGATGCACCAGATCGTCCACCAGCGCCACATCGGCCAGCCGCAGGCAACGCGCGGCCTTCAGCGTCAGCATGTCCAGGTCGCCGGGACCGGCGCCTATCAGATAAACCTTGCCCGTCATCTCAGCGGCCCAGTCTTTGTCGAATCGTCAATGTCAGTTGCTCGCCGGTCAGGGCGTCGCAAGCCAGGTATTCGGCGCCCAGCGCCTCGGCCAGTTCGCGGGCGCGGCCCAGGCGGACGAAGTCCTGCTCGGTGTCCAGCACCAGTGTCGGCGTGCCGGCCAGCTGGCCGGCCAGGTCCAGCGCCTGCCGCCACGGGTCGCCGTCTCCGTCCAGCGCCACATTGGCGCGGCCGTCGCTCAGGATGACCAGCAGCGGCGCCGGGCCGCCCAGCTGGCGGGACAGCGTGTCGGCGGCCAGCGCCAGCGCGTGCGCCAGCGGGGTGCGGCCGCCGGCGGGCAGCTCGCGCAGCGCCCGTTCGGCCTGTTCCACTCGGTTGCACGGCGGCAGCAGCAGTTCCGCCTGCTGGCCGCGGAAGGCGATCAGCGCCACCTGATCGCGGCGGCGGTAAGCGTCTTCCAGCAGGCTCAGCACCGTGCCCTTGACCTGTTCCATCCGCTGGCGGGCGGCCATCGATCCTGACGCGTCGACGACCAGCAGGATCAGATTGCCCTGTTTGGCGACGCGGACCTTGTCGTGCAGGTCGGCGCGGGTGACCGCGAAGTTGTTGGGGTCGCGCAGCAGCGCGTGGCGCAGGGTGGCGTCCACAGCCAGCTGGGCCGGCTGCGGGTTGGCTTCGGCGCGCACATAGTGGCCGCGCTGACGGCTGGCGCCGTCGCTGCGGCGGCCGGCGGCGTCGCCGGAGGAGGGCGCCTGGACGCGGATGCGGGCAATGTCGCCGGCCGGCGCAGCGGCGAAGATTTGCTCGGCGCCATGGCCGGAGGTGTCCGCTTGCTGTTCGCCGTCGCCATCCGGCGGCGGCTGGTCGGCGCCGTTCCGCTCCGGCGGAGGCGGCGGATTCGACGCTTGCCGCGTCATCTGTTCCAGCTTGTCCTGATCCAGCCCGCTCTGTTCGAACGGCTTGCTGCGGCGGCGATGCGGCAGCACCAGCCGGGCGGCGTCGCGGATATCCTCGGCGGAGGCGTCGACGCGGCCGTCCAGCGCCGCCAGCGCGCGGGCGGCCTTGTTCAGCACGATGTCGGCGCGCAAGCTGCTGACTTCGAATTCGCAGCACAGCTCGCTGACGAAGTGGAACAGGCTATCGCTGAGCCGGGTTTGCGGCAGCAAGGCGCGGGCGGCGGCGATCTTGGCGCGCAGCGCCTCGCTGTCGGCCTGCCACTGCGCGGCGAAGCCGGCCGGATCGGCCTCGAAGGCCAGGCGGCGGCGCACCACCTCGGCGCGCTGAAGAGGCTCGCGCGGCGCGGCCACGTCCACCATCAGGCCGAAGCGGTCCAGCAGTTGCGGCCGCAAATCGCCTTCTTCCTGGTTCATGGTGCCCAGCAGCGTCACCCGCGCCGGGTGGCTGACCGCCAGGCCCTCGCGCTCCACGGTGTTGACGCCCATCGCGGCGGCGTCCAGCAGCACGTCCACCAGATGGTCGGCCAACAGATTCACTTCGTCGATGTAGAGCATGCCGCGGTGGGCTGCGGCCAGCAGGCCGGGCTTGAAGGCCTGCTTGCCGCCTTGCAGCGCTTTTTCGAAGTCCAGGCTGCCCAGCACCCGGTCCTCGGTGGCGCCCAGCGGCAGGTTGATGAAGGGCACCGGGCCGTCATGCAGCGCGCGCGCGTCGCCGGAGCACACCGGGCACAGCGGCAGCGGGTGGTCCGGCTCGCAGTTGTAGCCGCAGCCGGCGGCGCGGCGGATGGGCGGCAGCACGGCGGCCAGGCCGCGCGCGGCGGTGCTCTTGGCGCTGCCCTTGTCGCCACGCACCAGCACGCCGCCGACCGTGGGGTCCACCGCGCAAATCAGCAGCGCCTGCTTCAATTGTTGCTGGCCGACGACGGCGGCGAAGGGGTAAATCGGGCTCATGCTGAAACCCTTATTTGCCACGGAAGCACACGGAAAGACACGGAATTGGGCGCAGCGGGGCGATGTGGATGCTTCTGCGCCCATGCTCCGGGAAACGATGGGATTTTTCCGGTTTTCATTTCCCTGCCTTCCAAGTGTTGCCCTGGCTCATTCTGTTTTGGGGGTTCATGCTTTGCTCTCTCCGCGCGCTTCCAGCAGCGCCTCGCTATCCAGGTGCAGCTGGCGCAGGGCGGCCAGCGTCTCCGGGTCCGGCTCCGCCCACAGCTGGCGCTGCGCGGCTTCCAGCAGACGGTCGGTGATGGCGTTCAAGGCCCAGGGGTTGCTGTCGGCGAAGAACTGCTGCATCGCCGGGTCCAGCGCGTAGCTTTGCGCCAGCTGTTCATAGACCCAGTCGTCCACCACCTGGGCGGTGGCGTCGTAGCCGAATAGATAATCGACGGTGGCGGTCAGCTCCAGCGCGCCCTTGTAGCCGTGCTTCTGGATGCCGGCTATCCACTTGGGGTTGGCCACCCGCGAACGGAACACGCGCAGCACTTCCTCCTTCAGCCCGCGCACCGCCGGCGCTTCCGGATTGTGGCTGTCGCCGAAGAAGGCGCGCGGTTGGCGGCCGCTGAGGCTGCGTATCGTCGCGATCATGCCGCCGTGGTATTGCAGGTAGTCGTCGCTGTCGAAGATATCGTGTTCGCGGTTGTCCTGGTTGTGCAGCGCCACTTCCACGCCGGCCAGCCGGTGGCGCAGCGCGTCGCGGGCGTCGGCGCCGTTGGCCTCGCGGCCGTAGGCGTAGCCGCCCCAGTTGACGTAGGCGGTGGCGAAGTCGGCGTCGTTCTGCCAGTTCTGCTCGTTGATCAGCGGCAGGATGCCGGCGCCGTAGCTGCCCGGTTTGGCGCCGAACACGCGGTACAGCGACTGCGCGTCGGCGTCGGGCAGGACGCCCAGCAGTTCATTCTTCAGATCAGCCAGATAGTGCTTGCGCAGGAAGTTCTGCTCCGCCGGCTCGTCCAGCCGCGCCACGGTATGCACCGCCTCGTCGATCAGCGCAATCAGGTGGGGGAAGGCGTCGCGGAAGAAGCCGCTGATGCGCACGGTGACGTCGATGCGCGGCCGGCCCAGTTCGGCCAGGGGGATCACTTCCAGACCCTGCACCCGGCGGCTTTCCTGTTGCCAGCGCGGCTTGACGCCGAGCAGGGACAGGATTTCGGCGATGTCGTCGCCATGGGTGCGCATCGCGCTGGTGCCCCACACGCTGATGGCCACCGACTCCGGGTACTGGCCGGTTTCCTTCAGATGGCGGGCCAGCATCTCGCGCGCCAGGCCGTCGCCTATGCGCCAGGCGGCGTTGGAGGGCAGGCTGCGCGGGTCCACCGAGTAGAAATTGCGGCCGGTGGGCAGAATGTGGGCCATGCCGCGCGTGGGCGCGCCGCTGGGGCCGGCCGGCACGTAGCCGCCTTCCAGCCCGCGCAAGAGATTGTCTATCTCCTCCGCGGTGCGGGCCAGCTTCAGGCACAGCTCGGCGCAGATGAAGGTCAGCACGCGTTCCAGATCGGCGTTCGGTTCGATGCCGGGCAGCACGGCGGCGACGGCTGCCGGCACGGCGGCGCTGTCGTAGCCGCGCGCGGCCAGATCGGCGATCAAGCCGCGCGCCAGCTTCAGCACCGCGTCGTGGGCGTCGGCGCGGGTGATCAGGGGCAGGCCGGCCAGCCGGGTCAATGCCATTGGCGCGTCGGCCAGGCGCTTGCCCTGATCCTGCTGCCACAGCGTCCAGTCGCCGCCGCAGGCCGCCGCCACGCTGGCGGGCAGGCCGGGGATGCCCAGATTGGGCAGCCGGGTCAGCGCCAGCAGCATGTCGACCAAGGCCTCGTCTTGTGGCGCGTTGCCCAGCACGTGCAGGCCGTCGCGGATCTGCGCCGCGCCCAGCTCGCACAGATAGCCGTCAATGTCCTCGATCAGGTGGGCGACGTCGACGCCGTCCATCTTGGCCAGGCTCAAGGGCACGCCGTCTTCGTTCAGCGTGTCGTCCCAGTCGTGGTCATGATCGTGGTGGTCGTGGCTGTGGCTGTGGCCGTGATGATCATGATGATGATGGTCGTGGTGATGGCCATGGTGTTCATGATCGTGATGGTGGTGCCCATGATCGTGGCCGTGGGCGGCCTTGGCCGGGCGATACTTCGCCGCCGCGGCCGCCGCCGGTTTCATCGCGGCAGCCGGTTTGGCCGCCTGCGGCCGGTATTTGCCGTGGATGGCGGCGGGCGCGTGATGATGTCCGCCATGCGGGTGCTCATGATCGTGGCGAGGCTCGTGATCATGGTCGTGCTCATGCTCGTGATCATGTTTCAGCATCGCCGCCAGGTCGGTGTCGAGCTTGGCCTCCTTGATCAGGTCCCAGATCTGTTGCTGCAACAGCGGCAGCTTGTTCGGGTCCAGCAGCTCCACCTGGTAGTACTCGTCCACCAACTGGGTCAGCTGCGCCAGCGGGCCGTAGCTGTCGGCGGTGGTCATCGTCGGCGTCAGATGGTCGATGATCACCGCGTGGCCGCGGCGCTTGGCCTGCGAGCCTTCGCCCGGATCGTTGACGATGAAGGGGTAAAACAGCGGCATGTCGCCCAAGAGCGCATCCGGGAAGCAGTTCTGCGACAGACCCACGCCCTTGCCCGGCAGCCATTCCAGCGTGCCGTGCTTGCCGACGTGGACGATGGCGTCGGCCCGCCAGTCGTCGCGCAGCCAGCGGTACAGCGCGTAGTAGTGGTGGGTCGGCGGCAGGTCCGGCGTGTGGTAGATGGCGTCCGGGTCCATGCCGTAGCCGCGCGGCGGCTGCAGCGCGACGAAGACATTGCCGTAATCCAGGCCGGAAAACACCAGTTCGTCGCCGTCGACGTAAGCGCCGCCCGGCGGCTGGCCCCAGCGCTGCAGCATTTTGTCGCGCAGACTGTCCGGCAGCTCGTCGAACCAGGCCTGGTAGCGCTGGGCCGGCACGCGGGCGGCGGCGTTTCGCATCTGCTCGGCGCTCAGGTAGTCCTGATCGTAGGCGCCGCGGTCTATCAGCTCGTGCATCAGCGCGTCGCTGTCCGGCGGCAGCGGGTCCATCTGGTAGCCGCGGCCCTGCATGCCGCGCAGCATCGCGTACAAGGAGGCCGGGGAATCCAGCCCCACCGCATTGCCTATCTGCGAGGCCTTGCTATTGGAGTTGGTGAAGATGAAGGCGATGCGTTTGTCGGCGTTTTCCACATGGCGCAGCCGCGCCAGGCGGGCGGCGATGCCGGCCAGGCGGCGGGCGCGGTCCGGCAGCGGCGCGTATTGTTCGGCCTGGCCGGGCTGGCCCGGCTGCTTGAAGCTCAGCGGCACGCCGATGATGCGGCCGTCGAATTCCGGCAGCGCCACGTTCATCGCGGTGTCCAGCGGGTTGAAGCCGCGGTCCGAGGCTTCCCATTGCTCGCGCGTCATGCTGCTGGTGATGGCCTGCAGCACCGGCAGGTTCAGCCGGTCCGAAGCCTCCACCGCCCAGCCGGGCTGGGTGGGGCCGTCGTTGTTGATGTCGCCCATCGCGAACGAGGTGGTGTTGATCAGCAAGGACACCTTGGCGCGCGGATCGGCCAGCAGCGCCAGCGCCGCCGGCAGGCCGCCGTCTTGAATCGTGCGCAAGGACGAGGTGAACACCGGCAGCGCGTTGACGCCGCGCTCGGCCAGGCAATCGACCAATAGATCAATGAAGCGGGTGTTGCCGGACAGCCAGTGGGCGCGGTAGAAGCACAGGCCGACGGTGGGCCAGTCCGGGTTGCGGATTTCCAGCCAGTCGGCGAGCGAGCAGGGCGCGCTCAGTTCCGGGTGGTAAACACCGTGCTCGGGCAGCGGCAGCGGCGGCTGATAGCCGAAACCGGTCAGCAGCAGCCTGTCCGCCAGGCAGCGCATCAGCTCGCCCAGATTGGCGCTGCCGCCGGCCTGCAGATAGGCGTGGACGTCCTGCTGCAGCGATACCGGCGCGCTGCACAGCGCTTGCAGCTCCGGGTCCGGCTCGCCGGTGCCGCTGAGCACGATGACCGCGGCCTGCAGCCGGCGCGCGTGGGCCAGCAACCGCTCCAGCCCGGGTATCGCGTCGGCGCGGCCCAGCACGCGCAGCACGATGGCGCGGACCTGGGTCAGTTGGCCGTCCAGCAGCGCTTGCATCGCGGCCTCGTCGGCAATGCCTTGCAGCGAGATGCCGGACACGGAGGGGAAGTCTTCCGGCCAGTGCGCGCGCGACAGCGCGGCGAGATCGGTGCCGGCGTGGCTCAACAAGGCGAGTGCGGCGCTCATGCCTGCGCCTCCGTTTCGATGTCGCCGACGCCGGTTTTATGGAACACCAATTCCTCGACCGGAACGCCGCCCTTCAGATGCTGGCAGACGATGCGTTCGATATCGCTTTCATTCACCTTGCGGTACCAGACCCCGTCCGGATACACCACCATCACCGGGCCTTCCTTGCACACGGCGAAGCAGTGGCTGCGGGTGCGCTTGGCGCGCAGGCCTTCGCAAGCGTCTATGCTGCGGCCCAGGTGCAGGAACATCGCTTCCGAACCCTGGCCGTCCGGCGTGCAGCGCGGGCCGGTGCACATCAGCACGTGTTTGTCGTGGGTTCTCATCGCGCCTCCGGCGTCAGTTGGTCAAAACGCTTCCATTTATAAATGGCGGCGGAGGCAAGCCACGTCAGCAGGAACACGCCGATGACGAAGTAGCCGAAATGAGCCAGATCGTCGTTGAGCGCTGAGATCAGGTCCCAGAAGCCGCCGGTGAGCTGCAGCTTGTCCGCCAGCAGGCCCAGGCCCTCCAGCCCGCCAATGCCGACGGCGACGAGAACGGAAACGAAGGTGATGGTCAGGTTGTACCAGAGCTTGCGCACCGGATTGACGAAGGCCCAGCCGTAGACTTCCACCATCATCATGCTGTCCAGCGTGTCCACCAGCGCCATGCCGGCGGCGAACAGCGCCGGGAACACCATGATGTGCCACAGCGCCACGCCGTTGGCGCTTTGCGAGGTGGCGATGGCGAACAGGCCGATTTCAGTGGCGGTGTCGAAACCCAGGCCGAACAAAAAGCCGATGGGCAACATATGCCAGCTCTTGGTCACCATGCGAAACAAGGGCTTGAGCAGGCGCGCGATCAGGCCGCGGTTGTTCAGCAGCAGATTCAGCTGCTCGTCGCAAATGGCCTCGCCGGCGCGGGCGCGGCGGAACGCGCCCCATACCGCGCGCAAGGAAGACAGATTGATCAGCGCCAGCGTCAGCAGAAAGAAGGCCGACACGCTGGTGCCGATGACGCCGCCTATCTCCTTGAAGCCGGCGACGCGGCTTTGCAGCGCGCTGGCGGCGAACACGATCAGGGCGACGGCGATGACCACCACCGCGGAGTGGCCGGCGGAGAAGAACAGGCCCACCGCCGACGGTCGGCGGCCTTCCTGCATCAGCTTGCGCACGGTGTTGTCGATGGCGGCGATGTGATCGGCGTCCACCGCGTGGCGCAGGCCGAACAGATAGGCGAGCAGGGCGGTGGCGAGTTGGGCCGGATGATCGGCGAAGGCGGCGAAAGCCCAGGCCCAGGCCAGCAGATTGGCCAGGATCAGCCCGGCGAGTATCGGCGCGTGCTGCGCCAGACGGCGGCCGGCGGACGGCGCGGTGGATGAATGCATGGTGCCCTCGGAGACGATTTCCGTCGCGCAAACGAGGGCACAGGTCGCCGAGTGTTCATGAGCGGCGCATGTGCGTATCCCCCGGTACACCCCGCCCGGTTTCTGCTTGCGTCGACACGTATGACGGCCGGTCTCCTGGCTCGCGCGTCGCCGTCCGGCGCCGCCTTCCCGGCCCGTTTAGGGGCCAGTGGCGTTAGGCGTGGACTCTGCGCTTACAGTTGCGGGGGCAGCCGCGGTCTTGCACCGCGTTCCCGTTTCACCCTCTGAGAACCTGTTTACGAGCTGCCGCGCGTCTTGGCTGGCGAGCTCGCACACAGGTTTTTGGGGCACCGTCATGATGGGGTCGGATGATACGTGACAAAAACCAGGCTGTGAACAGCTGGCGTTTTGATTTTAATTACAATCGCCGCCAATCCGCCAAGGCCTGTTCCAGCCGCGCCCAGTCCTGTTCGCCGCTAGGCAGGCCAAAGCGCAAGCTGGGCAGGGACTCGAAATAACGGCTCAAGATGCCGCGCCCCGCCAGATGTCGATGCAAGGGCAGGCTGGCCGCGCCGGGAACCCACTGGAACAGTTCGCAGCCGCCGGCCGGGGCGAGTTCGTGCCGCTCCAGACAGTTCCGCAGCCGCGCGCTATCGCGCAGCAGCTTGCTCCTCATGGATTGCTGCCACGCGGTGTCGCCAAGCGCCAGCGTCACCGCTTCGCGCGCCGGACCCGCCATGGCCCAAGGCCCCAGTTCCTCGGCCAGCGCTTGAAGCAGCGCGGCCTGGGCGAACACGAAACCGGCGCGGGCGCCGGCCAGGCCGAAGAATTTGCCGACCGAGCGCAGCACGATCAGGCCCGGCTTGCCGATATGGGGGAGCATGCTGTCCCGCGGCGACGCATCCAGAAACGCTTCGTCGACCAGCAGCCAGCCGCCGCGTTCCGCCAGCCTTTGCCGCCAGTCTTCCAGCAAAGCCGGTTCAAAACGGTCTCCGGTGGGGTTGTTGGGGTTGCAGATTTGAACCACGTCCAGCTGATCAATATTCGCGGCCAGCCCGTCCGGCGTGAACCGTTCCACGCTGTGTCCGCGCCTTTGCCACTGGTAGGGGTGTTCGGCGTAGCACAAGGTCAACATGCCGACGCGGCAGGGCGCTCGCAGCCGAGGCAGCACCTGGATGGCGGGTTGAGAACCGGCTACCGGCAGCAGTTGCTCGCAACCGTAATATTCCGCCGCCGCCGCTTCCAGCCCGTCGTGGTCCTGCGGCAGCCGCAGCCAGCCGTCGGCGGACAGCGGCGGCACTGGCCAGCCATTGGGATTGACGCCGGTGGACAGGTCCAGCCAATCCCCAGGCGGAATACCGTATTCAGCGGCCGCGCGCAGCAGGCCGCCTCCGTGTTCAAGCATGCATGACTCCAATCAAAACAGCCCACAATAGGGAAAGACCAGCCCACAGCCATGCGCCGCGGCTGACCAAGCGCACCGCGCGGCCGATGTCCTGATGCGTGGGAGCGGGGCCGCAGCCCAAGGGCGGGCGCTCCTTCCACTGGCCATGGTAGCGCGCGCCGCCGCCAAGGGAGACGCCCAGCGCGCCGGCGCCGGCCGCCATCACGGGGCCGGCGTTGGGGCTGTACCAAGTGGGCGCCTGCGTTCTCCAGCAACGCCAACCGCTTGCCGCGTGGCCCAGCATCAGATAGGTGAGGGCGGTCAGCCGCGCCGGGACATAGTTCAACACATCGTCAAGGCGGGCGGCGGCCCAGCCAAAATGCAAATAGCGCGCGTTCTTATAGCCCCACATCGCATCCAGCGTGTTGGACAGCCGGTACAGCACCGCCCCGGGCGCGCCCAGCAGCAGAAACCAGAACAGCGCGGCAAAGACCGCGTCGCAGCCATTTTCCAGCACCGACTCAATGGTGGCGCGGGCGATTCCCGCCTCATCCAGCTCGCTCGTGTCGCGGCTGACAATCCAGCCCACCCGTTCACGGGCCAAGGCGAGATCGCCGTCGGCCAGCGCCTGTCTGACCACCTCCGCATGCTGAGCCAAGCTCCTGGCGCCCACCGCCAGGTAGAGCAGAACAAGCGGGACAATGGCTGACAGCAGCGGCAACCGGGCCAGCAGCCAGGCCGCCAGCGTCAGAGGCAGGATCAAGAGTGAAACGGAGAGGGCGCCGCGCAGACGCATGCGCCAGCGGGGCTCGGCATCGGGCGAGGAGGGGTAGGCAAAGCGCTCAACGGCCCGGGTCAGCCGACCGAAGCCGACCAATGGATGCCAGCGCCGCGGCTCGCCCAACAGGCGGTCCAGCAACAGCGCTAACGGTAGAAACAATGCGGAATTCAACACACAACCTTATATAATGGCCGACCGCCGCTTGGAGGTATCCAATGCGCAAATTTCTAGGGTTCGGGATGGCCGGAATGAATCAAGCCGCCATTCTAAGCCTTGTTCGCCATCTATGTGCAGGGGGAAGGCCATGGCCAAGACCATCATGATTCAGGGCGCCACGTCCGATGCCGGCAAGAGCGCGCTGGCCACCGGCTTGTGCCGGCTGTTGGCCCGCCGTGGCGTGAGGGTGGCGCCGTTCAAGCCGCAGAACATGGCATTGAACAGCGCGGTGACGGTGGACGGCGGCGAGATCGGCCGCTCGCAGGCGGTGCAAGCGCAGGCCTGCGGGCTGGAGCCGCATACCGATATGAACCCGGTACTGTTGAAGCCCAACAGCCATACCGGTTCTCAGGTCATCATCCACGGGCGGGCGATAGGAAATATGGAGGCTCGCGGCTATCACGACTACAAACCGGTGGCGATGAAGGCGGTGCTGGCGTCCCACGCCAGGCTGGCGGCTCAATACCAGTGCATCATCGCCGAGGGCGCCGGCAGCCCGGCCGAGATCAATCTGCGCGACGGCGACATCGCCAATATGGGCTTCGCCGAGGCGGTGGATTGCCCGGTGATCCTGGTAGCCGACATCGAGCGCGGCGGCGTATTCGCCCACCTGGCCGGCACCTTGGCCTTGCTGTCGGAATCCGAGCGCGCCAGGGTGATCGGCCTCGTTATCAACCGCTTCCGCGGCGACCCCAGCCTGCTCAACAGCGGCATCGATTGGCTGGAACGGCATACCGGCAAGCCCGTGCTGGGCGTGCTGCCGTATTTGCACGATTTGCACCTGGAAGCAGAGGACAGCATGGGCCTGGACAAGCCGGGCGGCGCGAGCGGCGCCGGCGACAAGCTGCGCGTCATCGCCCCGGCCGCGCCGCGCATCAGCAACCACACCGATTTCGATCCGCTGCGCCTGCATCCGCAGGTGGAATTCACCCTGGTGCGCGCCGGCGCGCCCATCCCGCCGGCCGATCTGATCGTGCTGCCCGGCAGCAAGAGCGTGTTGGCGGACCTGGCCTGGCTGCGCGCGCAGGGCTGGGAAGAAGCGATACGCCGCCATCTGCGCTACGGCGGCAAGGTGCTGGGCATTTGCGGCGGCCTGCAGATGCTGGGCCGCAAGCTCCACGATCCAGACGGACTGGAAGGCGAGCCGGGTAGCGGCGACGGACTGGGCTGGCTGGACATGGAAACCACGCTGGCGCGGGAAAAGCGACTGACGCGGATGTGTGGTCGGCTGACCTTGGACCACGCCGAGGCCGCCGGCTACGAAATCCACATGGGCGTCAGCGCAGGCCCGGCGCTGCAGCAGCCAGCGCTGCATTTCAAGGACGGCGGCGCGGACGGCGCGCGCTCGGAAGATGATCAGATCCTGGCCACTTATCTGCACGGCGTGTTCGACGAGCCGGCCGCCTGCCAGGCCATCCTGCGCTGGGCCGGATTGCAAGACCCCGTGACGCTGGATTACCCGGCGCTGCGAGAAACCAATATCGACAAGCTGGCGGACATGCTGGAACAGTTTTTGGACCTTGGGCCTATCATCAGCGGTTTGCCTAAAGGCGATTGAACCACTGAAGCCCAGGGGTGGGTTTCAGGAGGGTTCTGGCGGTGCCTTGGTTTATCCTTATGTACGCAAACTTGGTACTTGCGGGATCTGTTGCATTCTAAATTGCCTGCTCAAACTCAGGTAATTCCTTAGTGTTTCGTTAAATTTTAACGGGTACGCAGCATTCATTCGTTGCGCATGGCAGTCGGTTCACATTGTTGTCCGCTAATACTTGAATAATGCAACACCACCAGGTAGAACTTCATAAGCACTAAGTCTGGTCTGTTGCGCGACACTAATTATGACTTTGTCTTATAAATCCCTGGCGAGAAGTCTTGATTACGTATTCCTACGGGGCGATATATCGGTCGAGGAACACGAACTCAGCCACGGCGGCATCTTCGAACCTGAACCGACGTTCGTCGGGAGTGTTGCCGTTACCGCGGCCTGCTGCGTGTAGCGATGCGGCAAGGGTAGACTGAGTGAACCCGGCCATTCTCTGCAGCTTGGCGCGGGATTGCGTCAGGAATCCCAAAGGTACGTTGTATCGGTCAGCGCTCGGGACTACCCACTGGTACGTTGCGGCGCCGAAGACCCCGGGGATCAGCAAGACCTCGAAGCATTCGTGCTTTGGTTGATATGGACCTAAGATCACGCGACTGAATCCCGCATCGAGCAGGTGGCGTGCGCGCTTGATGAGACGGTCACGAGGCTCGTCTTGAGGACAAGGCGCAACGGCAATGATCTCCGGCGATGAGCCCAACGAATCCTTAAGCGCAGCCCGAATGCCATTGATGAGGTCGCGGACTAGGCTCGTGCGGCCCCACAACTCGGAGTCTGGAATCACCCAGAAGATCGCCGTAGGCAACTCTGCGTCGATATTCTTCTTGAGAGGGGAAAGCGCCTTCCGAAGCCCATCCAGCAGCCGTGATTGGTTCTTGGGCATGTAGAGGGCACCAAGGAGTGCCTGGCTCTTGCCGTTCTCGTACACCTCACCATTCTCCAGGCCGTGAACGTCGTGAACGTACCGCCCGAAGTCGATTACCAGATCCTTACGCAAGCCGATACGTCCGTCGGTCTTGACCAACGCGCCCTTCTCACCATTGGCCACTGGAGCTATCAGATATCGCAAGAGTAGCTCGTCGTCAAAGCGTTCCACAAACGCGCGCAGGTGGTCGGCACGGGTTGAGAGGCTCGCGATCTGATCGGCAGTCAGTGTCCGCACTTGCGAGCGCAGCGACTCAGGAAGGAGCTCGAGTTGAGCATCGATCTCGAATTCGACGTTGCCCTCAATATCAACCCCGAAGGTCTCGTGGAATAGCCTGGTCTGTTGATCGATCTGCTGCGATGCCGGTAATCGTCCAGATACGATGCCGTCGGAAGCGGCTGCTTTTAATTCGTTGTGAATGCGCTGGTCTAGAATTGCCCCGGACATATGAATTCCAGTTTTTGTGTTTAAGGCTGGGGAGGTGGGTTTGTGCCAGCCAAGGGAAATGATCGTAGCATAGGCTTGGAGTGAAGATGTTAGTGGGACGCTGCTGGTGAATAGATTTTGGCCGTTTAGCTTCTGAAGCCAGGTAATCGATTATCGTTCTCGGTTCCTTTTCCAAGGTATAGAAATCGCTTCCCGCTCGCTAGATATCCTTTTGGCATTGTTATGATGTGTTCGACCGATGTAATTGCTTGGCATGTGGAAGCGGGCCGATGCACGACGGTCTACTTTGGAAGGGGACTGTACGGTCACGCTCACCATACGTACCGCAGTCAATATTCGTCGGCGCTCGTAGAGTTAGCGGTCGCAAGCAGCAAGGTATTGTCAATACGTATAGACAACTCCCGCGAGTTCCAATGGGGGGTAGGGCAGGACTGGCGACGGTGTTTGAAGTGCGATTGGTCGTTTCTAGTAACCCATGTCAGCCTGACGGCGTCGGCATGATCTATTTGAAGCTCCGACAGAGCGGCATAGTGGTCAATCACAAGCGGGTAGACCGGCTCTATACCGAGGCGGGTCTGCAAATTCACCGGCGCAAGCGCAAGAAGATTCCATTGGCATGTCGCCGCCCACTGGCCCGTCCCTTGGCCGCCAATCAGGTCTGGTCGATGGACTTTGTGCAGAGGGGCGAGTCATCAAGAATCTGACCGTAGTCGATGATGCCACGTATGAGGCAGTCGCCATTGTTCCGGAACGTGCGATGGGAGGTCTGCATCTGACCCGCGTCCTCGACCAGCTGGCGAAGACACGTGGCTTGCCCAAAGCCATCCGGATCGATAACGGCAAGGAATTCTGCAGCCGGGCAATGGTGACCTGGGCACACGCCCGTAGGGTTCAGCTCTTTCTGATCGAGCCGGGCAAGCCCAATCAGAACGCTTACATCGAATCGTTTAACGGGCGTTTCCGGGATGAGTGCCTGAACGAACACTGGTTCACTAGCTTGCATCATGCCCAGGTCGTCATAGAAGCCTGGCGTAGGGAATACAACGACGAAAGGCCTAAGAAAGCACTGGGTGGTTTGACGTCAGCTACCTATGCCGAATTACTTGTAGAGAAATCAGGTAAAATAAGCCCGGACTCTAAAACCCCCTGCTACTGAAAACGGGGGGACGTCGCCCCCCTGATAAACGCCGCACTTTGCAGCTGGGAGCCATAATCTGGCCAAGAACTGGAGCGGTGTTTCAAAACTACATGGCTGTGATTGACGTGATTTTAGCATCGTTCTTCGGGTCCACATATCCAGGAGCTAAATGAGCACTGCTCGCGCCATAGAGCGATAGAGGATCTCTTAGCCACAGTGCAAATTCAATGCCTTCCAAACGATGGTCAGGTGAGCAATCGATAGTCCAGCGGCGCAACAAGTACCCAGCGTTGGCTGCACGCACCTTTACTCGCAGAACGCCGTCGGGCATGCCGTAGTCCATCATCACCACCTCATGCCGTGGGTGCCTCGGATGGGGGACAAGCTCTAGTTCAATAATCCGGTTCCATTGAACGTCTTGATCAACCTTTTCTTTTTCTAATATTGGGCTGTTCTCGAGGAGGACGGGAGTTTCCATCCGGGTAAGGACGAAATCGCGAAATCCATTGCGTCGCCGGTCGTAAGCTCGAACGTGCCAGCGACTGCCATTGTTCACAAGCGCGATAGGCACAATTTCCCGTTCAGTACATCCGCTTTCAATGGACGTATATGTTGTGCGCAAGGCTTTTCCGCGGTGAATTGCTCGCGTAATGGGGGCAAGGGTTGACATCTGAGGTGTTGTTAGCTCAATGGGAAATTCGCATCGCACCATGGAGCCCAGCTCTTCGCCAATGCCTTCGCCAAACCCGCTTGAGAGGGCCGTCAGTACTCGTTGTGGCGCGTGGTCGAACAGCGGAACGAACTCTTCCGTTGGGCGATATACCTTATCTGAATTGTCTAATTCTAGGTTTCCCGATGCTATATCGCGATATTGCGCGATGTCCCGCGTAGCGGCCGCAGGTCCTGTGCCGAATCGGTCCGCAACGTCAGCTCGTCGAAGTTCGCCGAGGAAATAGAGTCTGAAATCGATATAAGCAAGCCGTTCTCGCTGGGCTTGAGGCAAGGCGGAGAGGACTTGGTCCCGAACAATGGCTGAGGTATTCATGTGGCAATGATACTCTAAAACAGGGTAAGGTGAAAAAATATCGCTTTACGTAACCAAAATGATCATGTAAAATGATCTTTGGTGTGATATTAGAATCTCGGCTAGATGGGTAGAGATGGCCTCTTTGTAAGGAACTGCAATGATCCGCGAACTAGTTAAGCCCCTCCCTCAACGCAGGGCCTCCACACAATCGTCTGCGCGCTTCTTTCACCTAGTCGATGCAATTGCGCAGGCGCATGAGCCCACGGAGTCACAGTTGGCGGCACTTGAGCGTTCCTATAACAGCACGGGTGACTTTCTTTCTGAATGCCCTGAGTTCAGCGGGCAGCTGGTCCAGATCCATTCTCATGGTTCGCGCCGACTCGGGACGATTGTTCGGCCACTAGACGGCTCCCGCGAAGGTTTCGATATTGACCTGATCGCACGACTTGCCCCGAGTGCGCGGCGCAAGTACGAAGGTGATCGGGGGGCCGCACTTCTACTTGACCATCTACATAGTGCTCTCTCTCGATATGCCTCCGCGCACGGTTTACGATTACATCGTTGGGAGCGATGTGCCACCCTAGAGTACGCAGGGGGGATGTGTGCTGACATTGCCCCTGTTATCGACGCACCGCTGCTCTACGGTCCTTATGGGGAGACGCACGGTCTGATCCCCGACCGTGAACGACGGCTTTTCAACTCGACAAATCCTCGTGGGTACGCAAAACACTTTGATCTTGCCGCGATGATTTCTCCGAACTTTCATCTCTCGGAGATTTCCACGAAGGCCTTTGATTCTGCAAAACGCGCAGACGTCGTTCCACTGCCTGATGCACAGGAAGTCTTCGGCAGACTGCTGTGTCGGCTGGTTCAGCTTCTTAAACTACACAGAAATGTTGCCTTTGGAAGTATAAAGGAAAAGGATCTAGCTCCGACATCGGTCTTTCTAACGACTCTGGCTGCGATAGCCTACACGGCTGAGGCCCCCTTGCCACACGCCAGCCCGCTAGAGTTGCTTTTCGACATTGTTGAACGCATGCCATTGCACTTCGTGCGCCGCAGATTGCCAGGTGGATCCGAGGAGTGGGAATTGCCCAATCCGTCAGCCCCGACTGACAACCTCGCTGCCAGCATGAACAATTCGTCGCGACAAGCTGCGTTCTTCGAGTGGCACCGCCGCTTATTGGAGGATCTCAAACGTATCCTTGACGTGATTGAAAACCACCAAGGAATGGACTTGCTGCTCAAGGCCGTTCAAGTTGCGTTCGGGCCCAAAGGGTTCGCCGCAGTCCAGCAAATGGAAATAGGCCGTCAAGAAAGTAGCCGACAGGCCGGGCGAGCCATCTTGCTCGCCTCGCCGGCAGCCATGCCTATCAGTATTGCAGCCCGCCCGCACACGTTTTTCGGGGGGTGACACCATGTGCAAGCATCCGTTCATTTCGATTCCAACACTACCCGAGCGGGTGATGGAGCTTCGTAACCTCCAACTTTGGGGAGCAAGTCTGATGTTCCTTTCAGGCCGCGGATTGCATTACAGGTTTTATTTGACGCCAAGCGAATACAGTCGGACCTACGAGTGTGAATTGCGCATAAAGCCAGGAGCAACCGCGCCGGAAATGTATGTGCTGAGACCGGATTTGATCGCATTGGCAGGTGATGCGCCGATACCCCACATTTATCCAGGGAAGGGATCTGGCATTCACCTGTGCCTATGGAACCCAAAAAAACGGGAGTGGTCACCGCAGATGCGATTAGCTGAAACGTATCTTGCTTGGACCACACAATGGCTGTGGTACTTTGAGGATTGGCTCGCAACCGGTGTATGGAATGGCGGCGGCGACCACCCCGCACCAAGAAAGAACCGTAGGGATTCGCGAGCTAGAAAGACAAACTTCGGACAGGTTGATCAGTCGTGTCCACGCTACAGCCGCATAGAGCAGCACAGAAAAAAAGCCTAATAATTCATCAGGGTTCAACATGCCCTATACCGTGCAGGCAGCTTTCAACCAGTTTTTTAACGAGATCAATCTAAGTGGGATCCATCGGACAATTGCCAGCTCCCGACGGGACTACCTTATCGAACTACTTGGGAGCAAATTCCACGTTGTCGAAGCATTTCCTACCAGCAGCATACCGAAATACACCAATAAGTGGGGACTTCCTAAGTCAATCTGATCGGCAAGAAGTGATGAAGCGCTTTGTAACCGCTCGCGACCTCACTGGGACCGCGCGGTATCACACCTATGGCTACAAGATCGATCACCCAACTACCATTAAATACTGGTACCAAGTTTTTGGAGGCACTTTCCCTACTTATGGCTAACCCACAAGCTCAACGACTAGACCCTATCCGGGAAAAATATTTCGGGCCCTTGGAACGTACGGATGTGCTCGGAAGCTGGATTTTTGGCGGGGCCGCGATTCTATCGATCATTGTTGTTGTAGTTGAAAAAACCAGCTTCCCACACGGCTACAATCTAATTCAGGGAGCTTTTGTTTTGCTCGTCCTAGGCCTTTTTGTGGTTGGACAGGTTAGCCGTCTTTATTTTTCACCCCGCGCAGAAGACAAGCGCCGAGAGGATTTTCTTTCCAATGCGCTCAATGTCAACCTTACTCATGAGCGTACCATTGGCTACTACAACAATAATGAGTCCATTCTAATCCGGAAAATGGGGCTTAATGTCCTGGAAAACACACATTTCACGAAGGCAATCGCCCTTGAGATGGTGAAGATGGTGCGACTTGTGAGTGGAGTTTACATTGCCATATGGCTTATTCTCATTTTCAACAGAGATACTGACCTTGGCTTAATATCGGCTGCTGCGCAGGCTGTATTCAGTGAGCAGGTTATCTCCCGCTGGCTGCGCATGGAATGGTTGCGCATTCGGTCGGAAAATATCTTCCGGGAGTTGCATAGAGCTTTCTTATCCAATCCGGCATCACATGTTTTGGATGCCCAAATTTTGGAAGCATTTTCTACCTACGAGGCGTCAAAATTGAGCGCCAGCATCGTGCTATCGACTAGAATTTTCGAACGTCTCAACCCCTCGCTATCCCAGGAGTGGGAGGATATCAAGGTCTCCCTGACACCTTAGTTGGCCATTTAATCGCCCCAGCTTCTCTGTAGTGCTTCGTTGTCAGGCGGGCGTGGGGCCGCTAGCCGTTTGCTGCGTGATGTGATCGGTTATGGCTGGCACTATGCCTGCACGACGGTGCCCGACCTTCACACCTCCCTCGCCAGGGTAGTCCGCGGCGCCAGAAATGGGGGAGCTGTCGTTTCGCCATCACCCGTTGCCGCAAGCGAATCCCGTCACGATGGCTACCTAAATTATTGGGGAAGGTCACCGCAAATCTGGAACGACAGGCCGAAAGTGTGAAGCCACCAGATTATGAGGGGTCGTACGCTGATCGTACCTGCGCCACTAGCCCAAGAGCAGCCCGGACAGTAGGAAAGAGAATTTAAAAATGGCTAAAAATGGAACCAAAGTTATTACCGCCCATATTCCCCTTCCGCTGGCCGAGAAGGTGGACCAAATGGCCGATCGTTTGGAGAGATCGTGTGGCTGGATCATCAAGCAAGCGCTGTCGGCATGGATTGCCCAGGAAGAGGTCCGCAACCAACTAACCCGCGAAGCCTTGGCTGAGGTAGAGGCTGGCAATGTAATCGACCACCAGGCAGTACAAGCTTGGGCGGATAGCCTTGGTACCGACAACCCGTTGCCGGTGCCACGTTGATGCAACTGAAGTGGACAAGCAAGGTGTTCCTCGATCGAATTCGAGCTGCGAAAGGCGACTCCTATGTTTCGGGGAGCTAGTCCATCAATACTTATGAACTGTAGCGACGGGACAAGCCTTCATAGGAAATACGGCCAGTTTTGGCCGGCACAGTGGTCAGGTGCTATAAGTGCCTGCAACACATGGCCGGCTCCAAGATACACACTCCGCAGTTGTACTTGGTAGGGTGCAGTCAATACGTATTGACTGTCACTGAGAGCCCACCGATATGCAGAAAAGCGAGCTCCTATCACCTTTAAAATTTTTCAGGAAACCCTTCTTGGAAAAGTACTTGTATGTCAAGCTGGGCTTTGTCTTCTACCGCTATTCGAATATTCCATGCCGAGGGGGAGGGCCGTAACAGTGTTGCTGCTTGTGCTTGGGGATCCTCGGTTGTGATTGGTGGCTGCTGGCGGACAAGCCGTTCGAGAAATTTCAAGGTGTCGATAACAGCAAGAGCATGTTCGAATGGAGCAGCCACAGAAACATACTTTCGGCATAATGGAGTGGATTGCAAGTGCTGAGGGAAGAATCGCGGAAATAGAAAAGCCACCAGTACATTGATAGGCCGAAGCGTATCTCCGTTTGAACAGGTGGCGTTGTTGGAGGGAACAATAAAGCTATCTGGTTTCGATCACAAGAGGGGTTAGACTAAACCAACTCATGGACAAGAAGCTGATTGATCGAGTAGGTTCGACCAGATGCTAGGCCATCAACCTAATTCCTTGTCGGCGGAGTAAGGTGAGTCACCTTGGCGAGAGGAAGAGCGCCTAGCCGTTCCTGTTCAATTCGGGATTCGCGATAATTAGCAAAGAATTGAGCCCATTTACTAAACCCGCCCAGCTCCCCAATCGCACGAATCATTGCGACATGTGATGCCGTTAAAAGAGCTACTTGTTGTTCAAGCTCGGCGATTCGCATGTCTTTGTCAGCCAATGCAGCAGAGGTAACGGCCTTAGATTGCGTGGATGTTTTGCCACTCCAGCTCCGATACTGCTCCTGACGTTCCTGGTAGTGCGCTAGCAACTTGGAGCGGCCAGGGTGCCTGGTAATCGAAGATGCTGCATTTACCTTGGAGTGGAGGCGGGCGATAGCTCGGGTAGTAATGGGCTCATCGTTCGCCAACAGGTCTTCCAAGATCTGCTTCATCTCGGCATCCTCAAATGCTGGTACGGTATTTTCTTTAGGCATCCATCACCCCTGACTTATTGGTTTTTGAAAGATCGGGCCCATCCGGGAAGGGATGTTCGCCACTCTGGGCGGAGAGAATTTTCCTTACCCCTTGCAAGCGATCGGTCGCATGGGCAATCTGATTTTTCCTGCCGATGCTCTTTGATGGGCGGGCCTGAGCAAGCTCCAGCGCAGATGACAGTTTTCCCTCTAGCCGAATCAATGCAGCTCGTTGCTCAGGCAAGTTAGTGGCAGAAAGGTGGCGACAACCAGAAAAGCACTCCAAATGCTTAGGACACGGATCGACGGTGAAGCTATTTAGGCAATGTCCATATGGCGTGGCATGGAACCCATCAGCTTCAGCTTTGAGATATTCGAATGCTGCAGCATCTCCCTCGGCTGCCTGAATCCGCTTGAAAGAATCTACAATCGGCCCGTGAGCTTTCCCCAAGCTGATCATTTTAGCAACGGTGGTCGCTTTCTCGCCTAAGGCGAACTCAATGCCCTCAGGGATTTCAACCTGCTCCAACTCTTCTGCCAGGCTCCGGTGGTCGTACTCGTAACTTTGGGCAACGCTACGCCGGTTGAAGCGCTTGGAGATGATGGTATCTGCGACACCGAGGCGGAAAAGCTCGGCGTTCTGTAAGTGGCGCAGCATGTGTGGGGTCATCGTCAAACCCCGATCTTGCTCTGTTTCGCCATATTTGGTGAACAGCGAGTCGGAAGAGGTACGCACGCCCAGGGCATCACCAATCAGATTACTATCCGGGACATTGATCGACATGTAACGGGTGACGTCGCAGATGCTGCCGTTGCGTTCTTCGGCCAAGGAGCGCTTAGGATTCAGAAGCAATAGCTCCCAAGGTTGCAGCACGCCATTCTCCATATTAAAGGGGGCCATATCGGAAACCTTGCTCGGCGTGCGGGCTCGAATATAGGCCTCTAGCTCTCCGACATGCAGGCAGTTCTCGCTCCAGCGCATCCGGGCATCGACTGGAATAGCCGAACCGTCTGCTCGCCGATAGACAATGGTATGATCATTCGTTTCCGTGATAAGACCAAGCCGGTTAAAAAACACATAGGTGGCGTTGCTCAAATTTCCTGGAAGATCACGGTATTTTTGCTCTTGGAACAGCTGTAGCTCATGCAGCACAGCACTGTTGAACCCGCCTTTGTATCGATTCGTCCACTCAGTGCGAAGCTCTTTGTCGAGTTCGAGCCAGAACGGATTCCCTGTTAGATATGGATACAACCGGATTACCGGGACCACTTCATCGCTTCGAAACCAGGGCAACAACCGGCCAGTTTCTACCTGCAAGCGCAAAGTTTCGCGCAAAGGCGAGGTGAGCTCGGCCGCGCGATTGAGCGACTCGACCAACAACTCTTCAAACATCTGCGGAACGTACTGCGTAGCCTCAACCAAGATATGGCTGTCACCTTCCGCCGCTTGTTGTTTCTCTGCAAAGTGACGGATCATCAGCGAGCTGGAGATACCTCCTTGACTCCCTGCAGGCTGGCCAGTTCTGTCGTAATATTCTCGACGCCGCTCCCAATCCAGTGGCAACAAGCTAGCTTCACCGACGCGAAACCCGGTGGTAATCAACGTTTTGATGCCGATAAAGTGAAGCTCATCGATAAAGCTCTTTGGCTGCTCGGTCATGACAATTCTAATAAGCTCCCAGAATGCTCGACGCTCCGGCAAACGCTCTGAACGCTTTCGATCTTCTAGATCGTGACGGAGCTCATCCTCGGACTTAAGAAAGCGTGCTTTCTTTGTTTGCCCGACCTTGATTCTTTGGTCAGCCAGGGCAGGGTAGAGTGGCCCTGCCTCGGTGAGGTGGTAGACATCTAGAACCGTTTTTACGATGCCAGCAACCAGGTCGCCTAGCTTGCCGGAAGCTTGAGCTTCTTTACTGATTTGAACAGCGAGTCGTACGTCATCATTGACTAGAGCCCATGGGGCTTTGTTTTGTGAGCAGGTTGCAATAACACGCAAAGGACGAATGACATTTTGTGCAACGTGGGAAACGGTGTTCCGTTTGGAAAAGAGCTGAATAGTCGTCGCTGCTTTAATCAGGTTCTGCCATGCTGCAGACAGCACGAAGGGCTCCAGCTCTGTCGTACCTAAATTTGCCCGGTGTTCATTGAGCGCCTTGAGTACCCTTGCGTCGCATCCAAAATTACGCAGATACATGTAAGGCGGGTGGTCGTTATCGACCAGCTTGTTCAGATTCCAAAGGAATTCGGGTGCGACCGCACCCTTTGCATCTGTTGGCATGTCCCATTGAATACCCCGATCCTTAGCCAGCTGGCGGCCGAGTTCAATGAATGACGAGTAATGCCCGTTCATTGGATCTCCTCTAGCAACTCGTCGATAACCGCCTGCACCGATGAGATAGTTCGCTGGAGCTGCAAATACGCTGGGGAGTCTTTGTCTCCTCGCGATGATTCGTGAAAGAATTTCACGATACCTCGGAAATCGGAAAGCACCTGTTCATGGATACGAATTTCGTCAATCGGCATGAATTTGTGGCAGCCATAGCAGGCCAAGATGGGATTCGAAGAGCAGAGGAGCTGACCGTTTGAGCAGCCGCCAATGCCCGCGATCGGAATGCCGTGTGGGACGCTGGCTACCTGCTGGTCGTCCTTCAGCTCGGCCAGTTCATCGGTACTAATGAACTTGTCGTGGGCAATCCTGGCTACTTTGGAATAGATATCCGACAGACCTAGCGCCTTGTTGGCCCGTTCCGCTTGGTTGGCTGAAGCTTCAAAATAAACGAGCCCGGTCGTGATGTCTGAGTGCCCCATGAATTCAGCCAGTTCTTCCTGACTGGCTCCGGCATCAACTAGGTGTTGGGCCGCTGTGTGCCGCAGGTCTGTTGCTGTCGCGCCACCTGGAATTAACTGCCCGAGCAAGATGGAAATGCGGCGCCCGGCTTCCTCTCCTGAGTCCGCCGCAAGTAACCGACTCTTACCTGTAGTGCCATAAGCATAGCGCCGAGAATATAGTTCACAAATCAGGATGGACCACTCGTGTTTCACCTTTCTTGTAAGGGGCTTTGAATTGGATGCGGTCTTTTGTTTCAGCATCGGAAACGTGAGGTGTACGGCAGGGTTGAGAATGTCACTATCCTCCCAAATACGAATGTCTCGTAGTTTTACCCATGCGATCTGGAGGGGTATCATGCCAAATTGGTAAGCACACATCAACATTTCGCAAACTTGGTATATGCGGAAGCTGTTGCGTTTTTTTACCCGCTCAAAGCCATGATTTTGCATGGTTTTCGTTGAACTTTAAAATGTAGAGATTCTGATCTGACAGTCAGGCCTTGCCGAGAGGTGGGGGTACCCGTTTTGATAGAGGTGCGAATCTTCATCAAGACAGCGCGCAAGCGCAGGAGTAACCCCATGACAAGTCTCAACCAGAACATCATCAAACACAAGGTCAGCCTGCTAAACCTGGCCGCTGAACTAGGCAACGTCTCCAAGGCCTGCAAGGTGATGGGCCTGTCCCGAGATACCTTTTACCGCTACCAGAACGCAGTGGCTGACGACGGCGTCGAGGTGTTGTTTGACGCCAATCGTCGCAAACCCAACCCCAAGAACCGCGTAGACGACGCTATAGAGGCGGCCGTAGTTGCCTATGCGACGGAACAGCCTGCGCACGGGCAAGTGCGAGTCAGCAACGAACTACGCCAGCGCGGCGTGTACGTTTCCCCTCCCGGTGTGCGCTCAGTCTGGCTGAGACATGACTTGGCATCGTTCAAGCAGCGGCTACGCGCTCTGGAACATCTGGTAGCTGAACAAGCCATCGTGCTCACCGATGCGCAGATCGCGGCACTGGAGCGCAAACAAGAAGATGATGTCGCGCATGGCGAGATTGAAACAGCGCATCCCGGCTATCTGGGCTCGCAGGACACCTTCTATGTGGGTACGATAAAAGGTGTCGGGCGGATTTACCTGCTAACCTTTGTCGATACCTACAGCAAGGTGGCATTTGCCAAGCTCTACACCACCAAAATGCCGATCACTGCGGCGGATCTGCTCAATGACCGGGTATTGCCGTTCTTTGCCGAGCATGAGATGGGGGTATTGCGTATGCTGACAGATCGCGGAACCGAGTATTGCGGCAAGCCGGAAACCCATGATTACCAGCTGTACTTGGCGGTGAATGATATCGAGCACACCAAGACCCGTGCGCGGCATCCGCAGACAAACGGCATCTGCGAACGCTTCCACAAAACGATATTGCAGGAGTATTCCGCAAGAGGCTCTATCTGGAACTCGATGAGCTACAGGCCGATCTGGATGCTTGGTTGGTGTGCTACAATCAGGAGCGCACCCACCAAGGCAAGATGTGCTGCGGTCGTACACCCGTACAAACCTTTATTGATGGCAAACGGGAATGGAGGGAGAAGGTAGACAACTTGAATTGATCTGACAGCCTGGTGCCGTCAAAACGGGAGACTGTCAGATCGGGTCTGAACTTCTACAGCAGCAGTACTTCCCCTTTCGGCTGACGTCGAGCTACGGCCATCGTTAAGGCAGCATGGACCAGCTCTTGCTGCATA
>NZ_JAMZGH010000010.1:0-71070 GCF_024158805.1 Chromobacterium sp. S0633 | reverse complement strand
AGGGGCTGAAGCAGAGCACGGTGTACCAATACGACGGCCAGGGCAATGTGGTGTCCAAGACCGACGCGATGGGCAAAGTTGCTCGCTACGTGTATGACGTTGTGGATCGCCAGACTTTTAGCATTGATGCTGCAGGCTATGTGACCGAACGCATCTACGACGCCGTCGGCAATGTCGTCGAAACCCGGCGTTACGCCGACAAACTCGACGCCAGCGCGCCGCGAGGCCCGACAGCGACCACCCACAGCGGCAAACAGGCGGTACGCATCGGGCATCAGGCCGGCACCAACAATGCGATCAACCACGACATCGGCCGTTTCCAAAAGGGCGACACCGTCACCGCCAGCGTTTGGTTCAAAACCGACAGCGAGACCAAGGGGCATTTGTTCCTGGGCAATCTGGGCGGCTCCCAGCCCTATAACAACGCTGTCGAGAGCATCGAGTATGGCAACGACGGCTGGCGTAAGCTGACGGTCAGCCGCACGTTGAGTGAAGACCTGGCCCTCAACATCCATATCTACGGCCCTCGAGATGGCGCACCGAATCCGGCGGGCCACTCGGTGTTCTACGACGATTTGAGAGTGGAGAGCGTACAGCGCGGCGTGGTGCTGATCGATGGTTTCGAAGATGGCATCAACGGTTGGCATAAAGATGGCACCAGCGAACTGAGCGTGGCCAGCGTGCCGTTGAGTTCGGAAGATTGGACCGATGCGACGCTGCGGCAATATCTGAGCAGCCGGCCGGGCGGGGTGCAGCAACGGAGCCGTACGGTTTACGACACAGTGGGACGCGCCACCTACAGTATCGATGGCGAAGGCTATGTGACCGAACGCGTCTACGACGCCGTCGGCAATGTCGTCGAAACCCGGCGTTACGCCGACAAACTCGACACCAGCGCGCCGCGAGGCCCGACAGCGACCACCCACAGCGGCAAACAGGCGGTACGCATCGGGCATCAGGCCGGCACCAACAATGCGATCAACCACGACATCGGCCGTTTCCAAAAGGGCGACACCGTCACCGCCAGCGTTTGGTTCAAAACCGACAGCGAGACCAAGGGGCATTTGTTCCTGGGCAATCTGGGCGGCTCCCAGCCCTATAACAACGCTGTCGAGAGCATCGAGTATGGCAACGACGGCTGGCGTAAGCTGACGGTCAGCCGCACGCTGAGTGAAGACCTAGCCCTCAACATCCATATCTACGGCCCTCGAGATGGCGCGCCGAATCCGGCCGACCATCCGGTGTTCTACGACGATCTGAGAGTGGAAAGCGTGCAGCGCGGCGTGGTGCTGATTGACGGTTTCGAAGACGGCATTAATGGCTGGCATAGAGATGGCGTGAGCGAGCTGAGCGTGGCCAGCGTGCCGCTGAGTTCGGAAGATTGGACCGATGCGACGCTGAGGCAATATCTGAGCAGCAGGCCGGGTGGGGTGCAGCAACAGAGTCGCATCGTTTACGACGCTGCCGGGCGGCAGCGCTTTGCGATCGATCCTCAGGGCTACCTGACGGAAACGCGCTACGGCGCGGCGGGTCAAGTCATTCAGACCCGGCGTTACGCGCAGGCCTTGAGCCTGGATCGTTCCCTTAGCCTGGCTCAACTCGAAGCCATGACGGCTCAGGCGTCCACCCCTCCCACCTTCAACGGTACCGCGGGTACCCAGGACAACGGCCGTCTTCACCTCATCAGCAAGCCGGAAACCGGCGGCAGTTGGGCCTCCCTCAACAGCGCGCGGCAAATGCCGGCGGGTAGCGCTTACCAGTTCGACCTGACGCCGAACCAGATTCAGTCTTCGCTGCATGCGATGCTAGAGAACGTGGGGGGTAAAACCGCACGTCTGGCGATCCTGCTCCAGCCCGACGGCCTCGTCTACGCCCAAATCGCCAACGCCAACGATCAATGGCGCGCCGTGCCGATGGGGGCGTACCAGGCGGGCGTCACCTACACTGTTGAACTGACGACGAACAAGACCGGCGGAACCATACACTTCTACCCCAAAGGCGGCGATCGCCGGCAAGGCTATCGCTATGACGTCACGGGTGAGTATGACTGGTCCACCGTGCAACTGCGCTTTGCGACCCAGCGCGACCCTGGCTTGACGGTGGAAACCACTGCCGATATCGACAATATCGAAGAGCGGGGGCTTGAAGCGCAGAGCACCTCCTATGCTTACGACGCCGCCGGCCGCCTGATCGGCGAAACTCGCGGCGACGGCAAACAGCAGGCCAGCACCACCTACCAGCTGGACGCCTTGGGCAAACGCATCGTCGAAACCGACGCGGGCGGCCACACCACCCGCCGCGACTACGACCTGCTCGGCCGGCTGATCCGCGAAACCGACGCGCTGGGCGGCGTCACCGTCACCGAATACGACGCCTTCGGCAAGGCCATCAAGATCACCGACCCGCGCGGCTACAGCGGTTACAACTATTACGACGCGCTCGGCCGCCAGACCCTGCACATCGATCCCGAAGGCTACGCCACCGCCACCGAGTACGACGCGCTGGGCCAGACCACCCGCATCACCCGCTACGCCCAGCGCGTCGACACCGCCGCGCTCAAACCCGGCCTGACGCCAACCCTGATCGTCGACGCCCAGCGCGACGCGGTGACTCGGATCGAACACGATGCGCTGGGACGGCAAACCGTCCTCACCGACGCCGAAGGCGGCATCGAGCGGATGGAGTACGACGGCCTGGGCAATAAGACCGCCTACACCAACCAACTGAATGGCGGCTATCGTTACGTCCACGACGCGCAGGGTCGGGTACTCAAAGAGACCAGTCCGCTGGGCATCGTCAAACGCTTCGAATACGACGGCTTCGGCAACCGCACGCTGCAAGTGGAAGCCGAAGGCAAGCCGGAGCAGCGCACCACCCGCTACCAATACGACGCCAACAACCGGCTGATCCGCCAGACCGGCGACACGCTGCCGGTCTACACCCTGGACGGCGGCGAAGCCACGGTCAGCCCCAGCCAAAGCTGGCGCTACGACGCCGCCGGCCGGCAGATCGAATTCACCGACGCCAACGGCAAGATCACCCGCAGCCGCTACGACGCGCTGGGGCGCAAGGTGGCGGAGCGCAACGGCGACGGCGTGTTGAGCGAATGGGACTACGACGCGGCGGGGAACGTCCTCGTCCAGCGCGTCTACGCCAGCCCGGTGGGGCTGCCGGCGGACGGCGGGGTGCCGGCGCCGGCGAATGCCGACGTTCGCGAAACCCGCTACGTCTACGATGGCAACAATCGATTGCAGAAGACGGTGGTTCCTAGTCAGACCGTTATTTATGGTGATGTGCGGAAGGATGGGGCTCCGACAGTCAGAGTTCAGGACCTTGTTACTGAACGTCAATATGATGCCAATGGAAATGTGGTGTGTGAGATTGACCCTCGGGGTAATCGGACTCTTCGTTGGTATGACCTTGCCGGGCGCAAGCTGCTGGAGGTGGATGCCGCAGGCTATGCGGTGGCTTGGAGCTACAACACCGCGGGCAAGCCGGTAAGAGAGGTGCGCTACGCAGCTGCCGTGACGGCGCCGGTCGATGGCATTGCGCTGGATGAGGCGCGTGGCCTGCTTAAGCCTGGTGCTCAGGATCGTATCAGCGAGTTTGATTATGACCGCATGGGAAGGCTGCTGGAGGAGCGTCGGCTGAATGTCGATTATTACGAGCAGGCAAGCCTAGAGGCTTCGAAAAAGCCAGAAGAAGACGCTATTGCGCAAACCCGTCAGACCGGCGTCGTGCGTACCTTGTATCGCTACAACTCGTTAGGGCTGCTGACGCAGAAAACCGACGCCAAGGGCGCTGTCACCGACATTCGCTACGATGTGCTGGGCCGCGAAGTCCACCGCGAGGATGCGGCATTTATCGATCAAACCGGGCAGAGCGTACGGCCGATCACCGATACCAGCTACAACGATTTGAGTTTGACGACCAAGGTCGTCAAGACCGGCGTGGACGGCGTATTTAGCGAAACCCATTTCAAGCTGGGTGGTCGTGCCGATTGGATGCGCGATGCCGAAGGCAATGTCACGTTCTACGACTACGATGCGGTTGGCAATGTGACGCGCACCCGACGGGAGCGTAAGGAGGCTGCTGGAGGCCAGGATGTCACGCTGTATGCCTACAACGCGGCCAAATTGCAGACGGCCAAGCAGGATGTCGCGACCGGGGTATGGCAGGAGGTGAGCTACAACGCCTGGGGGCAAATTACGGGGAAGCGGACCAGTATCAATCGTCAAGGAGACTGGCAGGAGTTCAGCGAATACGACACTGCTGGCAGGCTGATTCGTGGCAACGCTGGTGGCGTAACCAAATTGTATGGCTATGATGCCAATGGCAATTCTACGCTTGCAGTTGTATCTGGACGAAGCCAGAGCGATGAATTACGGAACCTGACACTAGAGAAAATATTTTATAGATTGTCTCAAGTGAATAATCCAAATTTCCAAGACGACTTGGATGCGTTTCGTTTGACAGTAAGTGACTATGATTCACGTAATCTACTTTTAACAACGCGGCAGCCAAAAATACTAAATAAAAATGAAGCATCAGGTGCTCAAGTTGAGGCTTGGACCGTAGCTGAGTTGCAGACGGGGCGTGGAGATGTAGTAACAACAGAAGGTAGTGTTAACCGTTTGCCTTCTAAAGAAGATTCGGTTGTTGACAAGAGTTCTGGTATTGAAATTGGAGAGGCTGGGAAAGCAAAATTAAACCTTACATTTTTTGGTGTTCGATGGTATGACGACGGTTGGGGGCCTAAGGGAGCTTGGGGGTACTGGGCAGATGGTCTTGAATGTAAGATAAAACTTCCTACTCCATTTTATGAGTCAGGTGACTCTCCGTATGAAATTGAAATGTTGCCAGGAGGGAGATATGTTGATCGTGTTTTAAATACAGGGTCTCTCTTGGGTGGGTTTATTGATTTAAAAGTTGATTTTTTATCGGGGACGGATGAGATAAATGTGTATCAATTTTTAGGAGGGGAAGGTTTTGTTCTTAATTTGTTTAAAAAAACAACAAAAGGTAGGGATCTTGTAACAAGTTTTTCTGTTGGAGGCATGGGGTTGGGAAGAGCCTTTAATGGGCCATGGGATTATAACGATGTCGTTATTCCAGAAGGGCTAATTCAGGGTGGGGATGTTCATGTTCCGAGGCGGGTTTATTTTAAAAATCAATCTCCAAATGCTAGTCGTCTCATATTCTTGACTCGCCCTGCTGGAAGCAGCATTGGCTGGACTAGCTCTGACCTGGCTCCAATGAAAATAAATGGAGGTGATGCTCGTGGTTGGTTTGTCAATGATTGGTCTGCTGGTGATGGTGGTGATTATGATTTTCGTTACTTGGTTTTGGATGAAAAAGGGAAGGTCCTGAATGCGAATCAAGGGCTTATTCGCTTGGGTGGTGGCGATTCAGTTGTTGTTTTAGATAATGTTGCCTTAAATAAGGCTTTCATGTCCGCCGATATTAGTGGTGGAGGGCGGGGATGGATCAATGTTTTTGGTTTGGGTGAAGGTATAAATAGGGCTCTTGTGCGGTTTCGTGCACCTGGTCAGGCCTGGAGCGATGCTGTTGAGCGTAGCGTATCCATTTTTAATAGCTCATTAAATGGTTCTTTTCGGTTTAATCCTGCCGATTATGGATTGTTGTCAAGAACGACATATGAATATGATCTGGAGTACTATCAGGGTAAAGAATCTCGGGGGCGAGTTGTTGGCAACTTTCGTCTTGGTGAACCAGATTCGGTGATTTGCCCTGTGGCTTGGCAGGAAAAATTGCAGTTGGTTCATATTAATAATCAGTTGGAGTCCGCAGCTAAAGGAGTGGTGCGCTTTCGGCAAGTAGGTAGCCAAGGATCTTTTGGTGAAATGGGGCTGATAAAGGGTGATGATCGGAAGTTTACTTGGGACTGTACTGATTTAGTACGCACTTTGTCACAACCTTCTATCTATGAGTTCGAATATCAAATTTTTGATGTTGATGAAAAAATGATTAATCGTGCACAAGGCTCTATTACGTTGGGAGGTGGAACGGTAAGGTTGGATAGAAGTAGTGTTTCAGGCATGCCGTTACCAATGTATGTAAGTTTTTTTCCTGATAGTACGGATGCGGTGGCGATGGAATTGCAGTACCGTATTAAAGGTGGTGGTGGGGCGTGGTATAACGTTGAGTTGAATAAAAAAACAAGTGGTAATTTCTTTTTGAATGTTGATGATTTTCCCGTGGGGGATTATGAATATAGCTATCGGTTGATTGATTCTTTGGGTCGTTATATAAAAGATTTCAATGGAAATTCTGCTGTAACTAGTGGTTTTTTGAGAAGAGGTAATGGCCCTGTTTTTAGGCCTGCAGGAATGGTGTCTGTTAGTTCCGCTGTGGAGGATGTGACTCTTAAGGATGAGGTTTCTGTTGTAAAAAATGGTGAGCAGGTGAAGATGTTTTTTGATCGTCAGCCATCTGCTGCAAGGAGAATTTTTCTTATTTTCCGCCCAATAAATGGATGGTGGCGTATCTGTGAGACTTTTAGAGAAGGTGGTGGCTTTTCTATTGATTTAGGGGAAGGGTATTCTCGTGGATTTGAATATAGATATTTTGCAGTTGATTCACAAAAAAATATTGTCAATTCGGCACGTGGTTATATAGGGGCGGGGCAGGGGTTTGCTTCTGGAAGTTACAAAAGTGGCTGGTCTCCTTCATTGCTGAAGCCAATGGCTTTTTTGAGTAGAAATGGCTCTGGGTTAAGCTTTATAAACCTTGGAGTAGATGCGAAGCGTGCGGAAATTAGGTTCAAGAAAAAAGATGGGGTTTGGTCACGAGTCTATGATCTTACTGCTCTTCGTGAGTTTGGGGTATCTTCTGATACAAAAGGCTGGTTTCAAATTGAAACACTTAGCCCGAAAAATCCTCTTTTTTATGGGGGTGACTTTGAATATCAAATAGAGACATTTGATGGAAGGGGGACATTGGTTGGTAGTTTTAATGGTTTTGCGTCGGGGGCTGCAAATAGAATTGTTGCAACAGACCCAGTAAGAGTCGGAGATGTGGTTAATGAGGTTAAGCAGTCGGTTGTTATTAAAAATAGAAGCCCATTCTCTTCATACGGAAAATTATTTTATATAAAGGCGTCTGGAGCTAAGTCAAAGCCTGTTGAGGTGGGGTTAAGAAAATTAGAAGGAGGGGATTTTTCTTGGGATGTGACTGGAGTGGAGGTAGAGCTTGGTGGTGGATATTATAATATTGAGTATCAAATATTTGACAGTTTTGGTCGAATGATCGATAGGGCTTCATGTGCTATTAAGCTTGGTGCTGAGGCTGCTGTCTTTCATGCCCCTGGTGTTATTAGTTTGCCATTGCCAGATTATTTGAATATTGATGTCAGGAATGAGCAGGCTGAAATGATGGATTTTCAGTATAAATCTATAGGGAAAGATGAAGAGTGGAAGCGTATAGTTTTGAAAAAAATGGGAACTGGTAACTTTTGGTTTTCAGCTGATGAGTTAATGGTTGGTGGTTATGAGTATCGTTATTGTTTATTGAATAGCAGTGGAAAATATTTGTTAGATAAAGATGGGGGGGTGTTACAGGTGAGTGGGTATTGGCGTCGTGGAAGTAATAGCCAAATACAGCTCTCTGAGCATTTGCAGTGGGTATTGCAGGGGGTAACTAATAGTAGAACTACCATCACGCACCGCCAAATCTACAACGCCTTCGGCGAAGTGATTAGCGAAACCGATGGCGCCGGCAATAGCATTCGCACTGAATACAATACGGCCGGCAAGCTGGTCGCCAAGCGCGAAGCTGCGCTCAAGTTGCGCGACGACAACGGCGATGTGCTGAAGAATATCGACGGCAGCGACAAACTGGGCGACGAAGCTGTTACGCGTTACGGCTATGACGCGGTGGGAAATTTGGTGTCCAGCATAGACGCCAATGGGCATGAAAACCGCCAGCGTTGGCTGGCAGGCAGCCAGGAGGGGCAGGGCAAGGTACTGCGTGAACGCCATGCAGATGGCAGCAGCAAGGAAATGGCTTACGACAGCCTGGGCAATCTGCGCATCGTTACAGTTAATGGCCAGCGCCAACAAGATTATCAATACGACAAGCTTGGCCGCCTCAAGCGGCTGGACCGCGCTCAGCGGGTGGACGGCAGCCGTGGTTATGACGAGTACGACTATGATAGCGCTGGACAGCGAATTGCCCACCGTACAAGCGACGGCAAGACGGTGTTTGCGGAGGCGACGCGTTACGACAGCTTGGGCCGGGTGTTGGAAACGGTCAGCGCGGCCTCTCGCCATACCACTTACAGCTATGCCTGGGATGCTCAGTTGAAGGGTGCCGGCGGCATTGTGGTGGGCGGTTGGCGAACTACCACCACCAACGCCAACAATATGACCATGCAGGATGCGGTGGATTTGTTCGGCCTCAAGAGCGAACACCGTGATCTGGGCGGCCGGGTGACTCAGTACCAGTACAACAACGCGGGCCAGTTGATTCGCCAACAGAGCGATAAAGGCCAGAATATCCTGTACACCTACTATGGCAATGGCAATCTGCAGGGCATGGAGGATAGGGCTGCTAATCGTTTTACGCTGTATGGCTACGACGACGACGGCCGTAAAAACTATGAGGCTTACGCCAGCGGTCCGGACCGCGACCACCTGACGTTCTACCAACAGTCCGTTATGCGCTACGACGAACGCGGCCGGGTGATCGAAATCAAGGATCCTCGTTTCCTCAGCCGCTATCAGTACGATGCGGTGGGCAACCGTCAGCGCGTCTACAGCGAATATCAGGATGGCAAGGATGGCAGCAAGCAAGTGCAGGACAACTGGTACGCCTATGATGCGATGAACCGTTTCACCGTAACCCAGGGCAGCCGTGACGCCTCCGGCAATATTATGGCGGGCAGCCGCGGTATCCGGATCGAGTACGATGGCTTCGGGCAACGGGCCAAGGCGAGCAATGGCGGCGATGGCACGGTGGAAACGTACAGTTACACCGCAGACGGTTTTCTGACGGATACCCAGATCAACGGCAAGCTGGCGTATCGGCGCAGCAATGACTTGTTGGGCCGGGTGACCGATGCGGAAAGCTTTAGCTGGGATGGCCAGGCCAAGGCCCGCAAGACGCATACGGATTACGACGCGGACAACAAAATGCTGCGGCAGGTGGTGGACGGTAAAGCGACCAAATACGGCTTGATGGCAGACGGAACCTTGAAATCCACTCAGCAAGAGGACACCACCACAGTCACCACCTATTACGAGTACGAATGGTGGGATGAGGCCAAGCAATCCAAGATTACCGCTCAACCGTACAACAAAGATGCGCCGGATTGGCGGCCTGGGATCTCGCATTTGACCTACGATGTCAACGGTCACCTGAAAGAGGCTATCGACGAACAGGGTCAGCGCAGCCTGCGTTACATCAACGATGCCCAAGGGGTGGTGATTCGACGCGAGGAACTGGATAAGCAAAGCGTTTACAAGCGCCAAGACTATTACTACGTTGACGGCAAGCAAGTGGGCGCGGTGGGCAATGATGGCCCAAGTCGCATGGACTTTGCGCAAGCATTGGCCCAAGGCCAACTGGGCGGCAAGAAAGACCAGTACCGCTTTGGCGTGGCGGTGAGCAGCGCCGACTTTGATCAGAACTACGAACCAATTGCCCCCAATTATCCGGGACAGGCCCCAAGCACGGTAACCGTGCGTGGTGGTGATACGCTGCAGAGTTTGGCTGCAGGGCTGTGGGGCGACAAGTCGCTGTGGTATTTGCTGGCCGACGCCAATGGTCTGACCGGCAGCGAGACCTTGGCTGCAGGTCAGGCGCTGCGGGTGCCGAATAAAGTCACCAACCTTCACAACAGCAGCGGCACCTACCGAGTGTATAGCCCGGGTGAGGCGATTGGCGATGTGACCCCGACGCTGCCGGATCCGCCGCCGCCGCCGCCTCGTTCGGGCGGGGGCGGTTGCGGTGGCTTGGGAACCTTCATCGTCATGGTGATAGTGATGGTGGTGGCCTACTATGTCGGTCCCTTGGTGTCCAGTTGGCTGACTGGAGGGGCCGGTGCGGCAGGAGCGGGAGCCGCCGGCGCAAGCGGAGCTGCGGCCGGCGCGGGAACGGCCGGGGCAACCGCCGCGGGGGCGGGAGCCACTGCGGCTGGCTCAACGGCTGCCGCAGGAACGGCGGGAGCATGGGGCGCAACCGTGGCGGGCAGTTCGATCACTTACGCCGAGATTGCCGGCGCGGTTGTCGGCGGCGCAGCGGGTTCAGCTGCCGGACAAGGCGCTGCCATGGCGATGGGCATGCAGGATCGCTTTTCCTGGCAGCAGGTGGGGCTGTCCGCCATCACCGCCGGGGCGATGCGTTATACCGGCGGGGTCAATCTCTTTGCGGATAAAGCCTTCAATTCCGCAGCGCAGGCCATGGTGGGCAGCACCTTGGCGCAAGGCGTGGCCATGGCTACGGGTTTGCAAAAATCATTTAACTGGACTGCGGTGGGCGTAGCCGGGGTGGCGGCTTGGGCGACCAGCGGCATCAAGCCGGACGGAGAGATGAACTCCTTTGCCAATGTGGGCTATGGCACCGTGCGCGGCATGGTTGGCGGCGCTATCCAATCTGTATTGGGAGAGAATCACCAGCCGAACTGGAGCGACCTGGCGGCTAATTCGTTTGGCAGCGCGCTAGGCGACCAGGTGGTGAGCGGTATTCAGAAACGGGATGAGCAGCCCAAGCCTAAGCCAGAAGCAGAGCGCATGGCTCAAGCAATGGAGGAGATGCTGATCGAGGCCAAGCAAAGCCGCTACGACAAGCGTGGAGTGATGGTGGCGGATGCCAGCAAGTGGCAGCGCGGGCAAGAGGTGATGAGTGATGCCGGGTCGGGCTACTCGGTGGATGGCAATGAGGCAAGGTTGCCGACGGTGTCGGTGGTGGCGGAGAGGCCCCGATACGGTCTTGAAGCTCTGGGTTACAGGAGTGGTGCTGATACGGTCAGTGATTTGGGTAGTGCGTTGTGGAATGCCGGCTTGAATTTGGTAGAGGGCAGCGCTAACCTCTTTGGCGGCTTTGCCTTGCCGGGGGGCAGCGACTATGTCCCCTTCTTGGATTCATTCCGCTCAACTTATAAAGATGCTGAGTTTGGCCAGGTGATGGAGGTGGGAATCGGGTTGGGTGCCGGAGGCCTGGGGGGCATGCGGGCGGCAACCCGGGTAGGTAAAGAAGGGGTAGAAGTCCTGGGTGCGGTTAAGGCATATCGTGTTGAAGGAACCCCGAACCAGAGGTTTGTAATCAGTGAGTATGGGCAAGTTTCGTTAGTGCCTGGCAATAATTCAGTTGTTTGGTTGAATTTTGGTCAAGAAGGCCGAGCGACCCAGTATCTTCAGACTAAGATTGAGAAGGGGTTGCCAGGGGCAGAGTTGAAGTCGTTCGACGTTGATTTGAATTTGGTGAAAAAAATTCGTACAGAAGCAGTGCCAGAACGATTTGCTCGTCAATATCCAGACAAGCCAATTGTTAGTAGGGATCCATATCCTGATCAGTTTGGGTTGCCAAAGGCTTATTTTGATGAGCTGATGAAATCAATTAGTCAAGGAACCGGTAGAATTGGAAAATAAAGTTGAGCTTGAGAGAATTAAGTTAAGGAGTTCGCTTGATTCAATGCCAGCTAATCCATGGGAATTTAATGTTGACTTGGGTGCTGATCCTGAGGGGGCAATGGAAAAGTTGATGACTATAGTAAGTATGATCGCGGAGCAGTCAGTAAGAAATTGGCCATCTGATGATGAGTGGAAAGCAATGCTCCCTGATTGGCTAAAACGTGAAATACCAGAGCTTTCAAAGGAAGAAACAGATAAGTTACTTGCCATAACTCCTCAGCAAAACTGGGATTCTTTACCGTGGGAATTTTTATCTTGGCTTGATGCCATTCGTGATCGAGGATGGCGGTGGTGGGGATACCAACAGGACGAATCAATGGCAACGATTGTGCTGCATATAGCTATGTTTCCAGAGCGCATTGATGCTTTTAGAGAACTGCTTCGTGCTGTAGGTATGAATATCACTGATGAGCGTTATATAGCGTTACCCTAGCAAGTAGGGTGGGCAAGCCAAAAGGCTTGCCCACGCGGCACCTTGGCAACACGACCTTTGACCGCGCCGTAATTTATAAGCCCAAGCCTCCCCAAAGCCCCTTCCCGGGGCTTTGGTCGTTTATAAGGCTCAAGCCAGTTCCTGCATCTGCCTCGTAGTCTGTTGCAAACGATGGGCGAAGGGTTCCAGCAGATAATACACCTGCTCGCATTCCAGCGTGTCTAGCTTGGATTGCTCCAGCATTGCCGCCAGCGCCAACAAGGCGGTGCTGACTTGATTGAATTCCAGGCTGAGCAGATGAAGGCTGTGATCGAAGTGCTGGCGGGATTCGTCGAGCTGCCGCAACAGCGGGTCAATCGGGTGGAGCGTGGCATCCTGCTGACGCAAGCTTTTCAGTTGGAAAAGCAAAGTGGAGAGCGAAGGGATGTGATGGGAATGAGCATGAACGGGGCTAGTCATGATGACTCCTTACTGAGCGTTAAACCTGCCCCCTTAGCTGCCAAGCGTGGAGACAGGCGCGTGGCAGGGTTGGCAGACCGGCATCAAGGACCCGGCGCGTGCAAGCACGCCCCCACCACGGCCAGCCTTAGCGTAAGACTTACCCTGTGGTGTGCAACGGACGTAAAAATGCCGCGTGCGGCGGCTGTCCGCCTTGATGTTCGAGCTGCCAAGCCCGGTGCTGAAGCACAGCACGGCCGGATTATCACGTGCTTGTGGCGGGGAGGCAAGCGGCTTGCGTCGTGCCAGACCCTAGCGCGTGTCCGCGTGGCTTGCGGCGGGGATGGCGTAACGGAGCTGCTCTTTGCGCCTTGCTGTATCCTTCTTTACTTCTGGCGATGGACGGCTTTGCTGCCGTATTTCAACCGGACCCGAGTGGCGTTTTGAAGAGCTTGTCGGGAGCCCCTCGTTTGGCGGCCACAGGGTTTTGTGTCTGTTCCTTGTCTGTTCTTCCCAGTCTGCTGGCTGCTCTCTATTAAGTGGGCGGCTATCGTTTTACTCTTGTTTCCCCTGGCTTCATGCCTGCCGTACTGTCCTGCCACGCTTAGGCGCTGCCGCGGCCGGCATGAGGGCGCGCTTTCTCCTTCTTGCTGCGTTACTACCGGGTTGCGACGCTTCTGCAATATCTGTCAAGGCGCCGGAGGTGGTGTGAAGGGGATGCTTTGCTCTCTGCCTTGCCTGGTATTTGTAAGAATCTATTCAAAGTCTGTTGCGTTTCGTCAGACTTTGCACGGTGAGTACAGCATTCGAAATGCTCATATAGCGCTTGTGCAGTCCGCTTTCTCAGCGGTTTTCTCCTCATCTCACTCTTGTCCGCGAGATTTTGAACAGGTTCTAAGCCGCTGTGCGCTTGAATGGTTGCCGTTATGTCGCGGTTTAATCTTGGCGGCGGCTTTGCATGGCGTGATTTTTACTGCTGATAAAGAAGCTGAACTCATGATCGCAGCGGCTGAAAATGGCTGAAGTTTTGAATTTGTACTTAAAAATCATGTATTTAAATTGAGTTTTCTGTGTTTGTAAATATTGTTATGGTATGTTGTAAAAAAGTATGAATATCGTTAATATCCGTATCATTTGTGCGGTTTGGTTGTTTTTGCGTTGATTGCGCATCAAAAACCAGGCCGCCGCATGAGGGCGGGTGGAATGACGGGCGATCAATCACTGCAGTTGATGTCGCAAATGATGTGGATGGCCTTGGCCATTGCCGGCCCCGTGCTGTTGTTCAGCCTGGTGGTGGGCATCTTGGTTAGCGTGATCCAGGTAGTGACCCAGATCCAGGATGCTTCTTTGGCTTTCGTGCCCAAGTTGCTGGCGGTATTCGCGGCCCTGTTGTTGTTTGGCCCGTGGATGCTGAAGTCGCTGGTGAACTACGCCGCGGGCGTGATCGGCAGTATCCCGTCCTTGTTCTGAAACGCTTCTCAATGTCTTTTCCCCTGGATTTGGCCTGGCTATACGCCTCTTTTTTGCTGTCGCTGCGTTTGGCACCGGTCTTGTTGCTGACGCCGGTGATAGGCGCGGCCAATGTGCCCGGGGTGGTGCGCGGCTTGCTGGGTTTGAGCCTGGCGGCGCTGATGACGTACGGCCTGGGGTTGAGGCTGGCTTTGCCCGCCAATGGCTGGGTGCTGGCCGGGCAGGCTTTGACCGAGTTGTTCATCGGCGCCGTGCTTGGTTTTGGCGTGCAGTGCGCGTTTGGCGCGCTGGCGTTTGCGGGACGTTTGTTGGATACCCAGATCGGCTTTGGCTTGTCGGGCGTGATCAATCCGTTGACGAAGCAATCCGGCGCGGCCATGGGCCTGGCGTTCGAGCTGCTGGCGGTGGCGTACGTCTATGCGGTGAACGGGCACCACATGTTGTTGCAGGCGATGGTTTTCCTGCTGGAGGCCCTGCCGGTGGGCGAGCCGGTCAGCCTGCTGCTGGCTGAGCGGGCGCTGGGGCAGTTTGGCGTGCTGTTTGCGTTGGCGCTTTCATTGGCGGCGCCGCTGTTGATCGCCTTGTTCGCCATTGATGTGGGCGTGGCGCTGATTTCCCGCTCCATGCCTCAGTTCAATGCTTTCGTGATGGCCATGCCGGTGAAGGTGGGCGTGGGCCTGGCGGTGCTGGCGGTGATCTTGCCGCGTTTGGGCGGTTTTTTTGAACGCTGGTTTGCCTCGATATTGAATTATCTGGCGAGCTTCCAGGGGAGCTAGGTGGCGGAGCAAGAGCAGGACCGGTCGGAAGAGGCGACGCCGCATAAGCGCGAGGAGGCCCGCAAGAAGGGGTCGGTGGCGCGCAGTCAGGATGTCTTGGGCGTGGTGTCGGCCCTGACCCTGTTGCTGGCGCTGATGGCCTTGGGTCCCGGCATGGCGCGGCATTGTCTTGGCCTGTTCTCTCTGTTGTTGTCGCATGCGGGGGAGTGGTCGTTTGCGCAGCAGGCCTTGTCGGTGTGGATGCGGCAATTGGCGCTGGAGTTGTTTCAGACCCTGCTTCCCTTATGGCTGTTGTTGGCGCTGACGGCGGGCGTGGCCGGAGCCGCTCAGGTGGGGCTGCTGTTCTCCACGGAGCCCTTGAAGCCGGATTGGCAGAAGCTCAATCCGATGGAGGGTCTCAAGCGCTTGTTCACCTTGAGATCCGTGTTTGAGGCGGTGAAGTCCAGCATCAAGTTTCTGGCTTTCTCTCTGGTGCTGTACTGGATCATCCGGGAGATGCTGCCGGACTGGCTGTTGTTGACCGGCGCGGGGCCGGGCCGGGTGGCTGCGGCCACCGGCAACGCCCTGCTGCAAGTGCTGCGTTATATGGCCTTGGTCATGTTGTTGGCGGCGGTGGTGGATTGGCTGTTTGTGAAGCGCACGCTCAGCAAGAAGCTGCGGATGTCCAAGCGCGAGGTGAAGGAAGAGTACAAGCGGCGGGAGGGCGACCCGCGGATCAAGTCCAAGCTGAAGGAGATCCGCCAGCAGTTTTTGCAAAAGACGCGCGCCGCGTCGCGGGTGCCTGAGGCGGATGTGCTGGTGGTGAACCCCCGCCATCTGGCGCTGGCGATCCAGTACCAGCGCGGCAAGATGGCGGCGCCGATGCTGCTGGCCAAGGGGGCCGGCGAGATGGCTTTGAAGATGAAAGAGACCGCCAGGCGGCATGGCGTGCCGATTCTGGAGAACCGGCCGTTGGCGCGCGGTTTGTTTCGCGATGTGGATGTGGATGAATGGATTCCCGATGCTTATTTCAGCGATGTGGCCAAGGCGCTGGTTTGGGCGTTTCGGGTCAAGAAGGGCTGAACTGCCGGAGACAGGCGGTGTTGCGATGGCGTTTTAGATGAGTAGCTTGCTCAAGTTGTTCAAAGAAGGGGCGAACGTGTCGATCATCCTGCTGATGGTCGGCATTTTGTTCGTCTTGTTCACTCCGGTTTCGGCCCGAGTGCTGGATGCGCTGTTGCTGGGCAATTTCAGTTTGGCGCTGTTTGTGCTGTTGCTGACCTTCTATGTGCGCAAGCCGGTGGATTTTTCCACCTTCCCGTCGGTGTTGCTGATCGCCACTTTGCTGCGTCTGGCGCTGAACGTGTCCGCCACCCGGCTGATCCTGTCCGACGGCGACGCCGGCCGGGTGATCGGCGCCATTGGTTCCTATGTGGTGGGCGGCAACTATGTGATCGGGGTGATCGTGTTCCTGATCCTGGTGGTGGTGCAGTACGTGGTGGTGACCAGCGGCGCGCAGCGGGTGGCGGAGGTGGCGGCGCGGTTTACGCTGGACAGCATGCCCGGTCAGCAGATGAGCATCGACGCCGATCTGAACATGGGCTTCATCGATCAGACGGAGGCGCAGCGTAGACGCAAGGAGCTGGAGAAAGAGGCGGGCTTCTATGGCGCGATGGACGGCGCCAGCAAGTTCGTCAAGGGCGACGCCATCGCCGGCATCATCATCATGCTGATCAATATCGTGGGCGGTTTCGCGGTGGGGGTGGCCCAGCACGGTATGCCGTGGCAGGAGGCCTTGCAGACTTACACCTTGCTGACCATTGGCGACGGCATCGTGACCCAGGTGCCAGCGCTGGTGATTTCGGTGGGCACCGGCATCATTATCACGCGCTCGGCGTCGGACGACAGGCTGAGCAGCGAGGTGCTGGGTCAGTTCACCGCCTATCCCAATATTTTGCTGATGGTGGCGGGCGCGTTGGCGCTGGCCGCGCTGCTGCCCGGCTTGCCGGCCTTGCCTGCCTTGATGCTGGCCGCTTTGTTCGCCGGCGGCGGCCTGGCGCTGCGCCGTTTGCGGGGCGGCGCCGAAGACGGCGGCCTGGTGGATGAGGCCGCCGCGGAGACGGAGGCGGCCGACGCCTCGCTGTACGACGAACTGAGGGTGGATCTGTTGTCCATCGAGCTGGCGCCGGATCTGATGCCGCTGATGGGGCAGGACGGCAGCCTGCTGTTGGAGCGCATCGCTCTATTCCGCAAGCAATACATGCTGGATTCCGGTCTGGTGCTGCCCAAGGTGAAGGTGAGGGAAAGCAAGAGCTTGCGCGACGGCGCTTACCAGATCCGTTTGCAGGGCGACAAGGCGGGCGAGGGGCGTTTGGAGCCCGGAGCCTGGTTGGCGATCCATCCCGGCGGCGAGCGCGGCAAGCTGGAAGGCACGCCCACTACCGATCCCGCCTACAACCTGCCCGCCATCTGGATTCAGGACGCGCAGCGGCCGCGCGCGCGCGAGCTGGGCTACACCGTGGTGGACGCCGCCACGGTGTTCATGACGCATTTTTCCGAAATCGTGAAGCGACACTCCGCGGACTTGCTGACCCGCGAGGAAGTGGAGCGCCTGGCGCAGCATTTGCGCCAAACCCAGGCCAGCCTGTTGGACGAGCTGCTGCCCAATGTGATGACGCTCAGCGAAATCCAGAAGGTGCTGCAGGCCTTGTTGCAGGAGAAGGTGTCTATCCGGCGCATGGACACGATTCTGGAGGTGCTGGTGGACGCGGCGCGCGCCAGCAAGGACGTGGACGAATTGACCACGCGCGTGCGTCAGCGTCTGGGCAGCGTGATTTGCGCGCCGCTGCTGGATGGCGACGGCGCCTTGCACGTGATCACCTTGGACGGCGGCATCGAGCAAACCTTGTACGACGGCTTGCGCCGCAGCGAGGGCGGCGCCGCTTCGCTGGCGCTGGACCCGCGGTTTGCCGAGCAACTGCTGAAGAAGATGTTGGCCGAGTCCGAAAGGATGGCCGGCGCCAATCATATGCCGGTGCTGTTGTGCGCGCCGGAGGTGCGCGCCAATTTGCGCAAGCTGACCGCGCGGATGATGCCGCACCTGCATGTGCTGGCCTTGAACGAAGTGCCGCCGGGCGTGGGCTTGAAGGCCTTCGCCGCAGTGACGTTTTGACGGAGGGCTCGGATGAGCGAGTTATTGAACGCGATGGCGGCTTCGATGCAAGCCGATATGAACCGGGTCAATACCGTGGCCCACAACATCGCCAACAGCAATACGACGGGTTACAAGCGCTTGTTCACCCTGGGCGGGGACGTCCAGGCCGGCGCGCTGGCGGATGGGCGGCAAGGCGCGATGAGCCGTACGGGTTCCGATTTGGATCTGGCGATAGAGGGTCCCGGTTATTTCTCCGCGCAGGATAACGGTGGCGCTTACCTCAGCCGCGGCGGCGCGTTGCGGCTGGACAGCCGAGGCAGGCTGGTGCTGGCCCAATCCGGCATGCCGCTGGAGGGGGAGCAGGGGGAGATCTTTCTGCAGCCGGGCGCTTTTCGCGTGGCTGACGATGGTCAGGTTTTCCAGAAGGAGCTGGCGGTGGCCCGCATCAAGCTGGTTTACCCGGCCAAGGACGCGCGGCTGGAGGCCGCCGGCAACGGCTTGTACCGGGTCAGCGGAGCCATGGTCGATCCCAAGGACTTGGGCGGCCCGGGCCGTTTGCGACAGGGTTTTCTGGAAATGTCCAATGTGAACTCCACGCGGGAAATGGTGGAGTTGATGGAGGCGACCCGCCATTTCGAATCGGTGCAGAAGGCGGTGCAAGGCATGGACGCGGTGTGGGACAAGGCGCTGCGCAGCTTGGGCGAGTTTTAAGACGAGGACGGAATCGTGATTGATGCATTGTATGTGGGCGCCACCGGCATGGCGGCGCAGCAAGGCGGTTTGGAGGCGGTGGCCAATAATCTGGCCAATATGAACACGCCGGCTTACAAGCGTTCGCAAGCGGTGTTCGAGGATCTGGTCTACCGCGAATCCGCGCGGCAGACGCCGGCTCAGGGCGAAACCGCCGGCGCGGCCTATTTGGGCCTGGGCACGCGGCTGAGCGCGGTGGAAAAAGTGTTCAGCCAGGGGGATTTGCGGCCGTCGGAGTCGGAGTTCGACGTTGCGCTCAATGGCGAGGGTTTTGTCGCCGTCGGCAACCCGGACGGCAGCCAGCTGTTCAGCCGCTTGGGTTCGTTGCGGGTGGGCGAGGACGGTTTGTTGCAGCTGCGCAGCGGTCAGCCGTTGGAGCCCGCCATTACGCTGCCGCGAGACGCCCGCGGCCTGCGGGTGGCCGAGGACGGCCGGGTTTCCGCGTTGACCGAGGACGGTAAGACGCTGGACGTCGGCCGGATCGAGTTGGCCATGTTCAATAATCCGGCCGGGCTCAAGCCGGTGGGAGAGGGCCTGTATCAGGCGACCGAGCAGTCCGGCGCCGCGCAGATGGGGCTGGCCGGGGAAGAGGGGCGCGGCAAGTTGGCGCAGAAATACCTGGAAGGCTCCAATGTGAAGATGGCGGACGAACTGGTCAGCATGATGCTGGCCCAGCGCGCGTTTGAAGCCAATTCCCGCATTATCCAGGCCGCGGACGAGATGCAGTCCATCGTCAACAATTTGCGGCGCGGCTGATGAAGCGAGCCGCGCTGCTGGCGGTGTGGGCGGCGTCGATTCCGGCTCAGCCGCTAACGGCGCGGAGCGCGCTTGAAGTGGAGGGCCGCAGCGTCAACCTGGCTCAGGCGTTGGAGGGGGAGGTTCCCGCCGCGTTGCGGCGCGCGCTGGAGGCGCGGCCGCTGGCCACCGGCCTGAAGGCCGGAGAAACCCGGACGCTGGGGCGCGCGCAGTTGTTGAGCGCGTGGCGGATGGCGCTGGGAGTGGAGGCGGAGCGCTGGCCGGTACGGTTGCCCGAGCGGCTGACGGTTACGCGCGCGGGCGGAGAACCGGCGGCGCCTGCGCTGGCCAAGGAGGCGGAGCAGGCTTTGCGCGCCGGGTTGGCCGGCGAGTGCGAGCGTTTGGAGCTTCAGCCTGAGCGGAACGAGATCAAAGCGCAGCTGCCGGCTCAAGGCGTCCGCCTAGCGGCGCGTTTGCCCGCCGCGCCCGCTCTGGCGAGACGGATGGCGGTGTGGCTGGATGTGTTTGAAGGACCCGAGTTGTACGGCAGTTGGCCGGTTTGGTTGCAGGTGAGTTGTTTGCGGCCGGTGTATCGCGCCAGCCGGGCGGTGGCGAAAGGCGAAGCCTTGTCCGCGGCCAATGCCGAGCAAACGCTGGCGGACTGGACGGAAGCAAGGCCGCTGTCCTCTTTGCAGGGCATGGCCGCCGCCAGGGACCTGGCAGCGGGAACGGTGCTGCGGCTGGCGGACGCCAGGCCGGCGGCGCGGGTGCGCAAGGGAGAGCGGGTGTTGGCTCGTTTGAGCAGCGGGGCGATCCGTTTGGAAGTGGGCGCGGAAGCCTTGGGCGACGGCGCCATCGGGCAGCTGGTTTACGTCAGACGGGAGCGGGATCAATCCGTGTTCAAGGCCATCGTCGTGGCTGACGGCGTGGTGGATGTGTTGTGACAACAGGCGGCCTGGCAGGGTCGAGCGGAAATGAATAAGAGAACATGGTGCTTGCGGGTGTTGCAAGGCGGCGCATTGCTGGCGCTGACCGTTGCGCTGGCCCAGGCGGGCGAGCGTATCAAGGACTTGGGCCGCTTCAATGGCTGGCGTGACAACCAGTTGATCGGCTATGGCCTGGTGACGGGCCTGGCGGGGAGCGGCGACAGCGCGCGCAGCCAGATGACCCAGCAATCGCTGGCCAACCTGCTCAAGCAGTTCGAGGTCAATTTAGGGCCGGACCAGGTCAATAGCCGCAACGCGGCGGCGGTGATGGTCACCGCCAATATGCCGCCCTTGCTGGAGCCCGGGGCGCGAGTGGACGTCACCGTGACGTCCATCGGCGATGCCCGCAGCTTATTGGGCGGCAGTTTGCTGCAGACGCCGCTGAAGGGCGGCGATGGCCAGGTCTACGTGCTGGCGCAGGGGGCGCTGTCGGTTGGCGGCTACCGTTACGACAGCAATGGCAACCGGGTGCAGAAAAACCATCCCACGGTAGGACAGATTCCCGCCGGCGGCATTGTGGAGCAGGCTGTGGCCACCCACTTCCTCCGCAACGGCATGGCCGAATTTCTGCTGTCCGCGCCGGACTTCACCACGGCCGAGCGCATTGCGCGGGCGATCAATCAGAAGCTGGGCGGCAATCTCGCCAGCCCGCTGGGGGCCGGCAAGGTGGGGATTCGGGTGGACGCGGCCTCGGCGGCGGGCACGACCAGCCTTTTGAGCCGGATCGAAGCGATCGAGGTGACGCCGGACGACCGCGCGCGGGTGGTGGTGAACGAACGCACCGGCACTGTGGTGGCGGGCGGCAATGTGATGCTCTCCGCCGTCACCGTGGTACATGGCGACTTGAAAATATCGGTGGAAACCGATTATCTGGTGTCGCAACCGCCTTCGCTGTTTGGCTCCGCGCGCGACGTGCGGACAACGGTGGTGCCGCAGACCCGCGTCGCGGTCCAGGAAAAGCCCTTGCCGGGGATCAGCCTGAAAGGCAATTCCACCATCGCCGATCTGGTTGCGGCGCTCAATCGCATTCAAGCCAGTCCGCGCGACGTGATCGCGGTGTTGCAGGCGGTCAGAACCGCCGGCGCGCTGCGCGCGGAACTGGTCATTCAATAAGGGAGGAAGGGGCAATGCAAATCGCTTCGCTTGGCGAAACCGTCTCGCGCTCACTGGACGGCCTGGTGCTGCGGCAGCAGGTCATCGCGCAGAACATCGCGAATCTCAATACCCCCGGTTATACGCCGCTGCGCGTGGACTTCGAATCCGCCTTGCAAGGCGTGGAGGGCGCCGGGCCGCGCATTCTGCCGGATCGGCGTCCCGCAATTGCTCCCGGAGCGGCTGGTTCCGCCGCGGAGTTGAGCCACCAGGTGTCGCAGCTGGCGGATACCACACTGCGTTACCAGACCCTGATCAAGGGCATCAATAAGCAGCTGGCCATCATGCAGTTGGCGATTTCGGACGGGAGGCGCTAAGTGGCCGGGCTTTGGGAGTCACTGGCGATCAGCCAGAGCGGCATGGACGTGGAGCAGCTGCGGGCGGAAGTGGCCGCGCGCAATATCGCCAACGCCAATGTGGCGGCGGCGCCGGGCGCGCCGCTGGCCAAGCCCTTGCGGGTGATGACCCAGCCGGTGGGCGCGCAGTTTGGCCAGGCGCTGGCGCGGGCGGAGGCCGGCTTGCCTCCGCCTGGGGGCATCCGCGCCGTGGTGGTGGAGTCCGACGCGCCGGCCCGCAAGGTGTTGGAGCCGTCCAGCCCCCTGGCCGACGCGCAAGGCTATGTGCAATACGCCGGCGTGAACACTTTGGAAGAGATGTTTGCGCTGACCATGGCGGTTCGGTCTTATGAAGCGAACGTGACCGCGTTCAACGCGGGGCGCTCGATGATGCAGAAGGCGCTGGAAATTGGAGGCAAACAATGATTGAGGCCATTGCCGGCAGCGCGCTGGCGGATTCTCTGTCCGTCGCGACGGCCAAGCCCTTGGCGCCGACCGGATTTGAAAAAGTGCTGACCCAGCTGGAGAAGTCCGAAAACAGCCTGGGCGGCTTGCTCAACGATGTGGCGACCGGCCAGGCGGGCAGCTTGCACCAGGTGATGTTGCGGATGGAGGAGACCCGCATGCAGTTCGAGCTGTTCATGCAGGCGCGCAACAAGGTGCTGGACGCTTATCAGGAAGTGATGAGGATGCAGGTGTGACGAGCGGTTTAGGACCGATACGATCTACTGCGCGTCGTCTTAACGTTGCGCGGTGAATACATCTTCGGAGTGTTCATTGATTTGATGGCAACTCCGCTTCCTCTGCTGTTTTCGCCTGGTCTCGCTCAAGTTCGCGAGATCGTAAACAGCGATGTGGATATTTGATTGGATAGGCGAGAGATGGTCGATTTTTTCAAGGCGCTGTGGCAGCGCTCTTCGGGCGCGGGGCGCGCCCTCCTGGTGGCGGGCGCCCTGGCGGCGGTGGCGTTGCCGGCCGGCGCGTTCTGGTGGTCCGGGCGCGTTGACTACCAGGTGTTGTTTGCCGATCTGGACGCGCGCGACGCGGCCAGCGTGGTGGCTGCGCTGGAAAAGCAGAAAACGCCCTATCAGCTGACGGATGAAGGCAAGACCGTCCAGGTGGAAAAGGATTTGTTGTACAAGACCCGGATGAAGCTGCTGGGCGGCGGCCTGGATCTGAAGAGCTCGGTGGGCTTCGAGCTGTTCAACAATGCGGAGTTCGGCGTGACCGAGTTTGCGCAAAAGATCAATTATCTGCGCGCGCTGCAGGGCGAGTTGGCGCGCACCATCATGGGCTTCGACGAAGTTCAGAACGCGCGCGTTCACCTGGTGTTGCCGGAGGGCGGAATGTTGCGCAAGCGCGGCGCCAAGGCCAAGTCTTCGGTCTGGGTGACGCTGAAAGGCGGCAAGAGCCTGCAGCAGGAGCAGGTCAGCGGCATCCAGCGGCTGGTCGCGGCTTCGGTGCCGGACCTGGACGCCGCCGCGGTGACGGTGCTGGACCAGCGCGGCGTGGCCTTGTCGGCGCGCGCGCAGGACGAAGAAGGCGTGGCGGGCATAGACGCTGGCTTGCAGTTGAAAAAGGAAACCGAAGCTTATTTGGCCGACAAAGTGAGCCGCATTCTGGATACGGCGCTTGGGCAGAACCAGGCGGCGGTCAGCGTGGATGTGGCCTTGGATCTCTCCTCGCACAAGCTGACGCGCGAGTCGGTGATCGGCGATGGTTCGGACAAGGGCATCCTGGTTCGCCGGAAAGAGCAATGGCAGGACGGCGATGCTTCGCGGCTGGCGCCGTCGTCGGCCGGGGGCAATAAATCCCTGGACGCGGAATACCAGGTTGGCCGCGAGTTGCGGCAGACCAGCAGCGGCGGCGGGGCGGTCAAGCATATCAGCGTCGGCATCGTGACCAATACCAGCTTGTCCGACGCCACGGTGGAGCGGCTGCGCGAAGTGATCTCCATGGCGGTGGGACTGGATAGCGGCCGCGGCGACGGCATCGCTTTTTCCGTGATGGACAATGTGACCCCGGTGGCGGCGACGCAGGCGGCGGAGGCCGTGCCGGCTTCGCCCGCCCGCCAAAAAGAGCAAGGCGTCGGCGAATGGGTCTTGTGGGGCGGCGCGGCCATACTGTTGGCGCTGGGCTTGATCGGCGGCGGTTTGCTGCGACGCAGAACGACTGCGCGCACACTGACGGAGTCCGAGCGCGAACGCTTGCTGCGGCAGGTGCAGCGCTGGCTGGCGGCGGAGCAGGCCGGAGGCGGCAAGTGATGGGGCAGGAGAGTTTGCGGGCCGCCTTGGCGGTGTCCGCGCTGCGGCCCGAAGAGCGGACTTGGCTCGAATCCCGGTTGACGGAGGAGGAGCGCGTTTTGCTCGGCCAGGCGCTGGAGCAATTGGACGATAGGCCGTTGACCGAACAGGCGGATAGACTGGAGCCGCCGGCGTCTTCTGCCGGCGCGGATCTGTTGAACCGCGGCGCGGAGCCCTTGCTGGAGGTTCTGCTGGCCGAGCCGGTGTGGATGCTGGCGGCGCTTGGGCATGCGCTGGGCGCGGAGCAGCGCGGCAAGCTTCTGAACGCGGCTCAGGATGCGGAAGCCTGGCGCGGGCGCATTGACAGCCTGCGCCGTGAGTGGTCCGGCGGAGAGACGCAAGCGGCGCCGGCTTTGCGTGAAGCCATGCGGGAGCGCTTGCAAGCGTTGACGGCGGCGGTGCCGGAGCGGCCTTCGGTGCGTCCGGCCGGCATGGAGCAGGCTCCGACCGGCTTGGGTTTGAGGCTGCGGGCCTGGTTGGGGAGGCTGCGCCATGAGTGAGATCCTCCGTAATCCCGGCATTCGAGAAAGCGCGGATTCGGCCGCCGCCCCTGAGCGGCCGCGTGCGGATTCGGCGCCTTCCCAGGCGGCTCGGCAGCCGGCGCTAGAAGAGATCCAGGCCATGCGGGAGCGCGCGACGGCGGAAATCGACGCCGCGCGCGCCAAATGCCAGGCCGAGTGCGAAGAGCTGCGCGCCGCGGCGCGCCAGAAAGGGTATCGAGAGGGCATGGCGCAGGCCGAGGCCGAATCGCTCCGTGTGCGCGAGGCGCTGGGCGCTCAGGGCAAGGCCTTGCTGGCCGCCTTGGGCGGCGTCCGCGAAGCGGTGCACGAGGAGGTGGAGCGCATGCTGTCGCCGCTGCTGCTGGAGGCGCTGGCGCGCATGATAGGCGAGATGCCGCTGTCCGCCGAACTGGCGCGTTCCTGCGTGCGTAGCGCCTTGAGCGAGGCGGCGGGACGCGAACCGGTGCGAGTGCGCCTCCATCCGGCCGATGCGGCCTTGCTTGCGGGCGACGATGCGGCGTTGAGCGAGGCGGGCCGCGAGGTGAGCGTGGTGGCGGACGCCAGTCTGGACGGGGGCGGCTGCATCGTTGAAACCCTGCATGGCGATATCGACGCACGCATGACCACGCAGATGGAGCGTTTGCGCCGGAGTCTGCAAGAGGCCAGAGCGCGATGACGCCCGGACTTGAGCAATTGCGAGCGGCGATCCACGCCTCCGATCTGGTGGAACGCGTGGGCTACGTCAGCCGTAAAGTCGGTCTGTTGGTGGAGTCTTGCGGACCCGCCGGCATTGGCTTGGGCGATCTGTGCCATATCGAGCTGGCCGGCGACAGACCGGCGGTGTTGGCCGAAGTGGCCGGCCTGGATCGGGACCGCTTGCAGTTGCTGCCCTACGGCCCGGTGGACGGCCTGCTGCTGGGCGCTCGAGTGGTGTCCGCCGGACACGCGTTTTCGGTGCCGGTGGGCGATGCGCTGCTGGGGCGGGTGGTGGATGCGTTTTGCCGGCCGCTGGACGGCAAGGGAGAGATCGAGTTTGCCGGGCGAAGGCCGGTGCGCAGCGCGCCGATTCCGGCGTTGGGCCGCAGCCGGATCAACCGGGTGATGGAAACCGGCGTCCGGGCGATAGACAGCATGCTGACCATAGGCTACGGGCAGCGGCTTTCCATCATGGCGGGCAGCGGCGTGGGCAAAAGCACGCTGCTGGGCATGCTGGTTCGCAATTGCGCGGCCGACGTGGTGGTGGTGGGCCTGATTGGCGAGCGCGGCCGCGAAGTGCTGGAGTTTATCGAGGAAAGCCTGGGTGAGTCCGGGCTGGCGCGTTCGGTGCTGGTGGTCGCCACCGCCGACGAGCCCGCGCTAGTGCGCGAGGCGGCGGCCTTGAGCGCGGTGACGGTGGCCGAGCATTTTCGCGATCAGGGCCGCTCGGTGTTGTTGATCGTGGACTCGCTGACCCGCTATGCGATGGCCCGCCGGGAAGTGGGCCTGGCCATTGGCGAACCAGCCACCTCGCGCGGTTACACCCCGTCGGTGTTCTCCGAGCTGGCCGGCATGCTGGAGCGCTGCGGCACGCGCAAGGAGGGCGGCTCGATCACCGGCTTGTTCACCGTTTTGGTGGAGGGCGACGATATTCACGATCCGGTGGCCGATAGCGTCCGCGGCATTGTGGACGGCCACATCGTGCTGTCGCGCGAACTGGCCAATACCGGACATTTTCCGGCGATCGACGTGTTGGGCAGCGTCAGCCGTCTGTCGTCGGCGCTGACCTCGGAGGACGAGCAAGACGTTATGAAGGCTTGCCGCAAAACGCTGAGCGTGCTGGCGGCGAGCAAGGACTTGTTGGAGTTGGGCGCCTATCGTCCTGGCGGCAATCCGGAGCTGGATCAGGCTTTGGAGCGCAAAAGCGGCTTGGAGGCTTTTTTGCAACAGGATACTCGGCAGCGCGAGGGCAGAGCGGCGGCGCTGACGAGTTTGGCCGCTGTGCTGCAAGGAGGCTAAATGACGGGTTTTCCTTACCGCCTGGAACCCTTGCTGGGCTTTCGCCAGTCATCATTGCAACTGGCGCGTCAGGCCTTGTCGGCGGTCGAGAGCCGTCTGGAGGCCGCTCGTCAGATTCTGAGTCGGGCGCAGGAGGACATGCGCGTTTGCGAACAGGCCTTGGGCGTGTTGGCGGGCAACCCTCCCCTGTACTTGTCCGCCCTGAATTTCTTGCGGGAGCAGCGGCTGCGCTGCCAAGCGCTGTCGCAGGACGTGAGCGAGGCAGAGCGGGATTGGGCGCAGGCGCGGGCCGTTTTGCAGCATGCGCGCACGGAACTGAGGCAGGTGGAAAAACATAAAGAGCGTCATCGGCTGGCCGCGCGCGAGCGGGAGCAACGCAAAGTGTTCCGCGAGCAGGACGAGGCTTGGCTGCAACGCCGCAGGCAAGGAGGCGCATGAGCGTCATCGTGTTGGATGGAGAGCCGGGCGGCGCGCCGGCGCGTTCGCGGCGCGAGGCGCCGGAGCCGCAGGCGGGCCGGCAATGGCAAAGACAGCTGGAGGCCGAACTGGCCAAGCACAGCGTGTGCAGGGCGATACGGCTGGGCGATGGGATGGACGCGAGCGCCGAATTGGCTGTCGAGGGCCGGCCAGGCTCCTTGCCAAATGAGGCCGAAGCCTTGCCTTGGATCGCCCCGCGCGGCGCCGAACCGGCCCCGAAGGGCCTAAGCGTCGTGGACGCGGGAACGCCGGTCGCGATGGAGAGCTTAGGCTTGAAGGCGGTGGCGAAGGCGAGGGCAGAGGGTGGACAGGCGGCGCCGGTAAGGCCGGCTGCGGACGGCGGGGACGGCGCGGAAGCGCCGCTCGCCACGGAGGCGGCCTTGGACGTCGAGACGGCGGCGACGCTGAGAACTTGGTTGAAGCCCTGCAAGATTACGGTCTTCGCCGATCAGGGCGCAGTGCGGGTCTGGGTGAGGGATGCCAGGCTTGACGCCGGAGAAGCCGAGGCTCTGGGGCAACGGCTGGCTCGTCAGCTCCGGGACAAGGGAGGGCGGCTGGCGATGCTGGCCGTCAACGGCGCGGTGGTCTTCCAGGAAAACGCCGCAGGCGGCTTGCCTATTTTGAAACAGGGGTGAACATGGCAACTACAGGTTTGGGCATTTCGAGCGGCGGCAGCGTTGCGCAGACGAGGGGAATCACCCAGCAGGATTTTCTGCGGATTCTCTCCACGCAACTGACTTTCCAGGATCCGCTGAAGCCTATCGACAATCAGCAATTCATGGCGCAGATGGCGCAGTTCTCCTCCTTAGAGCAGACGAGGATGTCCAATGAAAAGCTGGATACCCTGCTGGCGCAGCAAGCGGCCAATCAGTCCTTGGGGCTGATCGGCAAGACGGTGGAGGTGGCGACGGCGAGCGGCAACGTGCCGGGCCAGGTCACCACTATTTCCTTTGCCGGCGGCCAGCCCATGCTGACGGTGAAGTCCGCCAGCGGCGAACTGATGACCGGCGTGTCGCTGACCCAGGTGGCGCTGGTGCGCGGGAGCGCGACATGATCGATACCATGTTCGTCGGCTTGAGCGGGCTGCGCACCTTCCAGAAAGGCTTGTCCAATATCGGCAATAACGTTGCCAATCTGAACACGCCGGGCTTCAAGCGCACTTCGCTGCAATTCACCGACATGATGTACCAGTACGATACCCAGGGCGGCAATGGCGGTCAGCACGGCGTGGGCGTGAAGATAGGTTCCACGGTGACGGATTTCTCCTCCGGTGAGCTGCAAGCGTCGGCCAACCCTTTGGATGTCTCGGTGGACGGCGCCGGTTTCCTGGTTTCCAAGAACGGAAACCAGCTCAATTACAGCCGGGTGGGACAGTTTGAACTGGATCTGGACGGTGTGCTGAGTTCTCGGCAAGACAAATCGCGAATCCAGATGCTGGGGCCCAACAAGGAGTTGCAGGACTTCTCCATCGGCGCCTTGCGCAACCAGGCCGCCAAGCCGACCTCCACCATCAAGTTTGCGGACAACCTGTCCACCGGCGCGACCAACAGCAGCGTCGAAACCACGGTGTTCGACAAGGACGGGGTTGCGCGGCAGTTGAAGATCAGCTTCACCGGCACCGGCACGCCCCGCAATTGGAAGGTGGAGGTTCAGGACAAAGTGGCCTTGAGCACGCTGGGGAGCGGCGAGATTCGTTTTGACCCGGACGGCTCGCCGTCCTTTGGCTACAACCAGGTCTCGGTCCGTTTGAACACGCCCAGCAGCGGAGGCGGCATTCTGAAACTGTTCTTCGGCGAACCGGGCTCCATCTCGGACACCACCAGCCTGTCCGGCGGCACCTCGTCCACCATCCGCGTGGCCAGCCAGGACGGCTATGCGTCGGGCGCGTTGACCAAGCTGAGTTTCGATCAGGACGGCAAGGCGCAGATCAGTTACTCCAATGGGCAAACCGCGGTCGCAGGCAAGCTGGCGCTGGCCTGGTTCGCCCAGCCGGATCAGCAGTTGGAGCGCATTGGTTCCGGCTACTACCGCGCGCGTCCGGGACAGACGGCCGAGTACGGGGCGGCGGGCAGCGGCGTTTTCGGCAAGGTCGCGGCAGGCAAGGTGGAGCTGTCCAATGTGGAGCTGTCCGCCGAATTCAGCGACATGATGATCACGCAGCGCGGCTATCAGGCGGCGTCCCAACTGATTTCCGCCGCCAATGAAATGATGCAGCAGGCTCTGCAGATGAAGGGGGGGCGATGAGCGTTGCCCTGCCGTATCGCCTGTACGCCGGCGCGGAGCTGGCGCAAATCGAGTCGCGCTTGCGCGAGCGGTGCTCGTATTGGCTGCGGGATTGGTCAATTGCGGAGGGCGAAGTCGACCTAAGGCTGCGCCCGGTCGCCTTGTCGGATCTGGCCGGCTTGGCGTGGCTGGATGGCGGCGAAGCGCTGCCGGCGATGGCGAACGATGCGGAAGCGGATGGTTTTTTCTCTGCCTTATGCCTTGGCGTGAAAAAAAGCCGCGCTGCGCTGGACGCGTCGAGCCTGGCCGGCCCGGTGCTGGACGCCGCCCGTCTGGCCTTGGGCCGTCAGCTGACCGCAGGAGACGACGCTAGCCTTTACCGGGACAAAGCGGTGAGCGCGGCGGAGTTGTTGCCCCTGTATTCCGTGCTTGGCGCGCTGTGTCTGCAACTGAGCGCGGCGGGCCAGACATTGGCTGTGCTCTTGTCGCCGGAGCAGGCCGCGGGCTTGTTGCCGGCCAGGGCGCAGCCAGCGGCGTTGGAGCCGCTGAAGTTGAGGGATTTGCCGCTGGAACAGCTAGTGGAGCTGGAAGTGCGCGCCGCGCCGGCACGCCTGTCCTTGGCGGACCTGGAGTCCTTGCAAGCAGGGGATGTGCTTCGGCTGGATCAGAAGGCGGATGGATTATTTGAGCTTTGCCTGCCTGACGGCATGGCTTTAGGACGGGCGAAGTACGGTGTGGATCAGGGACGTCTGGCGGTGAAAGTCGTCCGACCGGCACGGCCCATCAAAAAGAGTGAAACATGAGCAAGGAAGTTGAAATTTTCAATCCAGCCCCTTTGGACGCCAAGGCGGATGCGGCGGCGCAGGGTTTGCTGGGGGGCCGTCTTGAATTGCTGAAAGACGTGGAAGTTCGGTTGGATACCCGGATTGGCCGCTGCCAATTGAGCATCGCCGCACTGGACGCGCTGAAGGAGGGCGAGGTGCTGGCCCTGGACAAGACGCCGGGGGACCCGGTGGAGATCCTGCTGGGCGGTCAGGTGGTCGCGCGCGGCGCCCTGGTGGTGGCGGGCGACCATCTTGGCGTCCGCATTGAGCAGGTGGCGCGTTTTTCCGCGTGAACGGCATGATGAAGATGAAATACGCGTTTGCCCTGATAGTGTGCGTCCAAGGCGCGAGCGCGCTTGCCGGTGTGTGCGCAAGCGGGACTTCCGCGCCTGCTTGCGCGGTTTCGGCATCCGAACCGGCGCGGGCTCCGCTGCAGTTTCGTCGTGATCCGCCGGCAAGCAGCGGCGGTCTGCTTGGCCCTTATGAAATATTGGGCGGCTTGGCGCTGATCGGCGCTGCGGCGTGTTGGTGGCGATTGCGTCGTCCGCGCCTTGGCCAAGCCGGGACCGGCGCGGATAGTCTGCGGGTGGTGGACAAATGCCGCTTGTCCGCTAAATCAACGGTGTATGTGGTCCAGCACCGCGACCGTGAAATCATGTTGGCGGAAAGCGAGCATGGCGTCACGGTGCTCAGGGATGAGTCCAGAGCATGAGAAAAATGCAGCAATGGATTTGGGCGCTTTGCTGGCTGCCCCTGGCGGCCAACGCCCAAACGCAAATGGTGGACGTGGCGCTGAACGGCGCAGGCGTCAGTCAGGCGGTCAACATCGTGCTGGCGTTGACCTTGGTGGCCTTGCTGCCGGGCATGATGGTGGCGATGACTTCGTTTACCCGCATCGTGATCGTGCTGTCCATGTTGCGGCACGCGATGGGCATGCAGGAAACCCCGCCCAATGTGGTGTTGATCATGCTGGCCGCGTTCCTGACCTTGCTGTCCATGGGGCCCACCTTCGAGAAGCTGGATCAGCAGGTGGTGACGCCCTTGTACCAGCAACGTTTGCCGGCTTCGTCCGCTCTGCGGCAAGGAGGGGTCATCATGAAGGAATACATGATAGGCCGGACTCGCGAGCAGGATATGAGCTTTGTGCTGAGCAGCGCGGGCAAGGACATGCCCGACAATGCCGAATCCATCAGTCTGGTGCATGTGGTGCCTGCCTTTCTGTTGAGCGAACTTAGGCTGGCCTTCCAAATCGGTTTCGTGATCTTCCTGCCTTTCCTTCTAGTGGACATCATCGTTTCCAGCGTTTTGATGGCGATGGGGATGATGATGGTGCCTCCGGTTTCCATCGCTTTGCCGATCAAGGTGCTGATGTTTGTATTGATCGACGGTTGGACGCTGGTGGCCAGGGCGGTGTTGTCCGGCGGCTCATGATCCGCGATGCCCGCCCTGAATTCGTCCTTGGATGCTGAGGCGCGCGATGTGCTCCAAGCCGCCGCCGCCTCAGCCGAAGCCCGAGCCGCATTGGTGGAGGCTCATCAGCCCTTGGTGCGCATTCTGGCGGCGCGGATTTATGCGCGGCGGGTGGGGGACAGTTACGAGTTTCACGATGTGTTCCATTGGGGGGTGATAGGGCTGCTGGAGGCGATTGACCGTTATCGTCCCGAATGCGGCGTGGCGTTCAAGACCTATGCCGAATATCGGATTAGGGGGGCGATCTTGGATCAGCTGGCGCGAACGTCGGAAGTGGCGAGCCAAGCGTCCGCGCGCCGGAAAGCCTTGCAGGAACGGGTTGAGGCGATGGAGCCGGATGCGGCGGAACCCTTCGATATTTTGCGGGAGCTGTCGGTGGGGCTGGCCATCGGTTTCATGCTGGAGGACAGCGGGATGTATTTGGCCGAGCCGGAACCGGCGTCCGAGGATCTGGCCTACCGTTCGCTGGAGTTGAAGGAAACGAAGCGGGACTTGTTGGCCGGCTTGAGCGGGGTGCCGGACAAAGCGCAAAAAGTGCTGCGACTGCACTATCTGAACGGGGTGCCGTTTTCCGAGATCGCTCAGCTGATAGGGCTGAGCAAGGGGCGGGTTTCGCAGTTGCACAAGGAAGGCTTGGCCGCCTTGCGCGCCAGCCTATCTTCGGCGAAAGAGAGGGAGGCCTGAAAAGATGCGTGAGGCGCCTAAACTTTTCCGCCGCGGACGAGATAAGACTGTTACAGGCGTGTGCTGTCGAGCGGTAGAGACGAGCCCTTGGTTTCGCTTGCTGCGGATGGACTGCCGTCCAATTGAAAGACCGATTATGTCTTGTTGTGCCAGAATAATGTTGTTGTTTACCGTCTTGTCCGCGCTGGGCGGATGTGTAGCAACGCCCAAGCCATTGGTTTCCGGGCCGACCAGCGCGGATCCCGCGCCTGTTCCCATGGCGCAGACCACCCCCGGCAGTCTGTATCAGCCTGGCCGTTATCGTTCCTATTTCCGCGACGATGTGCCGTCCCGCGTTGGCGACAGCCTGACGGTGGTGATTCAGGAGCGCGCCAGTTCCAGCTTGTCCGAAGAGGCCAGAGGCAGCCGGGATACTCGGCTAGGCAACGAGATCGGAGTGGAAATGGACGCTCCCGCAATCAACCGGATGTTTGGCTGGTCCCCGGGAAAGAAGTCCTTGTCCGGCGAACTGAGCGCCTCCGGCGGCGAGAAGATGGATGGCCGAGGCAGCCGCAACAACAGCAGCAGTTTTACCAGTTCCATCTCAGTGACCGTGGTGGGGATTCTGGCGAACGGATATTTGCGGGTGAGCGGGGAGAAGCAGGTCCAGATAAACGAGGATAGCGAGCAGATCCGGCTGTCCGGAACAGTCAATCCTCGCGACATCCTGCCTGGCAACCTAGTGTCCTCCACCAAGGTCACGGATGTTCGATTGGAGCAGCAGACCGCCGGTAATCAGAGCTTGTTCGCCAAGCCCGGCTGGCTGACTCGTTTTTTCATGAGCGTGCTGCCGTTCTGATGCGGCGATGTGTTGAAATGGAGTACTAATGGATTACGCGATATTGGATCAGGAAGAGCTTTTTCAGTTGGCTTTGCAAGCGATGGAAAGCCAGCAACATGCGGAAGCGGTGGCGCTGCTGAAGCAGGGGGTGAGAAACGATGGCGAAGATGCCCGCCTGCGTTACTTGCTGGGAGCGGAGTATGCGCAGATCGGCTTGTTTGACCGCGCTGTGGTCGAAATGGAGCAGGCGGTGGCTTTGCAGCCGGGGCTGGTGATGGCGGTTTTCCAGTTGGGCCTGTTGCATCTGACCCAGGGGCAGCCGGACCGGGCCGAGCAAGCGTGGCAAGGGCTGGGCGAGTTGGCGGAGGATCATCCGCTGCAACTGTTTCGCCAAGGCCTGCTGCATCTGATCCGGGATGAGTTTGCCGATTGCCGGGAGCACTTGACGCGAGGCATCGCGGCCAACCAGGCCGCGCCCATGCTGAACGAGGACATGCGGCGGATTCTGGCGCAGATCGATGCCCAGCAGGGCGCCGGCTCTGAGGCGCCGATGGTGGAGGCCGAGCCGGCCGCGGGCGCCTCGGCAGGCAACTTGCTGCTGCGAGGGTACGCCTCCAGCGGAGACGATAAGCTACATTGATGCAGGTGTTTGGCTGGAATTGAACCGATGGAGCCGATAGACAAAGCCAGTATTTTACAGCGCTTGTTGGCCAGAAACCGATCGGTAGAGGGCCAAAGGCCGGCCGGATCAAAATCCGCGCCGGCGGCCGGCACGGCCAAGGCTGCTGGTAGCGCCGACGTGCGTCGACAGATTGCCAAGCAGCTGCGGGCGATCGATCCAAGCTGGCCCGATGCGGAGTCGCGCGTGCTGGAAGTGCATGTGCGCGCTTTGCTTGCGGAAGAGTTTGGCGCCGGCGCGGCAACGGATCCGGCTTTCGGCGGCTTGGTGGCGGATGTGGCTGCGGCCCTTCGTCAGCACCCCCAATATGAAAAGCTGGCCGCGTACTTGCGGCAGCAATTGCAACAATCCCATAAGCAAGCATGATGACCGAACCCAATCAGCGATTAAGCCAATTACAGGCTTATCTAGCGGCCGATCCGGCCAATCCTCATTTGCTGCTCGAACTGGCCGATCTCCATTTGCAGGCCGGCAGCCTGCATGAGCATGAAGCCGCTCTGCGGCAATTGTTCGCGGCGGCGCCGGGACACTTTGGCGGCCGCTCCTTGCAGGGCGTCGCCTTGATGCGGCAGGGACGTCTTGACGAGGCGGTGGCGGTGTTCCAGGCCTTGCGGGACGAAGCTTGGGAGGAGCCCGCCTTATTCTACAACCTGGCCTACGCGCTGATGTTGCAAGGGCGTTATGAGGAGGCGGAGCCCCAAGCCGCCAGAGCGTCCAAGAGTTTGGCGCTCTTGCCTCAAGCCGGCCCCTTGCATGTCCGCGCCTTGCACTTTTTAGGCCGGCTGGAGGATGCGGTTGTAGCGGCGGAAACGGCTTTGCGGCAGTTTCCTGAGCACCTGAGTCTGTATGGTTTGTTGGCGACCTTATATCTGGATCAAGAGAATCTGGCCGCTGCGGAACGCATCGCTCGTCAAGTCTTGGAGCTTTCGCCTTCCGATCCGGATGCGGCGACAGTGTTGGGCATGTTGGCCTTAAGCAAGCAGGACCTGACCGTCGCAAGCCCCTTGTTGCGGCAGGCCTGCGCCAGTAAGCCGAATTCAGGCCGGGCGCAGATGGGGCTGGGTCTGGTTTCCATGCTGGAAGGCAAACTGGATGAGGCGGAGTCCAGCGTGGCTCAAGCGCTGCGTTCGATGCCGGGGCATGTGGGCAGTTGGCATGTGCTGGCCTGGTGTCGAATCTTGAGCAATCGACCTGCGCAGGCCAAGGAGGCTTTGCTGGAAGCCTTGCGGCTGGATCGGAACTTTGCCGATACCCATGGCGGCCTCGCCATCGTCGCGATCATGGAGGGGCATTTGCAAGAAGCCCAGCAGTCCGCCAGACGGGCTTTGGGACTGAACCCCGACAGCTTCCCCGGCCAATATGCGCAGAGCTTGTTATTGCAGTCCGCGGGCCAGGCCGAACAAGCCAGGCTCATTCATGAGCGCTTGTTGAATAGCGCGGTATTGCCTGATGGCACCAAGCTTAGTGAAGCGGTGGCCAGAGCGATGGCCTTGTCGTCGTTTTAAGAGCCTGTCCAAATTTCTCAGCCGCAAGGTTTTGTCTCGCTCTTGCGCGTGAGATCGTGAACCGGTTCGACATGTAATGTCAGCTTGCTTGATGGTTGTCTTGCTGTTGTAGACAGCTAGGATTAGCCGTCTGGCATGGCCCCTTGTCCTCTTGGCGGGACAAGGGGTTTTTTGTTTTTATAAACTCTCCTGCCAGGCGTGGCGCTTGACATGATGTTCTCTGAAGTTTTGATAGGTTATTTTTGTGAAATGGATAGGGTGTTAGCTGTTAAGGATAGTATTAAAACATAACACTGTCTGAGATGAATTCATTAGGAGGGGGCGCTTGAGGCCTAGGAGATGTCAGATTCAAGCTCGGTTGGAAAACGCTGATGTGGCGCATGATATGGTAATGTTGGCTGAGCGGACGGCGCATATTGCCTGGATGGCATCCATGTAAGCAGGGGGCTGTTTTGGTGGTTTTGGTTATCTATAAATAGATCCATTATGTAATTTTTGAGAATATAACGCTTGTTATAAACATATTAATTTTATCATTATTGTAAATTAATTTTTGGTAAATGCGTTTGCGTTTTTTGTGTCGCCATGATTTTTTTAGGAAAAATCCTATTTGTCTGTTTAGGGGAGCTAAGTACAATCGGCCTGTCTTTTATTTTGGGCTCGATTAAAAGGATTTTCGGCGAGTTTGAAATTGAAGATATTTAAATATCAATGGAGAGTCGTTTCATGAAAAAGATCGTCGTTTTGGCCAGTTTATTTCTGCCGACTTTAGCGCTGGCGGGCAACACCATTAACTTCCAGGGCGAAGTGTCCTCGCAAACTTGCAAGGTGGATATCAACGGCAATGACAGCAACCCGGTGGTTCTGTTGCCTACGGTGCCGACGACCAGCCTGAGCGCGGCGGGCGCGGCGGCGGGGCAAACCGATTTCACCATCCGTCTGACCGGTTGTGAAGCGGCGCCCACCGGCGGCACCGAGATCAAGACCGTGTTCGTCGCCAATAGCCTGACTAAGGACGGCAATATCGTTAACACCGGCACCGCCAAGAACGTTGCCCTGCAATTGCTGGACCCGGCTGCTCCGGCTAATCCGTTCGACCTGGCCGGCGGCTACAAGGCGTCCGGCCTGGTATTGGAAGCAGGCAAAACCACGGCTGAGCACAAGTTCGCCGTCCGCTACTACGCCGAAGGCGCCGCCACCGTAGGGTCGGTGCTGGGCAGCGTGCAGTATGCGGTTTCCTACTTGTAAACCTAGCGGCAGTCAGCCGGAGCGCGGCGCGTTTAGCGCCGCCGCGCTCCGGCGCGCGCTGCTGCCGGGACTGATTCTGCTGACGGCGTGGCCGGCGGCCTGGGCCAGCGTGGTGCTGAACAACACCCGCATCGTTTATCCCGGCCAGGCTCGCGAGAGCAGCATCCAACTGAGCAACGAAGACGCCACGCCCAATGTGGTCCAGGTCTGGCTGGATTCCGGCGACGTGGACTCCACGCCGGAGTCCGCTTCGGCGCCGTTCGCCGCCATGCCGTCGGTGTTCCGCATGGAACCTAAGGCGGGTCAGACCGTGCGGTTGGTGTTCGACGGCAGCGAGCTGCCGCAGGACAGGGAGTCGGTCTACTACTTCAACATGCTGCAGATCCCGTCGGTTACCGGCGAGTTCTCGGAGCAAAACCAGATGCTGGTGATGCTGCGCAGCCGGCTCAAGCTGTTTTATCGCCCGGCGGGCATTCAGGGCCGGGTTGAGCAGGCGCCGGAGCAACTGCGTTTCTCCTTGCAGCGTCAGGGCCGCGCATGGCAATTGGTTGCGGACAACCGCAGCGGCTACTACCTGACGCTGATGGGCGGCGAGGTGATGAGCGGCGGCAAGGCCCACGCTTTCAAGGCGGACATGCTGGCGCCGTTTTCCCGAGCCAGTTGGCCGGTATCGGGGCTGACGCAGACCAGCGCGCCGCTCTCCGTGCGTTACAAGCATGTCAATGATTACGGCGGCGTGAACGAAGTCGAGTCCGCCGCCGTGGCAGCGGAGTGATTCCCCGGATATGACTTCAACTTCCTATCGCGGCCAGTGGCTTCCTGGTCTTCCCCCCATGCTGGCCGCCGGCGCGGTCTGCCTGTCGCCTGGCTTGGTCTGGGCCGAGCCGGGTACGGCCGAGGCCGCGCCGGCGCTCTTGGCTTACCGTTTCGACAAGCGGCTGCTGCAAGGCAACTCGCTGGCGGACGACATCGAGCGCTTCAACAAACCCAGCCAGGTAGACCCCGGCGAGTACCTGGTGGATGTTTTCGTCAACAATACGTTTTACTCTCGCCAAACCGTGAGCTTCCGGCGCGAGGAAGACCACCCCACGTCCGCTTGTCTGGATCGGGCTTTCCTGATCAAGGCCGGAGTCTTGCCCGAAAGCTTGCCGCCGGACGAGGAGGACGCGGCGGCGTGCTGGCCGCTGGCGCTGCGCATTCCCGGCGCCGGCAGCGAGTTCGACCTGCCGCGGCTGCGTCTGAATCTGTCGGTGCCGCAGGCGGCGATGAAACGGCTGCCGCGCGGCTACGTGGCGGAAGAGGATCTGGACGTCGGCGCGGCCATCGGCTTCCTCAACTACGACGCCAACAGCTACCGCTCCAGCACCGGCGATATCAGCAACACCTATCACTACGTTTCCGCCGACGCCGGGGTGAACCTGGGTCTGTGGCGTTTGCGCCAGCAATCCAACTACAGCAGCGGCATGGCCGGAGGCGGGCGTTGGAATCATATCCGCAGCTATGTGCAGCGCGCCTTGCCCGCCCTGCAGAGCGAGCTGACGCTGGGAGACAGCTCCACCGGCGGCAGCCTGCTGAGCGGGCTCAGCTATCGCGGCGTGCAGCTACGCAGCGACGACCGGATGCTGCCGGAAGCCGTGCGCGGCTACGCGCCGGTGGTGCGCGGCGTGGCGGACACCAACGCCAGGGTGGTGGTGCGTCAGGGCAAGCAGGAAATTTATCAGACCGTGGTGGCGCCCGGGCCCTTCGTGATCGACGATCTGTTCCCCACCAGCTATCAGGGCGACCTGGAGGTGGAGGTGACGGAGGCGGACGGACAGGTGAAGCGTTTCACCGTGCCGTTTGCCGCGGTGCCGGGATCGATGCGGCCGGGCCAGACGCGTTACAGCCTGACGGTGGGCCAGCTGCGCAATACGCTGGAAGACAAGCCGGTGTTCGCCGATTTCACTTATCAGCGCGGCGTCAGCAACGCCTTGACCGCCAATATGGGCGCGCGGGCGGCGTCCGATTACGCCGCGCTGCTGGGCGGGGCGGTGTGGGGGTCTCGCTACGGCGCCTTGGGCGCGGACGCCACCTTGTCGCGCTCCCGCGACAGCGACGGCAGCCAGATCCACGGCTGGCGCGCGGCACTGACTTACAGCCACACCATCCAGCCCACCGCCACGTCCATTACTTTGGCGGGCTATCGCTACTCCACTCGCGGCTACCGCGATCTGGTCGACGCGCTGGGCGCGCGCGAGGCCTATAAGCAGGGCCGGACCTGGAACTCCGGCAGCTTCCAGCAGCGCAACCAGTTCACCGTCAGCGTCAACCAGCGGCTGGGCGATTACGGCAGCCTGGGACTGTCCGCCGCGATCAGCGATTACTACAACGGCAAGGAGCGGGACATCCAGCTGCAACTCAGCTATCAGAACCAGTTCCGTTCCATCAGTTACGGGGTATCGGTGGCGCGCCAGCGCATGGGGCAGTCGCAAGACGGCGGCTCCAGATTTCAGCCGCTGGACAGCGGACGGGTGCGCAATACGGTGATGTTCAATCTATCCATGCCCTTGGGGAAGGTCCGGCGCGCGCCGATGTTGGCGGCCTCGACCAGCCGCAGCGACGGTGAAAACAATCTGCAACTGTCCTTGAGCGGCACCGCGGACGAGGCGCAGACGGTCAGCTACGGCGTCAACGTGTCGCAGACCTCGCAAAACAGCGCCACCGCATTGGGCGGCAATGTGCAAAAGCGCTTCCCGCTGGTCACCGTGGGCGGCAGTTATTCGCGCGGACGCAATTTCACCCAAACCGGCGCCAGCGCGCGCGGCGCAGTGGCGGTGCACCGCGGCGGCGTGACCTTCGGCCCCTATCTGAGCGAAACCTTCGGCCTGGTGGAAGCGCCGGGCGCCAAAGGCGCGGAAGTGCGCTACGGCATGGGCGCCAAGGTGGACCGCGCCGGTTACGCGCTGATCCCGTCGCTGACCCCTTACCGTTACAACGACGTGTCGCTGGACAGCAAGGGCCTGGCCGATGGCGTGGAGCTGCAAGGCGACCAATTGCGCACCGCGCCTTACGCCGGCGCGGCGGTCAGGCTGAAGTTCGCCACCCGCCGCGGCCAGGCGCTGTTGATCAAGGGGCGGCTGGCAAACGGCCAGGCCCTGCCCATGGGCGCGATGGTGTACGCGGAAGACGGCTCCAATATCGGCATGGTGGGCCAGGGCGGGCAGGCCTATGCGCGGGTGGCCTCCCGCAAGGCGCGCCTGCTGGTGAAGTGGGGCAAAGAGGCGGACAGGCAGTGCGCGCTGCCGTATGAACTGGCCGACGACGCGCCAAGCCGGCCGATTATCCGCCTGGAGGCGGAGTGCGCGCCGCCGCTCAAACAATGAGGACCAAGATGAAATTTCAAACTGACGCCGCGGCGCGGAGGCATGGCGCGGCGGCCTTATTGGCCGTGCTGCTGGGTGGGCTGTGGAGCGCGCAGGCGGAGGCCGCGTGCTATCGCGTGTCGCGCCCCACGCCGTCGACCAATCCCAACGATGTGGATTATGTTGAACCGGGCAAGGGGGTGGTACGGTTGTGGGAGGGCGCGCGAGACGATGCAGGGCAGCAGGCGATGGCGATGACCCTCAATATCAATAACGAGATATTCCAGCCTGACGGCACCTTGTTGGGCAGCAAGGTGTTGAGCATTTACGACTTGGGTTTCGGCAATATCGGCGGCTATACGCCGGAACAAGTGCTATTCCGTTGCACGAAAGAAGAAGAGGGAAAACTGTTTGAATACTACTCGACCAATGGCGACAACGAATGGGCCGGCAGGGATGAGGTGGGCAGCGCCATCGGGCTGGCGGATTCTTACCGTACGATGCAGCGCGGGCTGATTTCGCGAGTGACCAATCTGAATACCGGAGAGCATGCGACGCGGAAGTGGAAACGCCGAGCATTGAAACTGACGGCTGAAGACATCGATTCACAGAAGTGGCTTCTGATCAAGGTCAAGCATTTCAGCAACTACAAGGTGGAGTTTTTCAAATACAGCGAGGCGAAGGGCTATCCGGATATAGTCTGGCAGGATAGCGAGCTTGGCCAGAGCTGGGTAAATAGCCAGCCGATAGCTTACAGCGCGTTTCAAGGCGGCGGCTGGTCGCCAGGTTTGTTTATAGGCGCCGATCACATAAACAATTGGTCCGGTTTCTACAACGCCTGGCCCGGCGCCATCAACCCGTATAACACCGTCAAGATCCGCAGAACCGCCAGCTGTCGGGTGGAAATGGTGACGCCGGTGGTGCTTTTCCCGTCCATCAGCGCGGTTGAGATGGAGAAGGGCGGGCAACGTACGCTGCCGATCGAGATCAACCTGCAATGCCAGACGGGCTCGCCGGCCAATATCGGCCTGTCCGGTTTTCAAAGCGGAACCAGAACGGGACAGACGGCGATGGGGGTGTTGGTGCAAGCCGACAATTACCAAGCGGCCTTGAAAGAAGGCTTGGGCGCCCCCGGCGGTAGTGGGGTCACGCATCTGCTGTCCGACGGTTACGGGGTCAACCCCGCCGTGGCCACCGGCGTGGGCGTGGCCTTGAGCCGGCCGGGCGGCCAGCGCTTGAACCTGTTGAGCAATGAGCTGATCACCGGCGGCGGAGCCCCAGACGGCTGGTATCCGGTGTTGCAGGACGCGGAAGCGACGAGTAACCAGAGCGGTCTGACCCATTACCGTGCCCGGATGAGCGCGACGCTGATCCGCCTGCCGGGCAAGAAGGTCAAGCCGGGTTCCTTGAACGCGACCGCGCAAGTGGTGGTCCGTGTCCAGTAGCGCATGGGCGCGCTGGAGCGCGGGCGGTCTGTTGTGCCTATTGTGCGGCAGCAGTTGGGCCGGGCTGATGGCGGAGTCGACACGGGTGGTGTTCGAGGCCGGCGGCGCCGAGCAATCGCTGCAACTGGTCAATCTCAACCCCTATCCGGTGGTGGTGCAGGCCTGGGTCGACGACGGTCATTTGGAGTCCGGCCCGGACGCGGCCGGAGCGGCGGGCGCGGCGGTGATGCCCATTCCGCCTATCTTCCGCTTGAACCCGAAGGGACAGATCAGTCTGCGCCTGCTCGCCACCGGCGTGCCCTTGCCCGTGGATCGCGAGTCGCTGTTCTGGTTGAACCTGTACGAAATCCCTCCGGCGAGGACGGATTTGCCGGCGGATGCGCAGACGCTGACCGTCACGCTGCGGACTCAGATGAAGGTTTTGATGCGGCCGGCCAAGCTGCCCGTCTCGGTTGAGGACTTGCCGGAGCAACTGCGTTTCACCCTGGAGCAGCGGACGGACGGTCCGCGTGTGCGCATCGACAACGCCAGCCCTTATTACGCCACCTTCCGCGCGCTGGAGCTGGCCTGCGCCGGGGCGCCGGCGCAGCCATTGGCGGCGGAGATGGTGGCGCCCTTAACGGCGGAGACGCTGGCCTTGGATTCGTCCCCGTCCTGCGCCGTCGAGCAGGCGGAAGTCCGTTTTTTGTTGGTGGGCGACGATGGCAACCCCGTGGCGGGCAAGGCGGCCCTGGCTTCGAGCGTCAGCGGTTCCTGATGGATGTTTATGAAAATAGAGTAGAATTGAAATGGTTTTGATCGTTTTGGCATTGTCGGGCCGACCCTGGCGCTGAGCCGGAACGCGAGCCGCCGCATCCACAGGAGCCGTGATGACGAGTAATGCCGCCTTAAGCCAGAGCATCCAGTTTTTCCTTGAACTGGATAAATTGAAAGAAGTGATCCGCAAAAACTGGATCGCTTCGCAGCAGAGGCGGGAAAACTCCGCCGAGCACAGCTGGCAGGTGGCGATGCTCGCCATGGCCTTGCAGCCGCACGCCAACGAGCCGGTGGCGCTGGACCGAGTGGTCAGGCTCTTGCTGGTGCACGATGTCGGCGAAATCGTCGCCGGCGACGTCAGCGTATTCGACCGAGGAGAAGGCCCTGAGGAGAAAGAGGCCGAACGCGCCGGCGCGGCTCAGGTGTTCAACCTGCTGCCGCAGGCGCAGGCGGAGGAAATGTTGGCCTTGTGGGACGAGTTCGAACAAGGCTTTACCGCGGAGGCGCGTTTCGCCAATGCGATAGACCGGCTGGCGCCGGCCTTGTTGAACCTGCACTCCGACGGCAAGGGCTGGAAGGAGCAGCAGGTGCGCAAGTCCCAGGTGCTGGAGCGCGTGATGCCGGGGGTCAGGCAGGGCTGCCGCGCCGCGGCCGGATGGCTGGAACAGGCCTTGGAGCAGGCCGAGCAACGCGGCGTGTTCCCGCCGGAGGGCTAGGCCGGCGCGTCGGCTTGCGGCGGATCAATTGGCCGGCCGGCGTCTTGCCGCATACTGTCTTCCATCGAGGGCCGCCGCTGGGCGGCCTTTTGGCTTTGAGGGGGACGGGAAATGATTGCGGTGATCGGCGCGGGAATGTCCGGCCTGGCCTGCGCCTGGCAGTTGCGCCGGCGAGGCGTGGACGCGGTGGTGTACGAGGCGTCCGACCGGGTGGGCGGCAAGGTGCTGAGTCTGGACCTGGCGCCGGGCTTGATGGAGGCGGGGCCCAATACTTTGCTGGCGGATGAGGCCTTGTGGCAATGGCTGCTGGAGCTGGGACTGACGCCCTTGGCGCCGGCGGCGGGGCCGCAGCGGCGCTTCGTGCTGCGGCACGGCCATTACCGCGCCTTGCCCGACGGTCCCGCCTCCCTGTTGGCCGGCGGCTATTTCAGCCCGGGCGCCAAATGGCGGCTGTTGAGCGAGCCTTGGCGCCGCCCCGCCGAGCCGGACGCGTCGGAAACGGTGGCGGCCTTTTTTCGGCGCCGCTTGGGCGAGGAGGTGCTGGCCACCCTGGTGGACCCGTTCATCGGCGGCGTGTTCGCCGGCGATCCGGAAGAATTGCTGATGAGGGAATGCCTGCCCGCATTGGCGGCGGCGGAGCGGGAGGCGGGATCGCTGGCCTTGGGCATGTGGCGGCGCTGGCGGCGCGGCGAGACCCGGCGCAAGCGGATGTGCACGCTGGCGGGCGGGCTGTCCAGCCTGGCGGAGCGGCTGGCGAGAGATCTGGACGTGAGGCTGGGCTGTCCGGCGCTGGCGCTGGAACGCGCGGGCGAGGGCTGGCGTTTGTGGACGCCGCAGGGGCCGCAGCCGGCCAGCGCGGTGGTGCTGGCTTTGCCGGCGCCGCAGGCGGCGCGGCTGCTGGAACCCTGCGAGCCGGAATGGGCGCGGGCCTGCGCGGCGCTGCCCTATGCGCCGCTGACCGTGGTGGCCACCGTGGCGGCGGAGCGGACGCTGCGCCGGCCGCTGGAGGGTTTTGGCGGCTTGCATCCGGCCAGCGAGCAGGCTTTGGCCTTGGGGCATTTGATGTCCAGCCGGATTTATCCGCATACGGCGGCGCCCGGCTCGCGCTTGTTGACCAGCTTCATCGGCGGCCGTCGCCAGCCGGAGTTGGCCGCTTTGCCGGATCAGGCCTTGTTGCGGCGCTTGAACCTGGAGCTGGCGCGCCTGTTCGGGCTGGAGGGCGAACCCTTGAGCCAGCGCATCGTGCGTTGGCCGCAGGCGCTGCCGCAGGGCACGGCGGCGATGGCGGCCTTGCGGCCGCTGGCGGCGGCCGCGAGCGAGCGCGGCCTGCATGTCTGCGCCAACTGGCTGGACGGGGTGTCGCTGCCGGACTGTCTGGCCAAGGGGCGGGCGCTGGCAGATCGGCTGGCGGCGCAGGCTTTGCATTGCCGCGGATCCGGCATATAACAAATCGTCGCGGACAGCGGGACGAGAGGAGAGGCCGATGCGGGCGAGTCTAGGGATGACGGCTGCCGGGGCCTGTCTGCTGGCGGCGGGCGCGGCGGCGCAGGCCCCGATCAAACTGTGCGGGGTGGAGTGGCAGCCGTTCAGCTATGTGAAGAACGGCAAGGTGGATTCCGGCATCAGCCACGACGTGCTGCAAGAGGCCTTCCGCCGGATGAAGGTGCCGGTGACGATGGAGGCCGCGCCTTGGGAGCGTTGCCTGCGCGGCGTCAAGACCGGCGATTACGACGCGGTGATAGACAATGAAGTGGCCGCTCAGACGCCGCGTTTCAAGAACGTCTATTCCAGCTATCCGGTGGCCTTGTGCGTCAAGCGCGGCTCGCCGGTCAAATCCTTCGACTGGAAACTGGTGCAAGGCCAGGCGGTGGGCATGGTGCGCGGTTACACCTATACGCCGAAGATTCTGAACTATCCCAACTGGAAGCTGGAGCCGAGCAACGACGAGGATCAGCTGTACGCGATGCTGACCGGCGGCCATCGTCGGTTCGTCTTGTGCGATGTGTGGGGCGCCTCCCTGCGGCCGAACGTGGAGATCTTGCAGCCGGTGATAGACCGCACCGATCTGTCGCCCAATTTCAGCGCCCGGCAGGCGGCGCTGGCGGCCAGGCTGGACGCGACGATAGGCGATCTGATCCGCGACGGCAGCGTGGAGCGCATCTACGCCAAATACACCCAGCGCAAGTTCCGGGATATGGTGCCGGCGGCGGGCAAATGAGGGCGCCGCTGCGCGAGGCGGGCCGGCGCGAGGGCGTTTCGCCGGCCTTTTTGATTTGCCGCCAACGGCTTGGCTTTGCGCGGGGGGCGCTAGGCGGTAGAATCTGCCTTTGACTTTTCACTTTGCTTGCCACCTCTATGCTTACCTTCCAGGAAATCATCCTCACGCTCCAGCACTATTGGAACCGCCAGGGCTGCGCCTTGCTGCAGCCTTACGACACCGAAGTGGGCGCGGGGACTTCCCACACCGCCACCTTTCTGCGGGCGCTGGGGCCGGAGCCGTGGAACGCGGCCTATGTGCAGCCGTCGCGTCGACCCGCGGACGGTCGTTACGGCGAGAACCCCAACCGCCTGTTCCAGCATCATCAATTCCAGGTGGTGCTGAAGCCGGCTCCGTCCAATATCCAGGAACTGTATCTGGGTTCCTTGAAGGAGCTGGGCCTGGATCCGACGGTGCAGGATATCCGCTTCGTCGAGGACGACTGGGAAAACCCGACCCTGGGCGCCTGGGGCCTGGGCTGGGAAGTGTGGCTGAACGGTATGGAAGTGACCCAGTTCACCTACTTCCAGCAAGTGGGCGGCCTGGACTGCAAGCCGGTGCTGGGCGAGATCACCTACGGTCTGGAGCGTCTGGCCATGTATCTGCAGGGCGTGGAGAACGTCTACGACCTGATCTGGACCCATCTGCCGGACGGCCAGCCGGTCACGTACGGCAATGTGTTCTTCCAGAACGAAGTGGAGCAGTCCAAGTACGCGTTCGAACACAGCAACGTCGAGCTGCTGTTCCGCCAGTTCAACGACTACGAGGCCGAGGCCAAGTCGCTGCTGGAGGCCAGCCTGCCGCTGCCGGCCTACGAGATGATTCTCAAGGCCGGGCACACCTTCAACCTGCTGGACGCGCGCGGCGCGATCTCGGTGACCGAACGCGCCACCTATATCGGCCGCATCCGCACCCTGTCCCGCGGCGTGGCGCAGGCGTATTACGACGCCCGCGAAGCGCTGGGTTTCCCGATGTGCCGGCAGGCCTGAGCTTGGCTTGCCGCCCCGGCCGTTTCTTGACAGAGGGAATGCGCATGAAGGCCTTTTTCGCATGTCTGTGCGCCGCGCTGGCGCTGCCGGCGCAGGCCGAGCCCGCCGCCGACTGGGTGGCGTATCAGGACGGCAAGGCGCTGCAATTGGCGATAGACGGCAATTCGCTGTGGCTGGGGCAGGACGGGCTGGTGCACTTCGTCAACCAGGAACGGTTCGACAAGATCCAGTACGAGAAAAGCTACAAGCTGAAATTCAATATCCGCCGCAGCGTAGGCTACGCCGACTGCGGCAAGTACCAGTACGTGTTTGTCAGTTCCGATTATTTCGATCGCAACAACAAGCACCTGTTCTCAACCCTGTTTCCAGTGCCGCGTCACGCCTGGAAATGGCAGCCCGTGTATAACGGATCGGTCGCCGACGCCATGATGAAGGTGATCTGCGAAGCCGCCGGGGCCGCCAAGCGTTAAGTTTTAGAGTGAATATGAACCAGACATTGCTGATTGAGCTGCTCACCGAGGAGCTGCCGCCCAAAGCGTTGGAAAAGCTGGCCGCCAGCTTTGCCCAGACCATAGGCGACGAACTGAAAAAGATGCAGTTCGCGCCGGCCGACGCCGAAGCGACGGTCTACGCCTCGCCGCGCCGCCTGGCGGTGCAGCTGGCCGATGTGGCCGCCTTGCAGCCGGACCAGAAGATTAGCCGCAAGGGCCCGGCCGTGGCCGCCGGGATGAAAGACGGCCAGCCCACGCCGGCGCTGGCCGGTTTCGCCCGCTCCTGCGGCGTGGACGTGTCCGCGCTGTCCACGATGAGCGACGGCAAGCAGGACGTGTACGTCTACGAGAGCGTCAAGCAGGGTCAGCCGCTGGCCGCGGTGCTGGCCGACGTGGTGGCCTTGGCGCTGAAAAAGCTGCCGGCGCCCAAGCTGATGCGCTGGGGCAGCCTGGACGTGCAGTTCGTGCGTCCGGTGCACGGCCTGATCATGCTGCACGGCGACGCGGTGGTGCCGGGCGAGGTGCTGGGCCTGCACAGCGGCCAGCGCACCCGCGGCCATCGCTTCCTGTCCGAGGGCGAAGTGACCGTGGCCAACGCCGACGCCTACGCCCGCACCCTGCATGAGTCCGGCAAGGTGGTGGCCAGCTTCGACGCGCGCCGCGAACTGATCCGCCACAAGCTGGCCGAGGCCGCCGCCCGCCTGAACGCCACCATCGCCGCGCCGGAGGCCTTGTTCGACGAGGTGACCGGCCTGGTGGAATGGCCGGTGGTGCTGGAAGCCGGCTTCGAGGCCGAATTCCTGCGTGTGCCGCAGGAATGCCTGATCCTGACCATGCAGCAGAACCAGAAATACTTCCCGCTGCTGGACGCGTCCGGCAAGCTGATGAACCGCTTCCTGCTGGTGTCCAATCTGGAAACCGCGGATCCGTCCTTCATCGTCGGCGGCAACGAGCGCGTGCTGCGCGCGCGCCTGTCCGACGCCAAGTTCTTCTTCGAACAGGACCAGAAGGCGCGGCTGGACAGCCGGCTGCCGCGTCTGGCCAATGTGGTCTACCACAATAAGATCGGTTCGCAGCTGGAGCGCGTGGAGCGCTTGCAGAGCATCGCCGGCGCCATCGCCCATGAGCTGGGCGCCGACGCCGCGCTGGCCGCCCGCGCCGCCTATCTGGCCAAGGCCGACCTGGTGTCCGGCATGGTGGGCGAATTCCCCGAGCTGCAGGGCGTGATGGGCATGTATTACGCCCAGTTCGACGGCGAGCACGCCGAAGTGGCCGCCGCCATCGAAGGCCATTACCACCCGCGTTTCGCCGGCGACACGCTGCCGGAAGGCAAGATCGCCACCGCGGTGGCGTTGGCGGACAAGCTGGAAACCATCGTCGGCATCTGGGGCATAGGCCTGATCCCCACCGGCGACAAGGATCCGTTCGCCCTGCGCCGCGCCGCTCTGGGCGTGGTGCGCATGGCGCTGGACGCGGATTTGGACCTGAAGGCGCTGCTGAACATCGTCGCCGCGGCCTTCCCGGCCGGCAAGCTGTCCGCCAGCGTGGCCGACGAGGTGTTCGGCTTCATGATGGACCGCCTGAAGAACTTCCTCGCCGCCGATTACAAGGGCGACGAGATCGACGCGGTGCTGGCGCTATCGCCCAGCCGGCTGGCGGAAGTGCGCGCGGTCTTGTCCGCCGTGGCCGCTTTCAAAGCGCTGCCGGAAGCGGCCGCGCTGGCCGCCGCCAACAAACGGGTGAAGAACATCCTGAAGAAGGTGGAAGGCGAAGTGGGCGCGGTGAATCCGGCGCTGTTGGGCGAAGCGGCCGAGCAGGCGTTGTTCGCCGCCGTCGAGCAGTTGGCGCCGCAGGTGGACGATAAGTTCGCCGCCCGCGACTTCGCCGCCGCGCTGACTCAGCTGGCCTCGCTGCGCGCGCCGGTGGACGCCTTCTTCGACGGCGTGATGGTGATGGCGGACGACGCCGCGGTGCGCAACAACCGCATCGCCTTGCTGGCGCGTCTGGCCGGCTTGTTCAACCGCGTGGCGGACATCTCGCTGCTGGCGGAGTAATCCGATGGGGCGGCCGTGGCCGCCCCGGCGCTCTGGACGGGGAAAACCGTGAAACTAGTGATACTCGACCGCGACGGCGTGATCAACGAAGACCGCGACGATTTCGTCAAATCGCCGGCGGAATGGGTGCCGATCGAACACAGCCTGGAGGCGATCGCCAATCTGACCCAGTCCGGTTGGCGCGTGGTGGTGGCCACCAATCAATCCGGCATCGGCCGCGGCCTGTTCGACATGCAGGCGCTCAACGCCATGCACGAGAAGATGCATAGGCTGGTGGGCCAGGCCGGCGGCCGCATCGACGCGGTGCTGTTCTGTCCGCACGGCCCCAGCGCTGGCTGCGACTGTCGCAAGCCGCTGCCGGGCATGGTGTTGGAGATCGCGGAGCGCTTCAATGTGAAGCTGGACGGTTTGCCGCTGATCGGCGACAGCCGGCGCGATCTGGAGTCGGTGGCGGCGGTGGGCGGCCTGCCCATCCTGGTCAAGACCGGCAAGGGCGCCAAGACGCTGGCCGACGGCGAACTGCCGGCCGGCACCCTGGTGTTCGACGATTTGTACGACGCCGCGGAATATCTGATCGATTCCCGCGAACGTTGATTTCAGAAAAGGATAGTGTTCCAAGCATGCTGAGTTTATGGCTTCGTAACCTGCTGTACTGGCTGGTGCTGATGATCGTCACGCCGCTCTTCTTCTTCCTGCTGCTGCTGTCCGCGCCGCTGCCGCGCCGCGCGCGCCATGTGTTCGGCGTCAGCTGGGCCTTGAGCCTGCTGTGGATGCTGGAGCACGTGATCGGCCTGAAATACAAGGTGCTGGGCGCGGACAACCTGCCTGAGCAGCCGTCGGTGATCTGTTCCAAGCACCAGTCCGGCTGGGAAACGCTGGCCTTGCAGAAGATCTTTCCGTGGCAGGTGTACGTGGCCAAGCGCGAATTGACCTGGATTCCGGTGTTCGGCTGGGGCCTGGTGCTGATGAACCCCATCATCATCAACCGCTCCGACCGCGCCAACGCCAACCAGCGCCTGCTGGAGCAGGGGCTGGAGCGCAAACGCCACCGCTTCTGGATCACGGTATTCCCGGAAGGCACCCGCACCAAGCCGGGCGTGGCGGGCAAATACAAGCTGGGCGCGGCGCGCATGGCCAAGCAGTTCGACATGCCGCTGGTGCCGGTGGCGCACAACGCCGGCGAATTCTGGCCGCGCAACGCCTTCCTGAAATACCCCGGCGAGATCACCGTGGTGGTGGGCAAGCCCATCGTGCCGAGCGAAGAGCTGGGGCCCGAGGCGATGATGAAGGAAGCCGAGCAGTGGATCGAGGCGCGCCAGCGCGAGATCGGCGGCGTCGGCCCGTTCGCGGACGCGGATGAAAAGCGCAAACGTCTGGCTGCGTCTGCCGCTGCCTGACGGCGAGGTGGACGTGGTGCTGACCCGGCGCCCGCGCAAAAGCGTGGGCATACGGGTCAGCGCGGGCAGGGTGGAGCTGGTCGCGCATCCGGCGGTCAGCGCCGCCCGCCTGCGCGAAGTGCTGTTGGAGCGCCGCGACTGGATCGCCGGCCATGTGGCGCGGCAAAGGCAGGCGCGGCGACAAGCCGAGGATCTCAGCCAACTGAGTTGGCAGGGCCAGGCTCTGCCCATCGTGCTGGCGGCCGGCGTGCGGCGCACGGCCAGGCTGTCGGCGGAGGGCTTGATTGTTACCGGTATCGTCGAGGGCGACGCGGCCGCTTTGAAGCTGGCGGTATGCCGTTTCTTCAAACGTGAGGCGGCCTTGCGTTTTCCGGCGCGGATGGAGGCACTGGCGCGCGCCTGCCGGCGCCGGCCCAGCGGCCTGCAGCTGTCATCGGCGCGCACGCGCTGGGGCAGTTGCACCGCGGCCGGGGTGATCCGGCTGAACTGGCGCTTGCTGCAGGCGCCGCCGGCGGTGCTGGATTACGTGATCGCCCATGAGCTGGCCCATCTGGAACACATGAACCATTCACCGGCGTTCTGGGCGGAGACCGCGCGCCTGTACCCGGACTGGCAGGCGGCGCGGCGCTGGTTGAAGCTGCACGGCGCCGGGCTGTTCCATTTTGATTGATGAATTAAGGAGAGTGATGATGCGTTTACTGCACACCATGCTGCGAGTGGGCAATCTGGAGCGCTCGCTGGCGTTTTACCAGGAAGTGCTCGATATGAAATTGCTGCGTCGCCAGGATTATCCGGACGGCCGCTTCACCCTGGCCTTTGTCGGCTACGGCGCGGAAGAAGAGCAGACAGTGCTGGAGCTGACCCACAACTGGGACACCGACTCCTACGAGTTGGGCAACGCTTACGGCCACATCGCCATCGAAGTGCCGGACGCTTACGCCGCCTGTGACATGGTGCGCGCCAAGGGCGGCAAGGTGACGCGCGAAGCCGGTCCGATGAAGCACGGCACCACGGTGATCGCCTTCGTCGAAGACCCGGACGGCTACAAGATCGAATTCATCCAGCGCTGAGGCGTTCGTCTCCGCAGACAAGGCCGACGGCGTAGCGCCGCCGGCCTTGTTTCATCAAATGCTTAATTAGCGTGGCAATCGCGCAAAAACACTTGCTTCCGATACCGGTTTTCCTTGTCCGGACTGCCCGAGTTATGGGACGATGTAACGCTTTGTAACCGTTTGGGCCTAAATCAAGCGCGCCGCTTCCGCGCCGCGCGGATGCATGCCGGCCTGACTGGGAAGCGTCAGCGCAAGGGCATCCGGCTGCTCTTGCGCTTCAACAATATCGCCGGAATCCATACTTTGCATAGCCTGTCCAAGCTCGTCTTGAAGCAGGCGATGGCGCTTTTATCAATGGGCGTCATGCCCTCGGGAAGATAAATGACCAAAACACTCTTGAGCGCCGCCGCGCTGGCCCTGCTGCCGGCGCTGGCGCAAGCCGCCGAACTGGACGGCGCCACGCTGAGCCTGGCCTGGGGGCTGCCGTTCGCCGGCATTCTGCTGTCCATCGCGCTGTTCCCCATATTCGCGCCAGGCATCTGGCACCATCACTTCGGCAAGATCACCGCGGTGTGGACCGTGCTGTTCCTGGCGCCCTTCGCCGTGTCTTACGGCCTGGGCACTTCGACGGCGCTGATCGTCCACGCGCTGTTCGGCGAATACATACCCTTCATCGTGCTGCTGTTCTCGCTGTACACCGTGTCCGGCGGCATCCTGGTGTGGGGCTCCTTGCACGGTTCGCCCAAACTCAACACCGCCATTCTGGCGATAGGCACGGCGCTGGCCTCCATCATGGGCACCACCGGCGCGGCGATGCTGCTGATCCGCCCCCTGCTGCGCGCCAACGAGAAGCGCAAGCACAATGTGCACGTGGTGGTGTTCTTCATCTTCCTGGTGGCCAATATCGGCGGCGGTCTGACCCCGCTGGGCGACCCGCCGCTGTTCCTGGGCTTCCTCAAAGGCGTCAGCTTCGGCTGGACGGTGCAGCATATGGCGCTGCCGGTGTTGGTGTTGTCGCTGGCGCTGCTGGCCATTTTCTACGCGCTGGACAGCTATTTCTTCAAGAAGGAAGCGCAGGCGGGCGCGCTGCCGGAAATCGACCGTTCCAAGGACAAGCCGATCAAGCTGCACGGCAAGCGCAATCTCTTCCTGCTGGCCGGCATCGTCGGCGCGGTGCTGATGTCCGGCGTCTGGAAGCCGGGCGTGGTGTTCGACATCATGGGCACCCCTGTGGAGTTGCAGAACATCGTCCGCGATCTGGCGCTGATCGGCCTGGCCTTCGCTTCGCTGTGGATCACGCCCAAGCAGGTGCGCGCCGGCAATGAATTCAACTGGGATCCCATCCTGGAAGTGGGCAAGCTGTTCGCCGGCATCTTCATCACCATCGGTCCGGTGATCGCCATCCTGCGAGCCGGCGCCGACGGCCACCTGGCCGGCCTGGTGCACATGGTGTCCGACGCCAACGGCCAGCCGGTCAACGCGATGTATTTCTGGATGACCGGCATCCTGTCCAGCTTCCTGGACAATGCGCCCACCTATCTGGTGTTCTTCAACCTGGCCCACGGCGACGCCCAAGTGCTGATGGGGCCGATGGCGGACACTCTGCTGGCGATCTCCATGGGCGCGGTGTTCATGGGCGCCAACACCTATATCGGCAATGCGCCCAACTTCATGGTCAAGGCCATCGCCGAGCACCGCCATGTGAAGATGCCGAGCTTCTTCGGCTATCTGGGTTGGTCCTGCGTCATCTTGCTGCCGCTGTTCGTGCTGATGACGCTGATTTTCTTCTGAGTCGGCCGTCCTTCGGTAAAAAAGCCCGCTGTCGCGGGCTTTTTTCATGGCGGGCCGGTCAATGATGGCCGAGGGCGGTGCCGCCCCTGCCGTCCGGCAGCGCGATGCGAATATTCTGCATCATGCCCTGGTCCTCGTGATCCAGGATATGGCAATGCAGCACGAAGTCGCCGATATAGCGCTGATAGCGGGTGCGGATGGTGATGGTGTAGCGGCCGGCCGCGGCAATTTTCGGATCATTGCTGGCTTCGATGTTTTTCACCCATAAAGTGTCTTTCCAGACGTTTCTCAGGCCGCTGTATTGCGTATCGCCCGGGTCCATCGAATCCGGCGCGCCTTCCGCGCTAATGTCCTTGCCCTTGGGGTCTACTATCTTGACGATCTGGAACGGGTTGACGTGGATATGGTAGGGGTGGCTGACGAAGTCGGAGCGCAGCGTCCACTCGTCCACGCCGCCCAGCTTCAGGGTGCGGTCTATGCGTTCGCCGGCATAGGGTTTGCCGTCCACCTGGAAGAAGGCGGCGCCGGGTTGGGATACGTCGATGTTGAACGTCAGCGTCTGGGTTCCCGTCACTTCCTGAGGGCTTATGTCCGGATGCGGCACAAAGCTGCTCAGCTTCATCCCGTTGCGCAGTTCCGCGCTGACCTTGGTGGCGACGGCGGGCGGGAAGTGGGCGCGGGCGGCGCCGATCAACACCTCCTGCAACGGACGCGAAGCCTGGCCGGGCGCAACGTCCACCACGCCCAGCAAGCGGGCCGACGGCGCCGAGCGGTCTATGGTGCTGCTGACCTTGACGTCGTTGATCAGGCAGTATTTGCCGGCGTTGGGGAAGGACACCAGAGCGTCCCAGCGATAGCCGGGCTGGAACACCACGCTCTTGCGGGTTTGCACCTTGCCCATGGTCAGGCCGTCTGCGGCGATCAAGGGCAGGTCCAGCTCCGTGCCGCTGCTGCAATAGCGGGCGACGTAATCGTCCATCTGCCTGGCGAACAGGCCGGCCAGCGGCGGCGCATTGTCGCTGAGGCGGCGCAGTTTCAGGTTGATGGTGTCGCGCACGCCGGCGTGCACCATTCTCCAGCGTTCCACGTCGCCGGCCCGCGCCTGGGCCATCTTGCCCAAGACCACGCCGTTGATGCTGGTGTAGCGGCCGGACTCTTGCCAGGTCTTGGGGCCGAACTGGTCGTAGCCTTCTATGCCGCCCACGTCGTCGCCGTCGCAGCGATAGCGTTGGTCCTCCTCATTGGGCGGGGTGGCGGTGTTGCCGTAGGTCTTGATCATGCCCTTGTATTGTCCGGTCTTGAAGCGGCAGGCGTACTGGATCTGCTGAAACACCAGCACCCGTTCGCGGAAGTTGACCCCGGCATAGGGCCGCAGCAGGGTGTCGATGTCGCCGTTCTGTTGCTGGGTGGGTTGCCGCGTGCCGCGTACGATCAGCGCGCCGGCCATGCCGCTGGACACTTGCAGCGCGGTGGAGCCGTGGCGATGGGTGTGATACCAGAAGGTGCCGGCCGGGTGATCGGGCGGAATGTTGTACTCGTACTGGAAGCTGACGCCGGGATTGATGGAGATCAGCACATTGTCGCTATTGCCCGCCGGATTGATCCAGAGCCCGTGGGTATGCAGATTGGTGCCGTTGAAACAATGGGGCTGGTTGCCGCTGCCGCCCTGGTCGGTACAGCTGGGGTCGCGGATGGGTTTGCCGTCGGCGTCGCGGTTCAGCTTGTTGTTCAGGCCGATGCGCACGGTTTGTCCGGGGTAGACCTCGATCAGCGGGGCGATGAAGGGCGTGGCGCTGGGCTGAGAGGATGCCGGCGTTGCGACCGGGCTGAGCGCGCCGGGCAGGTAGCTGCGCAGTGCGACCTTGTCGTAATGGATCTGCCCGGGGCGTTCCAGCGAAGGATTGCGAATCCAGCCGTAGCGATAGCGGATGTCCAGATCGTAGGCGACTTCGCGCGGGGCGGCCTGCGGCTGGTCAAGCTCCAGCGGCGCGCGGAGCAGGGCGGCGGTATTGAGCGCGCCGGCGGGCTGAGCGGTCGGGATAGCCAGCAGCCGCGGCGGGTTGTCTATCTGCGGGAGGTCTTCGCCATGGCCGGGCGCCGCGAGCAGCAGCGCGGCGAGGCCCAGCGGAAAGGGAGCGAAGCGAGCTTTGAGCATATTCATCTTGGTCTCCGAATTGGCGTGTTTGCCCATGAACAGTTGCAGGGCGGCCAATTCAGCCTAGTTCTAGATTGACGCCGTTTAAGCTGAATGTCATGTTTTGTCGGACGGGCCTGATCCGAAGGACAGGCGCGGCCGGCCGCGCCCCGGCTGGCGAGCCTGGATGTCGGCGGCGGCCGCTTTCCGGTATGCTTGCCGTTTTGCCGTTTCAATACGCTGAACCGAACTATGCACATCCATATCCTGGGCATTTGCGGCACCTTCATGGGGGGCATCGCCGCTATCGCCAAACAGGCCGGTCACAAGGTCACCGGCTGCGACGCCAATGTTTACCCGCCGATGAGCACCCAGCTGGAAGCCATTGGCATCGAGCTGATTCAGGGCTTCGGCGCGGAGCAGGCCGATATCGGCGCGGACATCTTCGTGGTGGGCAATGTGGTGACGCGCGGCAAGCCGCTGATGGAGGAAATCCTCAACCGCGGGCTGCCGTATATTTCCGGCCCGCAGTGGCTGGCGGAAAACGTGCTCAAGGATTTGTGGGTGCTGGCGGTGGCCGGCACTCACGGCAAGACCACCACCAGCTCGATGCTGGCCTGGATACTGGAGGATGCCGGCCTGGCGCCGGGCTTCTTGATCGGCGGTATTCCGCAGAACTTCGGCGTGTCGGCGCGCCTGCCCGGCGCGCCGCGCCAGGACGCGGCCAGCGTCAGCCCCTTCTTTGTGATCGAGGCCGACGAATACGATACCGCCTTCTTCGACAAGCGCTCCAAATTCGTTCATTACCGGCCGCGCACCGCGGTGCTGAACAATCTGGAGTTCGACCACGCCGACATCTTCGCCGACCTGGCGGCGATAGAAACCCAGTTTCATCACCTGGTGCGCACGGTGCCGGGCCAGGGCCTGATCGTCAGCAACGGCCGCGAGGCCAGCCTGGATCGAGTGCTGGAGCGCGGCTGCTGGACGCCGGTGGAGCGCTTCGGCGCGGACGCCGGCTGGCAGCTGGGCGTGGCGGAGGCCAACGGCCACTTCGACGTGCTGCTCGACGGCCGGCTTCAGGGCCGGGTGCGCTGGGATCTGATGGGCGAACACAATCGTCTGAACGCGCTGGCGGCGATTGCCGCCGCCCGCCATGTCGGCGTGGCGGTGAGCAGCGCCATCGACGCGCTGTCGCGCTTCCAGAACGTCAAGCGGCGTATGGAAGTGCGCGGCGTGGCGGCCGGCGTCACGGTGTACGACGACTTCGCCCATCATCCCACCGCCATCGCCACCACCCTGGCCGGCTTGCGTCACAAGGTGGGCGGCGAGCGCATCTTGGCGGTGCTGGAGCCGCGCTCCAACACCATGAAGCTGGGCACGATGAAGGCGGCGCTGCCGGCCTCTCTGGCCGACGCCGATCTGGTGTTCTGCTCCGCCGCCAATCTGGGCTGGAATCCCGGCGAGGCCTTGGCCGAGCTGGGCGAGCGCGCGCAGACCTTCAACGATTTCGACGCGTTGCTGCAAGCGGTGGCCGCCGCGGCCCGCCCCGGCGACCATGTGCTGGTGATGAGCAACGGCGGCTTCGGCGGCATTCACCAGAAGCTGCTGGAGCAACTGGCCGCGTGCGGCTGAGCGTGGGGCGCGGGCAAGAAAAAAGGGGGCCGCTTGGCCCCCTTTGACTTGTCTGAACGAGCTCTTAACCGCGCAATTTGGCGGCGATGCCGGCCACGCGCTGGCCGTAGGCCTTGGCGGTGTCCAGATCGCCTTGCGGGATTTCGTCGACGCTGGCGTCGGACGGGGATTGCACCAGCAGGCCCACCGAGCCGCCCAGATTGTTGATGTCCTCGCGGCTGGCGTTCTTGGCGTTGCTGGGCAGCAGGCCCAGGCTGACCCACAGACCGCCGTGCTGGGACGCCAGGGTTTGCAGATAGATCAGCGAAACCTGCTTGTCGCCGTTCAGGCTGGCGCTATTGGTGAAGCCCCCGAACACCTTGTCCTGCCAGCCGCGGGTGAACCAGACCTTGGAACTGGCGTCGGCGAATTTCTTGAACTGCCAGCTCGGGCTGCCCATATAGGTGGGCGAGCCGAAGATGATGGCGTCGGCGCTGTTCAGCAGATCCCAGGCGCCGGCGGGTAGATTGCCCTCGGTGTCGATGGCCAGCAACTGCGCACTGGCGCCGGCGGCGACATGCTGGGCCACTTGCTGGGTGTGACCGTAACCGGAGTGATAAACGACGACGACTTTTGCCATGACGGGCCTTTCATATTGCCGTGAATTAAGAAAGGCCTGCCGCGCGGCAGGCCTTTGCCCAGTATTGGCGATGATGAAGAATTGAAAAAGCGCCGCCGGATGAATTAATTATTTAGTTGAATTAAACAATCCCATCGGCTTGGCCTGTCCTCAGCGTTGCCCGGTTAAGGCCGGCCATGACCGCACGGATGGCGGCGCGGGGCACATCGTTGTCCTCGGCTGCCGCGTATAGACTGAATCCATCTTGGAACATGAGCCGGATATAACAAATGGCGCTGGCGTTGGCTCCCGCGCCGAGAGCATGCTCATGGTAGTCCTGTACTTGCAGCGTTTCGGGCAAGGCGGCGAGCAGGGCGCTGATCACGCCATTGCCGCTGCCCTCCAAACGCAAGGATTTGCCTTGATGCACGGCCTCCAGTTTGAGCCGGACCAGGCCGGAAGACTCGCTTTCCAATTGGTGGCTCAGATAGCGCCAGCTTTGTTCCGATGGGAGGTAGGTTTGGCGGAACAGGCGATAAAGCTGCTGAGGAGCCAGTTCTTTGCCGCTGCTGTCGGCGGCTTCTTGCGCCAGTTGACTGAAGTCCTGCTGCAGCGCGCGCGGCAGTTGCAAACCGTAATGGCGTTCCAACAACCAACTGATTCCTCCCTTGCCTGACTGGCTGTTGACGCGAATCACCGCCTCGTAGCTGCGTCCGACGTCAGCTGGATCCAGAGGCAGATAGGGTACGCGCCATGGCGCTTCGGCCCGCTGCCGGGCGAATCCTTTCTTGATGGCGTCCTGATGGGAGCCGGAAAAGGCGGTGTAGACCAATTCGCCAGCGTAAGGATGACGAGGGTGCACGGCTAATTGGAGGAAGTCCTCCACTTGCCGACGCACGCTGTCTATATCCGAAAAATCCAGCCGGGGTGCAATGCCCTGGCTGTAAAGATTGAGCGCAAGCGTCAAAAGGTCGACATTGCCGGTACGCTCCCCGTTGCCGAACAAACAGCCTTCGACCCGCTCGGCTCCGGCCAGCAGCGCCAGTTCGGCTGCGGCAACCCCGGTGCCACGGTCGTTGTGTGGATGCACGCTGAGAATCAAGCTGTCCCGGTGGGGTAAACGGCGGCTCATCCACTCGATCTGGTCTGCATAAGTGTTGGGCGTGGACATTTCAACCGTGGCCGGCAGGTTAAGAATCATCTTGGCCTGTGGACTTGGCTGCCAGGCGTCGATGACCGCACAGCAAATCTCCAGTGCAAAGTCGGGTTCGGTGGCGGAGAAGGTTTCCGGCGAATACTGGAAAAGCCACTCGGTTTCCGGCCTTGCCGCGCACAAGGCCTTGATCTGAAGGCAGCCGTCCACCGCCAAGCGGATAACCCCCTCTTGTTCCAGGCCGAAGACCTGCTCGCGCCAGATCGGCGCGCTGGCGTTGTAGAGATGGACGATGGCGCGCCGAGCGCCGCGCAAGGACGCCATGGTGCGGTCGATCAAGTCTGGCCGGGATTGGGTGATGACCTGCAGGGTGACATCGTCCGGGACATGGCCGTCTTCGATCAGCAGGCGAACGAAGTCGAATTCGGTTTGCGAGGCGGCGGGGAAGGCGACTTCAATCTCTTTGAAGCCACAGCGCAGCAATAAATGAAAGAAGCCTAACTTCTGCCGGATGGACATCGGCTCTGCCAGCGCTTGATTGCCGTCTCTCAGATCGGTGCTGAGCCAGATCGGAGCCTGCTTGGTTTGGCGGTTGGGCCATTGCCGGTTGGGCAGGGGCCAGGATTGAAAGGCCGTATAGCGGGTACTGGGATCTATCAGCATGAAAGCTCCTTCTTGGTAGGGCGCATCGTGACGCTTTTCAAAATCATGCTGACATAAAGTCTGTTATAGCGGGGTTTGTAATGCAGTGGTCTAATATTTCTAGGAAAATACTGGACGATACGTCTATTTTTGCAGTGTTTGAGTGATTTTATTCTACTTATTGTAGAAATGGCTGTGGCTTTTTTGCAGCGCAGCAGCTGGCAAATAAAAACGCCCACGGATGTGGGCGTTTTCCCGGCGTGAACGGCGGCGGTTTAGTGGAACTGCTCTTCCTCGGTGGAACCGGTCAGCGCGGTGACGCTGGACTGGCCGCCCTGGATCACGGTGGTGACGTCGTCGAAGTAGCCGGTGCCCACTTCCTGCTGGTGGGACACGAAGGTGTAGCCGCGCTCGCGAGCGGCGAACTCCGGCTCCTGCACTTTCTCGACATAGGCGGACATGCCGCGGGCAACGTAATCTTGCGCCAAGTCGTACATGTTGTACCACATATTGTGGATGCCGGCCAAAGTGATGAACTGGTACTTATAGCCCATCGCGCCCAGCTCGCGCTGGAATTTGGCGATGGTGGCGTCGTCCAGATTCTTCTTCCAGTTGAAGGACGGTGAGCAGTTGTAGGCCAGCAGCTTGCCCGGATGCTTGGCGTGCACCGCTTCGGCGAACTTGCGCGCGAACTCCAGATCCGGAGTGCCGGTCTCGCACCAGACCAGATCGGCGTAGTCGGCGTAGGCGATGGCGCGGCTGATCGCCTGCTCCAGACCCTTCTTGGTCTTGTAGAAGCCTTCGGCGGTGCGCTCGCCGGTCAGGAAGGGGCGGTCGCGCTCGTCGCAATCGCTGGTCAAGAGATCGGCGGCTTCGGCGTCGGTGCGGGCGATCACCAGGGTGGGCACGCCGTAGACGTCGGCGGCCAGGCGCGCGGCGATCAGCTTCTGCACCGCTTCCTGAGTGGGCACCAGCACTTTGCCGCCCATGTGGCCGCACTTCTTCACCGAGGCCAGCTGGTCCTCGAAGTGCACGCCGCCGGCGCCGGCGCGTATCATCGCCTTCATCAGCTCATAGGCGTTCAGCACGCCGCCGAAGCCGGCTTCGGCGTCCGCCACGATGGGGGCGAAGTAGTCTATGAAGCCGGCGTCGCCCTGGGCCACGCCCTTGGAATGCTGGATTTCGTCGGCGCGGGTGAAGGCGTTGTTGATGCGTTCCACCACCTTGGGCACCGAGTCAACCGGATAAAGCGACTGGTCCGGATACATCGCCGAGTATTCATTGTTGTCTGCGGCCACTTGCCAGCCGGACAGATAGATGGCCTTGACGCCGGCCTTGACCTGCTGCATGGCCTGACCGCCGGTCAGCGCGCCCAGACAGTTGATGTACGGCTCGCTGTGGAGCAGGCCCCACAGCTTGTCCGCGCCGTTGCGCGCCAAGGAGTACTCAATCTGCAACGAGCCGCGCAGGCGCTCCACATCGGCGGCGCTGTAGCCGCGCTTGATGCCTTTCCAGCGGGGATTCTCGTTCCAGTCTTTCTGGATGGCTGCAATGCGTTGTTCGCGAGTCGTCATGCTAAAACCCTTCTCGATACGTTTCTGTGCGCGCCGGCAGACGCCGGCGTCCTCATTAAGCGATCTGGCTATCCGGTTTTCCGGATTTTCTTGCGGTCGGCCCTCATGGGGCCGGCTCGGCATGTCCGCCGTGTCAGCCTTGCGGATAGCGGCTGTTCGGGCGGAGCACTTGCGGGTGTGGCTCAATTATTAGCACAAATAAAAACGCTTGTGTGCAGTGCAGCACAAAGAAAATGTTTGATTTTCAAAAGCTAACAGCAACTTTCCTAAAACGAATATTGCGACTCGCTCAAGCGTTTGCTTTTAGAAAATAAAAGTCCGCAAACGCACATCGGGGTTTGGGACGCCTAGGATGACGGTCTGAAGCCGTTCAGTCGTTCTCAGGGCTTGAATTCCGCGACGAAGCCCCTACCTTGAGTCGGGACTATTCGTACCGCTGAATCCAAATCCGAGGAATCGCCATGCAGGACAAGCAAAACATCGCGGCAGACGCCGTGGACAATGACAATATCGACGCGACGGTGGCGGAGCAGGCCGTAGAGCAAGAGCTGAGCGCGGAGCAACGCATCGCCGCGCTGGACGCGGAAGTGGCCGAACTGAAGGACGCGCTGCTGCGCGCCCGCGCCGATCTGGAAAACCAGCGCCGCCGCGGGCAGGAAGACGTGGCCGCCGCGCACAAATACGCAATCTCCAAGTTCGCCGGCGAGCTGGTGTCGGTGAAGGACTATCTGGAAATGGCGCTGCTGGACCAGAGCGGCCAGATCGACACCCTGAAGATGGGCGTGGACATGACGCTGAAGCAATTGGTGTCCGCCTTCGACAAGGCGCAGATCAAGGACATCGCTCCCCAGACCGGCGACAAGCTGGACCCGCATCAGCACCAGGCGATGAGCGCGGAAGAGGCCGACGCCGAACCCAACACCATCGTGCGCGTGATGCAAAAAGGCTACCAGATCTCCGATCGCGTATTGCGTCCGGCCATGGTCGTGGTCGCCAAGGCAAAAGCATAAAAAAGGGCGGCGTGCTCCTCTTGAAATAATGGGCATAGCCAATACCTATTGAGACAACAGGCGGTCGCTATCGAACAAATGGCCGCTGAAACGAATTGAGATAAAGGAACTTCGACATGGGTAAAATCATTGGCATCGACTTGGGCACCACCAACTCCTGCGTATCGGTCGTGGAGGGCGGCGCGCCCAAAGTGATCGAGAACGCCGAAGGCGCTCGCACCACTCCGTCCATCATCGCCTACATGGACGATGGCGAAATCCTGGTCGGCGCGCCGGCCAAACGCCAGGCGGTGACCAACCCGCGCAACACCATTTACGCCGCCAAGCGCCTGATCGGCCGCCGCTTCGAAGACAAGGAAGTGCAGAAAGACATCGACCTGATGCCTTTCGAAATCCTGAAAGCCAAGAACGGCGACGCCTGGGTCAAAGTGCGCGACCAGGAACTGGCTCCGCCGCAACTCTCCGCCGAAGTGCTGCGCAAGATGAAGAAGGCCGCGGAAGACTATCTGGGCGAGGAAGTGACCGAGGCGGTGATCACCGTGCCGGCCTACTTCAACGACAGCCAGCGTCAGGCCACCAAGGACGCCGGCCGCATCGCCGGTCTGGAAGTGAAGCGCATCATCAACGAACCGACCGCCGCGGCGCTGGCTTTCGGCCTGTCCAAGCAGGAAGGCGACCGCAAGATCGCGGTGTACGACCTGGGCGGCGGCACTTTCGACGTGTCCATCATTGAAATCGCCGACGTGGACGGCGAGCACCAGTTCGAAGTGCTGTCGACCAACGGCGACACCTTCCTGGGCGGCGAAGATTTCGACCAGCGCGTGATCGACTACATCGTGACCGAGTTCAAGCGCGAACAGGGCGTGGACCTGAAGAACGACGTGATGGCGCTGCAGCGTCTGAAGGAAGCGGCGGAAAAGGCCAAGATCGAGCTGTCCAGCGCGACTCAGACCGAAGTGAACCTGCCCTACATCACCATGGACGCCACCGGCCCGAAACACTTGGCGATGAAGATCACCCGCGCCAAGTTCGAAAGCCTGGTGGAAGACCTGGTCGAGCGCTCCATCGAGCCGTGCCGCGTGGCGCTGAAGGATGCCGGCCTGTCGGTCAACGAAATCTCCGACGTGATCCTGGTCGGCGGCCAGACCCGCATGCCCAAGGTGCAGGAAAAAGTTAAGGAGTTCTTCGGCAAGGAGCCGCGCAAGGACGTGAACCCGGACGAAGCCGTGGCCGTGGGCGCCGCGATCCAGGGTTCGGTGCTGTCCGGCGACCGCAAGGACGTGCTGCTCTTGGACGTGACCCCGCTGTCGCTGGGCATTGAAACCCTGGGCGGCGTGATGACCAAGCTGATCCAGAAGAACACCACCATCCCGACCAAGGCGTCGCAGGTGTTCTCCACCGCCGACGACAACCAGACCGCGGTAACCATCCACGTGCTGCAGGGCGAGCGCGAGAAGGCTTCCGCCAACAAGAGCCTGGGCCAGTTCAATCTGGGCGACATTCCGCCGGCGCCGCGCGGCATTCCGCAGATCGAAGTGGAATTCAACATCGACGCCAACGGCATTCTGCACGTGTCGGCCAAGGACAAGGCTTCCGGCAAGCAGGCCAACATCACCATCCAGGCTTCCTCGGGTTTGTCCGAAGCCGAGATCCAGCAAATGGTGAAGGACGCCGAGGCCAACGCCGAGGAAGACAAGAAGCTGCACGAGCTGGTGACCGCCCGCAACCAGGCGGAAGGTCTGATCCACAGCGTGAAGAAATCGCTGGCCGAGCACGGCGACAAGATCGACGCCGCCGAGAAGGCCAAGATCGAAGACGCGGTGAAGGCGGCCGAGGAAGTGGCCAAGAGCGAAGACAAGGCCGAGATCGAAGCCAAGACCGAAGAACTGGCCAAGGCCAGCCAGAAACTGGGCGAAATCATGTACGCCCAGGCTCAGCAGGCTGAAGCCGGTGCCCAGCAGGGCGGCGCGGACGCTCAGGCCGGCAAGCAGGAAGACGGCAACGTCGTCGACGCCGAGTTCGAAGAAGTGAAGAAAGACAAGGCTTAATCGCCAGCCGATGTCTTGACGCCTGATGACCGGGCCGGGCCCGCCGGAGTGTTCCGCGGCCCGGACCGGTCATTGGCGTATGGTGGCCGGCCGCGCTAGGGGGCTTGCTTCCCGAGCCGACTGAATTTGAGAGAGACAGGAACATGTCCAAGAAAGATTACTACGATGTGTTGGGCGTCAACCGCGACGCCTCCGACGACGACATCAAAAAGGCTTACCGCAAGCTGGCGATGAAGTATCACCCGGACCGTAATCCGGACAGCAAGGAAGCGGAAGAGAAGTTCAAAGAGGTCAAGGAAGCCTACGAGATTCTGTCCGACAGCCAGAAGCGAGGCGCTTACGACCAGTTCGGCCATGCCGGCGTGGATCCGCAGGCCGGCGCCGGCGGCGGCGCGGGCTTTGGCGGTTTCGGCGACTTCGCCGACATTTTCAGCGATATCTTCGGCGGTGGCCGCTCCGGCGGCGGCGGAGGCGGGCGTTCCAACGTCTATCGCGGCGCGGACCTGCGCTACAACATGGAAATCTCGCTGGAAGAGGCGGCCCGCGGCTGCGAGAAGCAGATCCGCATCCCTTCGCACGAAGAATGCGAAGTCTGCCACGGCAGCGGCGCCAAGCCCGGCACCCAGCCCAAGACCTGCTCCACCTGCGGCGGCCACGGCCAGGTGAGGATGAGCCAGGGCTTCTTCTCCATTCAGCAGACTTGCCCCACCTGCCACGGCACCGGCAAGCAGATTACCGATCCCTGCACCAGCTGCCACGGCGCGGGCCAGAAAAAGACCAACAAAACGCTGAACGTGAAGATTCCGCCCGGCGTGGACGAGGGCGACCGCATCCGTCTGTCCGGTGAAGGCGAGCCGGGCCAGAACGGCGGACCGTCCGGCGACCTTTACGTGGTCACCCACATCAAGCCGCACGCGGTGTTCCAGCGCGACGGCATGGACCTGCATTGCGAGATGCCGATCTCCTTCTCCACCGCGGCGCTGGGCGGCGAAGTGGAAATCCCGACGCTGGACGGCATGGCCAAGGTCAAGATCGCGGGGGAAACCCAGAGCGGGCGCGTCTACCGCTTGCGCGGCAAGGGCGTGAAAGCGGTGCGTGGCACCGATTACGGCGATCTGCATTGCCATGTGGTGGTGGAAACTCCGGTCAAGCTGACCGAACGTCAGAAAGAGCTGCTGCGCGAATTCGACGCCATCAGCCAGGGCGACGTGGCCACTCACAATCCGCGCTCCAAGTCCTTCATGGACAAGTTGAAGGATTTCTTCGGTTAAGACGTCTCTCAGCGACCCTCGCGGTCGCGGACGACAAAACGGCAAGCACGCGCTTGCCGTTTTTTTGTTGGAACATAAATATTTTTGGTGGTCAACTATTTTTGAGTAACTTGTTGTAATGAGCGATTTTTTAAAATGAATTATCTGGAGGGTTCCGGTATCCGGCCTTATCTTGGTGGGGCTCCGGAACCCCGCTCCGGAGCGAAAACATAAAAATTATCCGGGCCACCCTGCATCAGCGCGGTGAGCTTGGCTTCGCTCAAAGGAGAATGTCATGGAAGATTTGGTCAACGCCGTCAACGGCGTCATCTGGAGCCCGGCGCTGATTTACCTATGTCTGGGCGTGGGTCTTTACTTGTCCGTGCGCACGCGTTTCCTGCAATTGCGCCACTTCCGGGAAATGCTGCGCCTGATGTTCAATACCGAGAGCAGCGCCAGCGGCGTGTCCTCGTTCCAGGCGCTGGCGATGACGCTGGCCGGCCGCGTCGGCACCGGCAATATCGCCGGCGTCGCCACCGCGATCACTTTCGGCGGCCCGGGCGCCATCTTCTGGATGTGGATGGTGGCCTTCCTCGGCGCCAGTTCGGCCTTCGTCGAATCGACGCTGGGCCAGGTCTACAAGGAAAAGATCGACGGCCAGTATCGCGGCGGACCGGCTTTCTACATCGAGAAGGGTCTGGGCTTGAAGTGGTACGCCTGGCTGTTCGCCATCACCACCATCGTCGCCACCGGCGTGTTGTTGCCGGGCGTGCAGGCCAATTCCATCGCCGCCTCGCTGAACACCGCCTTCGGCATCGCGCCCACCGTCACCGCGGCGGTGCTGGCCATCATTCTGGGCTTCATCATCTTCGGCGGGGTCAAGCGCATCGCGCTGTTCGCCGGCGCGGTGGTGCCCTTCATGGCCTTGGGCTACATCATCGTGGCCTGCGTAATCATCGCCTTGAACATCGAGCAGCTGCCCGGCGTGATGGCGCTGGTGCTGAAAAGCGCGTTTGGCATGGAGGCCGGTTTCGGCGCCATTCTCGGCCTGGCCATCCAGTGGGGGGTGAAGCGCGGCGTGTATTCCAATGAAGCCGGCCAGGGCACCGGCCCGCACGCCTCCAGCGCCGCGGCGGTGTCGCATCCGGCCAAACAGGGCCTGGTGCAAGCCTTTTCGGTCTATATCGACACCTTGTTCGTTTGCTCCGCCACCGCCTTCATGCTGCTGATCACCGGCCAATACAATGTGCAGGGTCCGGAAGGCCAGGCCATGTACACCGGCATCGCCGGCGTGGCGGCGGGGCCGGGTTATGTGCAGATCGCGATGGAAAGCATCATGCCGGGCTTCGGCTCCATCTTCGTGGCGCTGGCGCTGTTCTTTTTCGCCTTCACCACCATCGTCGCCTACTACTACATCGCCGAAACCAATATCGCCTACATCAACCGCAAGATTCAGCTGCCCTGGCTGAGCTTTGTGTTGAAGATCGCCTTGATGGCGGCAACGGTGTACGGCACGGTCAAGACCGCGGATCTGGCCTGGGGTCTGGGCGATATCGGCGTCGGCCTGATGGCCTGGCTCAACATCATCGCCATCGTCTTGATGCAAAAACCGGCGCTGGCCTGCCTGCGGGACTATGAGGCGCAGAAAGCGCGCGGCCTGGACCCGGTGTTCCATCCGGAAGCGCTGGGCATCGTCAACGCCGCCTACTGGGAAGGACGGCGCGCGGAGGACAATCTGGCCGCGGAATTGGCGGCGCAGGCCGGCAAGGCCGCGGAGGAAGGCGAGCTGGCGCCGCGCAAGCGCTGAGCTCAGGAGAACGCGGACGGCGGCCGGTTTCCGGCGCTGTCCGCAAAGCCGGCGTGCAAAATCCAGAACACTCTGTTTTGCCGGCCGGCATCCGCTGCGGGTCGGCGGCAACAGGCGTACAATGGCCGGGCTAATCCTTCTAATGGAATTGTCATGATTTTCGCCAATCGCTATTTTCCCGCCACCCGCATGCGTCGCATGCGCAAAGATGAATTCTCCCGCCGCCTGATGCGTGAAAACGTGCTGACTGCCAACGATCTGATCTATCCGGTATTCGTGATGGAAGGGCAGAACCGGGTGGTGGAAGTGCCGTCGATGCCGGGCGCGCCGCGCCAAACGCTGGACAAGCTGCTATACACCGCCGAACAGGCGCTGGAACTGGGCATCCCGATGCTGTCGCTGTTCCCGGTGATCGAATCGGGCAAGGACAATAGCGCGCAAGAGGCCTACAACCCCGAAGGCCTGGTGCCGACCGTGGTCCGCGAATTGAAAAAACGCTTCCCCGAGCTGGGCGTGATGACCGACGGCGCGCTGGACCCGTACACCATTCACGGCCAGGACGGGGTGATGGACGAGAGCGGCTATGTGCTCAACGACGAAACCACCGAAATCCTGATCAAGCAAGGCCTCTGTCACGCGGAGGCCGGCGTGGACATGTTCGGCCCGTCCGACATGATGGACGGACGCATCGGCGCGATCCGCGAGGCTTTCGAGGAGGAGGGCTTCATCCACACCAAGATTCTGGCGTATTCGGCCAAGTACGCGTCCGGCTTCTACGGCCCCTTCCGCGACGCTTTGGGTTCGTCCGGCAATCTGGGCAAGGCCGACAAGAACAACTACCAGATGGACCCGGCCAATCTGGACGAAGCGATTCAGGAAGTGGCGCAGGATCTGGAAGAGGGCGCCGACGCGGTGATGATCAAGCCGGGCATGCCCTATCTGGACGTGATCCGTCGAGTGAAAGACACGTTCCGGGTGCCGACCTTCGCCTATCAGGTGTCCGGCGAGTACGCGATGTTGAAGGCCGCCTTCCAGAACGGCTGGCTGAACGAGGAAAAGTGCATGCTGGAAAGCCTGATCGCGTTCAAGCGCGCCGGAGCGGACGGCATCCTGACCTATTTCGCGCTGGACGCGGCGCGTTTGCTGCGCCAACGCTGAGCGCAGGCGGACAAGCCATCGCGCCCCGGCTAAGGCCGGGGCGTTTTGCATGGGAGCGGACATGGATTTGATGCATTCCACCCTGTTCTGGATTCTCATCGCCGCCGCGCCGGCGGCGACGGCGCTGGGCATCCTGATCCGGCTGTCCCGGCGCGAGCCGCCGCCGGATCTGCCGCCCGGGGTCAAGCCCTTGGGTTGGGACGACGAAGACGAGGACGACGACGACAAGGCGCCGCCGGCGGCGGGCGGCTAGTCGAAGCGCCAGCTGGCCATGGACAGATTGCCCATGCGCCAGTCGTCGTGCAGCTTGAGCGCGGGCGCGCCCGGCGTGCCGGCGCCCAGAGCCACCCACAGCGGGGCGATGTGTTCGTCGCTGGGATGGTTGTGGCGCGGATAGGGCGCTTGCTGCAGCCAGTCGGCCAGCGTGTCCCGGGCGTCGTTCAGCAACTGCTGGTCCAGCCAATCGCGGAAGGCCAGCGCCCACGGCGCCGGCGCAGAGCCTTCCGGGGCCAGCGCGCGCAGATTGTGGGTGTAGCTGCCGGAGGCGATGATCAGGACGCCTTCGTCGCGCAGCGGGCGCAGCGCCTCGCCGATGCGCATCAGTTCAGCGGCCGGCGCCTGATGCGGCAGCGACAGATTGACGATGGGGATATCCGCCTGCGGGTACATCAGCATCAGCGGCGTCCAGGCGCCGTGATCCAGTCCGCGTTGTTCGGTGCTTTGCGCCGGCAGTCCGGCGGCGGCGAACAATTCGTGCAGGCGCGCGCAGAGCTGCGCATCGGTGCGGGCCGGGTAATTCAACTGGTACAGGGCCTCGGGAAAGCCGTAGAAGTCGTGGATGGTTTCCGGATTTGGCTTGTGGTTGACCACCAGGCCGCGGGTTTCCCAGTGCGCGGAAACGATGACGATGGCGCGCGGGCGCGGCAACTCCGTTCCCAGCTGGGCGATGAAATGGCGGCTTGGGCTGTCTTCCAGCACCAGGGTGGGGGCGCCGTGCGAGATGAACAGCGCAGGTAGGCGAGCAGTCATGGCTGAAGCTTTCATTCAAGAGATGGCTTCAGCTTAAGCCACGGCGATTCTCTGATAAACCGCAGTTTATTGGCTTTATTGTTTACTCGTTGGAAACAATTTGGCGATGCGGCGGCTCGTCTTGCAAAGGGACGGCCTACTCCGGTTTTAACTCAATCCGCCAAGCAGGATGGCACAGCCGGCAATGAAGATGAGGACGCCCATGATGCGCCGCCAGTTGCGCTTGCTCTGCCTGTCGCTCAATGGCTGCCGTTTCAACCTTCTCAGCTGTTGTCGATACATGGTCATTTGACGCTCCTATATTTGAATGATAATCATTCTTGTTTGAATGTCAAAATAAACGCTCGCGCAGGAGCGGCCGCTGTGGCGGAAGGCTTGAAACGGGGGCGTCGAAGCCGGGGGCCGGAGCGGAGGGGAAAGGCGGAATCCTTCGCTCCGTCAGGGGGCCGTAAGGCGGTATCAGGACTTTGTTGGCCGCGCTATTGCAGCCAGGCGAAGCCGGCCCATACTTCCAGCCAGAGCGCTTGCCAGTCGAATGTTTTCATTGCGATCTCCCTTGCTAAGGTATGCGGAGTATCGCTCAAGGCTTTGTATTTGTTAAATTGATTGTTTTTGCTTGCTGCTTAGCTGATTGCTATGAGGCTTGCGAACGGAGCGATGAAGAGCCGCCCCCGCAAGCGTGAAGCGCTTGCGGGGGCGGGAAGGCTCGGCGAGCCGGTCCAAGTCTCGCTCGTCAGAGTGAGACAAGGCCTTGCGGTCAAAGAGTTGGGCGGCGCACGCTGCATGAGAGCATGTCGCACTCGCCGTGCTTTGCCTCGGCGCGCACGGCGAGCATCGAACCCTCTCTTAGTCCCAGGGCACTTCCGCCGAGTTTTCGTCGACGACGGCGGGCTGCTTGTCCTGCGACGGGGCGACAGCCGCCGGGCTGGTCGCTTCTTCCAGGCCGCCCAGCGCGGCGACCAGCGCGTCCACCAGTTCGCCCAGTTCTTCGCTCATCAAGGTGAAGGTGGCTTCGAACAGGCTTTCACGGTCATCGCCGGCCTGGCTGGCTTCGTCTTGCAGCAGGTCCAGGAACTGCAGCCGCTTCAGCTGCAGCATATCGGTCAGCTGGAAGCGGATCTTTTCCTGCCAGATCAGGCCAACCCGGGTCACTTGCTTGCCGGTGGCGATGTGCTGGCGGATCTCGTCCGCGGTCAGGTCGATGCGCGCGCAACGCACTACCGCGCCGTTTTCGCCGCTGTCCTTGAGCTCGCAATCGGAATCCAGCTCAAAGCCGGCCGGCGCCTCGCCTGCCGCCAGCCAGTCCGTCATCGCGGTGTGCGGGGCGATCTTGGTGCGCGGCAGCGCGGCGGGGAAGGGCGGCAGCGCTTCGCGCAGCTTGGAGACCAGCGCCTCCGCCTTGCTGGCGGCTGCCGAGTCCACCATCAGCCAGCCGCGGCGGGTGTCCAGATAGGCGCTCATCCGGCTGCTACGCACGAAGGCGCGCGGGAGCAGGTCGTCGGTGATCTGCTCTTTCAGGGCCAGCTTTTCCTTGCGGCCCACCTTGCGCAACTCCTTGTCTTCTATCTCGGCGACTTTCAAATCGACGAAGTCGCGGATCACCGAGGAGGGCAGCACTTTGTCCTCGCGGCGCAAAGACACCATCTGGCAGCCGCGCACGGCGTAGACCGGCGCCTCCAGATGGCCGGCGGCGGGCACCCAGCCCTCGCTGAACCAGTCCAGTCCCATGCAATGCTGGAATGGACGCTTTTCCAGCGCGGCGGAAAGCTGTTCGTTGTTAGGGGCGTCGTCTTGATTCAAACGGTAAAAAGATAGTTGCCTAAACCACATATTTGTTCCATAATGCGCGTCCTCTGATGCCACAGATTGTACCGCAGCCAAGACAGCAGCGGGGTGGTTTTCGGACAAGCTTGAAGATGGTCGTCGGAGTGTAGCTTAGCCTGGTAGAGCGCTACGTTCGGGACGTAGAGGCCGGAGGTTCGAATCCTCTCACTCCGACCAGTCAATTAGAAAAAGCTTGTCAGAAAGCATTGGATGTAGTAAATTTCTGCTCCTCGGCGCTTGGCGCTGAAGGCAGTAAAACGGAGTGTAGCTTAGCCTGGTAGAGCGCTACGTTCGGGACGTAGAGGCCGGAGGTTCGAATCCTCTCACTCCGACCA